>NZ_CP107996.1:5575000-5875000 GCF_036088315.1 Streptomyces sp. NBC_00344 | reverse complement strand
CCGCCCCGCGGCGCGCGGTACGAGCCGCTCCAACGGCCGGACGAACAGCCGTCCTGGCACCAGGCCCGGCACCCGTCCGACATCGGCGGGACGGCGGCCGGGGCCCAGCCCGCGGATGATGCGGCAGAGGCTGATCGTGTTCGTCGTGGTGACGCTGATCGTTCTGGTCGGGATCGCCGCGGCGCAGCAGTTCTGAGCTGGGCACCCGTCAGTCCCGCGGCGCTGTCGGTCAGTCCCGCGGCTTGCGGCGGCCCACGCCGTCCGTCAGTCCTGCGGGCGGCCCGTCGCCACCGCGTAGAACGCCACGGCGGCGGCCGCTCCCACGTTCAGCGAGTCCACACCGTGTGCCATCGGAATGCGTACCCATGCGTCGGCGGCGACCAGGGCCCGGGTGGAGAGGCCCTCCCCTTCGGCACCCAGCATCAGAGCGACCCGGTCGAGCCGGTGGGGGGCGGCCTCCTCGATGGCCGTCGCTTTCACGTCCGGGGTGAGCGCCAGCAGTCTGAAGCCCGCCTCGCGTACGGTCTCCAGGCCCTTGGGCCAGGTGTCCAGACGCGCGTAGGGAACGGCGAAGACCGCGCCCATCGAGACCTTGACCGAACGACGGTAGAGCGGGTCGGCGCAGTCCGGCGAGAGCAGTACCGCGTCCATGCCGAGCGCCGCCGCGCTGCGGAAGATGGCGCCGATGTTGGTGTGGTCGTTGACCGATTCCAGGACGGCGATGCGCCGGGCCGTCCCGAGCAGGTCGTCGGAGCCCGGCAGCGGCTTGCGCTGCATCGAGGCGAGGGCTCCACGGTGGACGTGATAGCCGGTCACCCGCTCCGCCAGATCGGGGCTCACCGCGTAGACCGGGGCCGTCATTTCGTCGATGACGTCGCGCATCACCTCGACCCATTTGGCCGACAGCAGCATGGAGCGCATCTCGTACCCGGCCAGCCCGGCACGCCGGATGACCTTCTCGCCCTCGGCGATGAACAGGCCCTCGGCCGGCTCACGTCTGCGGCGCAGTTCGACGTCGGTCAGGCCGGTGTAGTCCCGCAGACGGGGGTCTTCCGGATCATCGACGGTGATGAGTTCAGCCACAGGGTGATACTGCCTTGTCCTGGACGGGGTGCCAACGGCTGGGCACGCGGGCGGCTACTGCGGTTTGCCGGTGGGGCCGACACCCACGACGGCGCCGATGACGATGACGGCAGGCGGACGCACACCCTCGGACCTGGCCTTCTCGCCCACGGTCGCCAGTGTGGCGTCGACGCGCCGCTGTGCGGCCGTGGTGCCCTCCTGTACCAGGGCCACGGGGGTATCCGGTGCTTTTCCGTGCTCGATCAGGGTCCGGGCGATGGCCGCGATCTTGTCGACGCCCATCAGTACGACCAGGGTGCCGCGCAGCGCGGCGAGCGCGGGCCAGTCGACGAGGGAACGCTCGTCGTCCGGGGCGACATGCCCGCTGACCACCGTGAACTCATGGGCCACACCTCGATGGGTGACCGGGATCCCGGCCGCGCCGGGGACACTGATGGAGCTGGAGATACCGGGCACCACCGTGTACGGGATACCGGCTTCGGCAAGTGCCTCGGCCTCCTCCATGCCCCGGCCGAAGACAAAGGGATCGCCTCCCTTGAGCCGTACGACGGTCCTGCCCGCCTTGGCGTGCTCGATGAGCGCGTTGTTGATGGCCTCCTGTGCCATGAAACGGCCGTAGGGGATCTTCGCGGCGTCGATCACCTCGACATGCGGGGGCAGCTCGTCGAGGAGATCGCGCGGGCCGAGCCGGTCGGCGATCACGACGTCGGCCTCGGCGAGCAGCCGGCGGCCGCGCACCGTGATCAGGTCAGGGTCGCCGGGGCCGCCGCCCACCAGGGCGACGGCCGCGGCTTGCGAACGCGCGCGGTGGTGACGGGCGGCGAGGGTCCCGTCGCGCAGGCCGTCCACGATCGCGTCGCGTACCGCCGCCGAACGGCGCGGGTCACGGCCGGTGAGGACGGCAACGGTCACCCCCTCGCTGCGCCCGGTGGCCGGCGTCCATGCTGTGGCGGCTTCGGCGTCATCGCTGCGCACGCACCAGATCCGGTTACGCTCGGCCTCCGCGGACACCCGTTCGTTCGCCTCGGTGTCGCCCGTCGCGATCAGGACGTACCAGGCGTCGGTCAGGTCGCCTTCGGTGTACCGGCGCCGCTCCCAGCGGATCTCGCCCGCCTCGGCCATCGCTTCGACGGACGGCGTCGCCGAGGGAGAGACCAGGACGATGTCGCTGCCGGCCGCGATGAGGGTGGGCAGGCGCCGCTGGGCGACCTGGCCGCCGCCGATCACGACGACGCGCCGCCCGGAGAGGCGGAGACCTACGGGGTAGGCGGGGTACTCGACGTGCTCGGCCATGGCGTGGCTGGCTCCTCGCGCGGGGAGTGGTGCGACGGGCGCCGCTGCGTCGGTGAAGCGGCTGGTGGGACGGGGTGACAGCCCCGGGGACACTTTACGTTCCCCCTGCGTGGGGCACTGGGCGAGGGGCCGGGACCTGCTGCCCCGGCCCCTCGCCCGGACTGCCGTGCTACTTCTCCGTGACGCCTGCCGAGTCGAACGTCGCGACCTCGTGCATCGCCCTGGCCGCGCTCTGGACCACGGGCAGCGCGAGCAGCGCACCGGTGCCTTCGCCCAGACGGAGGTCGAGGTCGACCAGCGGGCGCAGCCCCAGCTTGTTCAGGGCGGCGACATGGCCGGGCTCGGCGCTGCGGTGGCCCGCGATGCAGGCCGCCAGTGCCTCGGGGGCGATCGCGCGGGCGACGAGCGCCGCGGCTCCGGCACTCACCCCGTCGAGGATGACCGGTGTACGCAGTGAGGCGCCACCGAGCAGGAAGCCGACCAGCGCGGCGTGTTCCAGGCCGCCCACCGACGCGAGTACCCCGATGGGGTCGGTGGGGTCGGGCTGGTGGAGCTCGAGTGCGCGGCGGACCACATCGACCTTGCGCGCGTGCATCTCGTCGTTGATCCCGGTACCGCGGCCGGTGACCTCGGCCGGGTCCTGTCCGGTGTACACGCAGATCAGGGCGGCCGACACGGTGGTGTTGGCGATGCCCATCTCTCCGGTGAGCAGTCCCTTGTTGCCGGCCGCCACCAGGTCACGGGCGGTCTCGATGCCGACCTCGATCGCGGCCAGCACCTCCTCGCGGGTGAGTGCGGGGCCGGTGGTGAAGTCGCCCGTTCCGGCCCGGACCTTGCGGGGCAGCAGTCCCGGGGTGGCGGGGAGATCTCCGACGACACCCACGTCGACGACGCAGACCTCGGCACCGACCTGGTTGGCGAAGGCGTTGCACACGGCCCCGCCCCCCAGGAAGTTGGCGACCATCTGGGAGGTCACTTCCTGGGGCCACGCGGTGACGCCCTGGGCGTGCACCCCGTGGTCACCCGCGAAGATCGCCACAGCCGCGGGCTCCGGGACCGGCGGCGGGCACATCCGGGAGAGTCCGCTGAGCTGCGCGGAAATGATCTCCAGCATGCCCAGCGCACCGGCGGGCTTGGTCATCCGCTTCTGGCGCTCCCACGCCTCGCCGAGCGCCTTGGCGTCGAGCGGCCTGATGTTGGTGATCGTCTCCTGGAGGAGGTCGTGCGGCTCCTCGCCGGGCAGGGCTCGGCGGCCGTAGGTCTCCTCGTGGACCACCCAGGACAGCGGGCGGCGCTTGGACCAGCCCGCCTGCATCAGCTCGGGCTCCTCGGGGAACTCGTCGACGTATCCCACGCAGAGATAGGCGACGACTTCCAGATGTTCGGGCAGTCCGAGGGCACGGACCATCTCACGCTCGTCGAAGAAGCTGACCCAGCCGACTCCGAGGCCCTCGGCGCGGGCGGCGAGCCAGAGGTTCTCCACGGCGAGCGCGGAGGAATAGGGCGCCATCTGCGGCTGGGTGTGCCGGCCGAGGGTGTGGCGGCCGCCACGGGTGGGGTCCGCGGTGACGACAATGTTCACCGGGGTGTCGAGGATGGCCTCGATCTTCATTTCCTTGAACTGCTTGGCACGGCTCTTGGGGAGCGACTTGGCGTAGGCCTCACGCTGACGCTGCGCCAGCTCGTGCATGGAACGGCGGGTCTCGGCCGAGCGGATGACGACGAAGTCCCAGGGCTGGGAGTGGCCGACGCTCGGCGCGGTGTGCGCCGCCTCGAGGACGCGTAGCAGCACCTCGTGCGGGATGGGGTCGCTGCGGAAACCGTTACGGATGTCCCGGCGCTCCCGGATGACCCGCAGCACGGCTTCGCGCTCGGCGTCGTCGAAGGCAGGGGCGGCGGCGCGGACGGGCTCGGGTCCGGCATCCGATGTGACCTCCACGGGCCCGGCCTCCGGGGCGGACTCGGGAAGCGGCGCCTCCACGGGCTCGGTCACGGCGACGGGTTCCGTCACGGCAACCGGCCCGGCCACAGCGTCGGACAATGCTCCCGCCTGCGACCCCTGCTCCGGGATCATCACCACGGGTGCGACGGCGTTCGGCGCCGGCTCCCCGTGACGGGGAGCGGGCACGGCAGCCGCTGCCGGCTCCGGCTGCTGCTGATCCCCGGTCTCTATCGGTACCGCATCGGGCACGGGCACGGCCTCCTGGCCGACGGCATCGGCCGGCGCGGCCTCCGCTGCCGGGGCGGCCGCCGCGACCGGGGCGGACTCCTGGACGGGCTCGGGCTCGGCCGGCGGCTCAGGCAGGGCAGCGGACACGACGGCGGACTCGGACTCGGCTGTGGTTTCCGCCGCCGGCTCGGCCGCGGGCTCGGTGGCGGCCCCGGCGGACGGGTCATCGGCCGCCTCCGCGGCAGGCACCGTCACCGGCACGACGGGCAGCTCCACGGAGGGCTGCACGGTCGGCTCCGCACCTGACCCCGGCGGCTGCACAGGTGCGGCACCGTTCGTACCGCCCTGTCCGGGGACAGAGCCGGCGATCTGCCCGTCCGGGTACTCGGCGGGGGCAGGCGGGCCGGCCGGAGCGGTCATGTCCGTGGCGAAGTCCGGGGCGGCCATGTCGGTGGCCGGCGCAGCGGCCGGATATGCCGCCGGAGCGATCGGATCCTCGGCCAGGCCGAAGGCGGCCTCCGGTTCGGGCGCCGCAACGGGCGCGGAGCCGTACGGCTCAGGTGCGGCTGCGGGGTGCGGGGCTGCGGTGTCCGGCACCGGACCCGCGGGGGTCCCGGCGGGGGCGGCCGCAGGCTCGGGAGCGACCGTTTCTGCCGCGCCGACGAGGTTCTGCGGGGATGCGTGCGGCAGTTGAGCAGCGGACGGCGCGCCGTCCTGGACGGGCGCCGCCGGCTCCGGGGCCCAGGCCGTCGCGGCCTGCGGAGGAATCTCGCCGAGCTGCGGACCGGGGAGCACCGGCTCATCGGCGCGGGTGAAGTCCAGGTACTCCGGGCCCAGGGTCTGCTGCCCGGCCTCACGTACGGGTACCGGGGGTGTCTGGACCGCGGGCGCCGGGGGCGCGGTGGGACCGCGGTCGGCCAGCGAACGCACCACACCACCCGATGTGTCGGGCACCGGCGGGCCCAGATGCAGCGGCCTGCGCAGCGGTGGTGGTGTCGTCGCGGCCGCGGGCTGGGCCACCGGGGCCCGTACGGCCCCGAGGTCCACGGACCCGGTGTCGCGGCCGCCGGTCTCGTGCGCGCCCGGCTCGGGCATCGGCGCCACGGCCTCGGCCGCCTGCTGCTCGAACTGCGGCTGGGGCTCGCTCCAGGCACCCTGTGCGCCGGGCATCAGCAGCAGATCGTCGTCCTCGGTGGGAGTCTCGGAGGGGTCGAGGTAGGGGTAGACGCCGGGGGCGGGGCTGCCCGGCTGCTCCACCGCGCCTGCGCTCTCCGGCTGTCCCTCGCCCGGGATCTGGCCGGTGTCGGTCATGCGTACCCCTCGCCCATCCATAGTGCTCCTTCAGCCCTTTACCGGGACGCCCGTACTGAGAACAACGAGCGGGCGCGCCGCGCGGCACGAAAGGCCTGCGGACACTCAGTATTGTCACGGTCGTTCAGCGCCGGGCAGTGGTTCCTGCCCGGGTTCGCTGTGGGCTGCGCCACGTTGCGCGTCCCCCGGTGTCGCCGTACCACATCAGGCCCCAAAACGGTTCCTTTTTCCGGACATTGGCGAACGAAGCGCCGAACCTCCAGCTGCGGTACAACAGTCGGCCAGCCTACCCCGCGCTGTTCCGGGGGAGGGTCAGGGGCCGCTCTCCGGACGCCGGCCGGAGACCAGGAACACTACGGAGCGCTCCTTCTCGGCCCAGGAACCGGTGTCGAGGCCGACGGACTGCAGCAGTGCGCATTCGACGACGTAGCCGCCGTCCGCGAGGGCGGCGCAGAGCGCCTCGGCCTCGTCCCGCGTGCCCGCGTGGGTGACGATGCGCGCGGGCCTGCGGTCGGCGCAGGCGACCACAACTGCCACTCCCCCGCCCCCGATCCGTACGACATCGGGCTCGGGCAGCCGCTCGAGTACATGGGGTGCGCGGCCGTGGACGACCTGCAGCTGAACGCCGAAGTGCCGGGCCACGGCATCGGCACGGGCGCAGGCCTCCGGGTCGGCGTCGACTGCGATGACCGCGGCGCCGAAACGGGCCGCCTCGGCCGCAAGGGCCCCGCTGCCGCAGCCGATGTCCCAGACCAGATCGCCGGTGGCCGGGCCGAGACGGGCCAGCTGGGCCGCGCGCAGGCCGGCGTGCTCGCCCTTGCCCAGCCCTTCTCCGTACTCGGCGGCCGGCAGTGCCCAGCCCCGTACGACCGGGACGTCGGCGTTGCCTGCCCCACCGATGACAATGACCACATTGGGGTCGCGCCATGCGTGGTCGGCGGCCTTGTCGGAGGTCAGCACGGTGACTTCCTCGCGGTCGGTGCCGAGTTCCTCACAGATGACGAAGGTCCGGTGCACACCTTCGAGGAGCAGCGCCAGCTCGGCGGGCCCGGCACCGGGTGAGGTGAGAACCGCGACCTTGGGGTTCGCCCGGCACACATTGACGGCACGCCGGAGCGTGCGCGGGTGCGCCACCACGACCTCCGCGTCGTCCCAGGGCATCCCGGCCCGGGCAAAGGCCGCGGCGACGGACGATACGGCGGGCACCACCTCGACCTCGAGGCCGTATTCGGGCACGCGCAGCGTGCGCACGACACCGTGGAAGCCGGGGTCGCCGTCGGCCAGTACGACCGCGCTGCCGCGGTGGCCCGCGATCCGCCGGGCGGCCAGGCTCACACTGCCGAGGCGGATTCTCTCCGCTCCGGCCGGTACTTCGGGGAGCGCGAGGTGATGCGCGGCCCCGGCGACCAGCGTGGCCGCGGAGAGGGCGGACCTGGCGGCTGCGGTCAGGGGCGAACCGTCCCAGCCGATCACCGTGACCCGGTCGGCCATCGTCGTCAGTCTCCTGGTGTTGTTGCAGGTGGAGTGGGACAGGAAGGGCACTTGAGGGTACCCGCTGCGGCAGAGCCGGGACGAGGGGGTCAGTTCCAGTCGTTGAAGGTTCCGTAGCCGTTCGCGTCGGCCAGTTGCTCGGCGACCCCGTCCAGGTCCTCGGGGAGCAGGCTCCACACGATGAGATCGGTACGGATGTCGGTCCAGCCGCCGTCCTCGGTCTGGGTACGCGCTATCCAGGCATTGCGCAGGACGCCTTCACTGATGCAGCCGATCTTCTGGGCGACCTGCTGCGCCGCGGTGTCGTCCGCGGGGGTGCGCAGCTCGATGCGCTCGAAGTGCTGATCGCGGAAGAGCCACTGGGCGATGGCGAGCACCGACTCGGTGGCATAGCCCTCACCGCGCGCCCAGTGCGCTGTGATGTAGCGGACCTCGGTGGCGAGGGTACGCCGGTCGGTGGCACGCAGGTGGATGGTGCCCACCAGCCGCTGGGTGAGGAACTCGGTGACCGCGAGAACGATGCCGCGCCCGGAGCTGCGCTCCGCCGGAGCGATCCTGCGGACCCAGCGTTCACCGTCGATGCGCTGGTAGGGGTGCGGCGCCGACGTCCAGGTGGTGACCATCTCGTCGTTCATCATGTCCACCAGCGGCGGGATGTCCGACTCCTCGAAGGGGCGCAGCACCAGCCGGTCCGTGCTGATGGAGATGTCCGGGAAGGTGGTCGTCATGCGCTGCTCCATGGCCGGGACCGACGTAAAGGCACAGCATGCAGCATGGGGACCGCGCTCCGCATGGCCGGGTGGCCGCGGGAAGGCCCCGCGTACCACGTGAGGGTATGCGGGGCCCCGGTCCACAAGAACCGTACGGGTGTCAGGACTTGACGGCTCCGAAGGCGGGGATGACCGCGCCCTGGTACTTGTCCTCGATGTACTTCTTCACCTGAGCGGAGTTCAGGAGTTTGGCGAGCTTCTGCACGCGCGGGTCCTGCTCGCCGCCCTTCTTGACGACGAGGAGGTTGGCGTAGGGGTTGCCGGCCGCCTTCTCCAGCACCAGCGCGTCCCTGCTCGGCTTCAGCTTCGCGTCGAGGGCGTAGTTGCCGTTGATGACCGCCGCGTCGACGTCGGCGAGGGCGCGCGGCAGCGTGGCCGCCTCGAGCTCCTTGAACTTCAGGCCCTTGGCGTCCTGGATGTCGGAGAGCTGGGCGTCCTGGCCCACTCCGGACCTGAGCTTGATCAGACCGTTGTCGGCGAGCAGCTTGAGCGCGCGGCCCTCGTTGGTCGTGTCGTTGGGGACCGCGACCGTCTGGCCCGGCTTGACGGACGCGAGGTCCTTGTCCTTCTTGGAGTACAGACCGAGCGGCTCCAGGTGCACGCTGACGACCGGCACCAGGGTGGTGTGGTTCTTCTTGTTGAAGTCGTCGAGGTACGGCTTGTGCTGGAAGAAGTTGGCGTCGACCTGGCCGCTCTGGGTGGCCCTGTTCGGCAGCACGTAGTCCGTGAACTCCTTGACCTGGAGCTTGAGGCCGGCCTTCGCCGCGAGGTGCGTCCTGACGTAGTTGAGGATGTCCGCGTGCGGGACCGGGGAGGCGGCGACGACCAGCGCCTTGCTCGTGTCGGCGTCCGCGCCCTCCGGCTTGCTCGACGGGTCGGACGAGGTGCCGCAGGCGGTGAGGCCGAAGGCCAGTGCGGCGGTGGCGGCGGCGGACACGGTTATTTTGATCGAGTTACGCACGAAAAGTGCCTCTTTCTGGTGGTGCGGAAAGACGCCCGGACAAGGAGTGCGGGCTCTGGGGGAGAGAAGTTCTACGAAGAGGTGCGGCCCCGGCGCTCCAGGAGCCGTACCGCGCCGTCGCCCAGCAGCTGGATCACGGTGACGATCACGACCAGCACGATCACCGTTGCGATCATGAAGTCGTTCTCGAAGCGCTGGTATCCATAGGTGATCGCCTTGGAGCCGAGGCCCTCGCCGCCGACCGCACCGGCCATCGCGGAGTAGCCGATCAGCACGATGACGGTGGTGGTGACTCCGGAGATCAGCGAGGGCAGCGACTGCGGCAGCAGCACCTTGCGCACGATGGTGGGCACGCTTCCGCCCATCGACTGGACCGCTTCGACCAGCCCGTGGTCGACCTCGCGGACCGCCGTCTCGACGAGCCGGGCGAAGAAGGGTATCGCTCCGATCGCCAGCGGGACGATCATCGCGGTCGGGCCGATGAAGGTGCCGACCACGAGGGTGGTGAAGGGGATCAGGGCGATCAGCAGAATGATGAACGGCAGCGAACGCCCGATGTTCACGATCACGCCGACGGCCTTGTTGACCGGGCGGTTCTGCAGCAGTCCGCCCTTGTCGGTGAGGACCAGGAGCACGCCGAGCGGCAGCCCGACGAGGACCGTGACGAGCGTCGACCACAGCACCATGTAGAGGGTGTCGGTGGTTCCCTGGGACAGCAGCGGCTGCATCTCGGACCAGTTCACTTGACACCCTCCTCGACCAGCGCTGCCGGGGCGGCGCCGGACTTCGTATCGGCCACTTCGACCTGGAGGCCCTGCTCGCGCAGGAATCCGATGGGCACCACGTTCTCCTCGAAGGGGCCGGGCAGTTCGATGCGCATCCGGCCGATCTGGTGGCCGCCGACGGTGTCCATCGCGGCTCCCAGGATCGAGATGTCGATGTTGTACGTACGGGAGAGCTGGGAGATCACCGGGCGCCCTGCGCTGTCGCCGTGGAAGGTGATGTCGATGACTGTGCGGTCGGGGCCGGACGGTTCGCCACCGACCGGAAACAGCTCATGGGCGAGTTCGGAGCCGGGCGTCGCGAGGAGTTCCCCGACGGTCCCCGACTCCACGATCCTGCCCCGCTTCATCAGCGCGGCGGAGTCGCAGACCGACTTGACGACCTCCATCTCGTGGGTGATGAGAAGGACGGTCAGCCCGAGCCGGCGGTTCAGGTCGCGCAGCAACTGGAGGATCGAGCGGGTGGTCTCGGGGTCGAGCGCGGAGGTCGCCTCGTCGGAGAGCAGCACCTTGGGGTCACCGGCGAGGGCCCGCGCGATTCCGACGCGCTGCTTCTGGCCTCCCGAGAGCTGCGCCGGGTAGGCCTTCGCCTTGTCGGCGAGACCGACCAGATCGAGGAGTTCGAGCGCCCTGCGCGAGCGGTCCCTGCCGGAGATCCCGATGATCTCCAGCGGCAGCTCGACGTTGTCCTGAACGGTGCGCGAGGACAGCAGGTTGAAGTGCTGGAAGACCATGCCGATCCGGCTGCGCGCCGAGCGCAGCTCCTGTCCAGCCCGCCGTCCGCGGCCGCCGAGCGCGGTGAGGTCGATCCCGTCGACGCTCACCGTGCCCGATGTGGGGCGCTCCAGCAGGTTGACACAGCGGATGAGCGAGGACTTGCCGGCGCCGCTCTGACCGATCACGCCGAACACCTCGCCCTCGCGGACGTGCAGATCGACGCCGTCCAGAGCGGTGACCTCACGGCCGCGCGAGGCATAGACCTTCGTCAGGCCGGTAGTGGTGATCACAGAAAATCCATCACTGTCGAGTGCGCGGCGCAGTCTCCGCCGGGCACGGGGCATTCATCTGAAAGGCGGCACGGCCGTGACCGGTGGCAACCGGAAGACGTGTCGTGTCCGGGGCGAACTCGCCGGCATACCTGGGGGATGTACGCGCAGGGAGCGGTTCGGCTCTCGGTCCCGCTTCGGGGCGCGGGACTCGGGCGGGGACCCTCAGAAAGTACGCATTCGACACATACAGCGAGCACCGGGCGTCGTGATCGCCTCGGTCGCAAGGGTGCGGCTGCTCGTTGTGGTCATGCGCCAAGTAAAGCAGACCGGCCGGCGGCCCGATCACCCGCGTCCGCATAGCGGACGGCCGTGGACGGTTTTCACGGCCGGCGTCGCGCGCCCCGCGACCCCTCACGACCTGCAACGATGCCGGAGGACCGAGCTCCGCCCGGGTGTCGGCGGCCGGCCGCGCGCCGCCCGGCTGTGGCCAAGGCCACGACCTCCGGCCCCACCGCTCCGGGGCGCGCGCAGCGGGTTCTTCGGCCCGTAATATCCTCAACTCCATGCTCGACGCCCTGACGGTCGCGGTCTCCGTGACCGCGCTCGCCCTCGCCGCCTGGTGCGGCCACGCCGCCTACCGGGACCAGTCCACCAAGGACTGGCACTTCATCGGTATGGCCGTGGTGTCCGCACTCGCGCTGGTGCAGCTGGTGTTCGGCATCGTGCAACTGGCCCGCGGCGAGCAGCCCGACCAGGGCAAGGCGATCTTCATCGCGTACTTGATCGGCTCCTTCGCGGCCGTCCCCGCCGCCGGGTTCCTCTCGCTGACCGAGCGGACCCGCTGGGGCTCGGTCACGGTGGCCGCCGGCGCTGTGGTTCTGGCCGTGCTGGAAGTCCGGCTCTACGACATCTGGGGAAACTGACGATGACCGCAGCTGAGGAGAAGCCCCGGTACGAGCTGGGCACCGGCCCGGGCCGGGTGCTCGTCTGGTTCTACGGAGTGTTCACGGTCGCCGCGGCGTCTCGCTCGATCGTCCAGATGATCATGGACTTCGGAAAGGCCCCGCTCGCCTACACCCTGTCCGCCGTCGCGGCAGTGGTGTACGGCTTCATCACCTACTCACTGGTCCGCGGCGGCGAGAAGGCCCGCAGGGCGGCACTCGTCTGCTGCGCCGCCGAGCTGGTCTTCGTCCTCGTGGTCGGCACCTGGACGCTGGCCGATCCTGGCGCCTTCCCCGACGCGACCGTCTGGTCGGACTACGGGATGGGCTACCTCTTCATCCCGGTGATCCTCCCGGTGCTCGGCATGCTCTGGTTGCGGAAGGCCGGCGCTGCCGGTCGGACGCCGGTGCCCAGCCCTTAGGCGCTCTTCACGAACGCCCCGGCCGCCGCCTCCTTCTCCATCGTCACGATCCTCAGGGCCGGTCCTGCCTGCTCGGTGGACACCGGCACATAGCCATGGCTGCGGTACAACCGGAGATTGCCCTCGCTGCGGTGGCCGGTGAACAGCTGGAAGCGCCTCGCCGAGGGCTCGGACGCGAAGCGCGCCTCGATGGCGGTCAGCAGCCGGCCGCCGAGACCGTGGCGCTGCATCCTCGGATGCACGATCAGCTTCGAGATGCGGGCCGTGCCCGATTCATCGATCCAGCCGCGCACCGATGCAACCACTTCGTCGCCGAGCCGGGCGACCAGCGCGTGCCCTTCGGCGAGTTCGGCCCGCAGCCCGTCGAGGGTCTGGGTGAGCGGTTCGATGGAGTAGTCGCCGTAGAGCTCGGCCTCACTCTGGTAGCACAGGTACTGCAGCTTCAGAATCTGCTCGGCGTCCTGTGCCGTTGCCGCTGAGATGGTCACGCTCATGCCCATGTGTGCATGCCTCCCGCTCACCTGTTCCACCGGTTGTCTATCGCTCCATTCCCCACCGGCCGGGCACCGCAACCTCCGACGTCAGCATCCGCCGCAGACAACTCAGACAACGGGAACGAACCGGCCCCAGGCTGCCCTGTGACATACCCAACTCCCCGGCGATCTCCCGGTAGGTGGGGTCGGCCGGGGAGAGCATCGCGGCCAGTACCTCGGGGCAGCGCCCCGGTGTCCGGCCGACCGCCGCCCGCACCGCGCGGCGCCGCTCCGCGGCCAGGGCGGACGGCTCCGGGCGCGCCTCGGCGGCGGCGGAGGGCTCGACGGCGTACGGCAGTTCCCGCCGAGCCTGCCGCCGGGCGAGCCGCGCCTCCGCGCGGACCGCCGAGCGCACCCAGCGCCTGGGTTCGTCCGGGGTCTGCTCCAGCAGCCTGACCCAGACGGCCTGTTCGAGATCGGCAGGGTCGACCCCGGCCGCGAAGGCTTCGGCCGCCGCCTCCGCGGCCAGCAGCGGGCTCAGTTCGGTTACGAGATCCATGCCGGGCGTGACGCGGGCGCGCCGGTGCACAGTTGCCGGGGCGGCCGTATGTCACCCGTATGGGGAGGGCCGGCAGCCGTCAGCGGTCGCCGAAGTCGGCGGCCGCGAGCAGCGCGGTGTCGGCGTTGTCGGAGAAGACACCGTCGATACCGGTTGCGAAATACGCCCGGAAGGCGCCGAATGCGTCGCCGTAGGCGTTGGGGTCCGTGCCCCGCCGGAAGTCCGCGGGCAGGAAGGTGTTCTCGTTCCGCATCGTGTAGGGGTGGAGCAGCAGGCCCTGGGCGTGGGCGTCCCGCACCAGTGACGTCGGTTCGGTCAGCCGTCCCGCGGCGTCCTTCGGGATGACCGAGTCGAGCGTGGGACCGATCCCCTGGGCGTAGGAGGCGATCCACTTCAGCCCTCCGGGGCTCTGCAGATCGGCGACCGTGCGCGGGTCGCCCGCCTCGACGAAGTCCCACGGCCGGCTGTCGGGGGTGGAGAGCAGCACCACGGCCGGCGTGGTGACGAGCCGGGACAGGCGCTGGATGGAGCCGGGTTCGAAGGACTGCAGGAACTGCGGGGAGTTGCGGTGGTCGCGGCCGTACCGGCGGAGCAGTGCGACCAGCGGTTCCTCGAGCCCGAGGCCGCGCTTGCGGAAGTAAGTGGGGTGCTTGGTCTCGGTGTAGAGCCAGACCGGCCTGCCCCGCTTGCGGCCCTCCTGCTCCGCCCACCGCAGCACTTCGGCGAAGGTCGGCACGGACCAGCGGCCGTCGTAGAGCGTGTTGTGCTGCCGGTTGCCCGGAATCCGCTCCTTGGCCCGCAGTGTCTTGATCTCGGCGAGTGTGAAGTCCTCGGTGAACCAGCCGGTGACGGGGACGCCGTCAACGGTCCTGGTGGTCCTGCGGTCCGCGAACTCCGGGTGCGCTGACACGTCCGTCGTCGCGCTGATGTCGTTCTCGTGGCGGCAGATCAGATGCCCGTCCCTGGTGGGCACCACGTCCTGCTCGATGATGTGCGCGCCGAGGTCCAGGGCGTGCTGGTACGAGCCGATGGTGTGCTCGGGACGGTATCCCGCGGTGCCGCGGTGGCCGATGACCGTGGGGACCGGCAGCTCCCTGTACGGCGCACCGTGCCCTGCGGCGCGCGCCGTGCCGGAGAGGCCGACGGCGGCTGCCCCCAGCACCGCCGCACCCAGCACCGTGCGCCTGCCGGGGCGCCTGTCCATACCCTGTGTCATGACCGCTCCTCCATGTGTGTGATGTCCCGCACCTGTCAAGCGTGAAGTGCCCGATGGTAGGCAGCAGCGCATAGCGTGGTGGTAGATCTGGACACAACACGGTGGAAACTCACGTCAACACTGTGTATCGGGTGGATGAACCCGATGTGCGCGCGCACTCAGCTCGCGAGTATCGTCCTCACCTGCACATACTTCATAGCGGCTGCCCAGCCACGACTCCGGAGGAACCGTTGTCCCGACTCGCGCTCATCAAGGCAGTGCTCGGACCGATCATGCGCCTGATGTTCCGCCCACAGGTGGAGGGCGCCGAGAACATCCCCGGCACGGGTCCGGTCATCCTCGCGGGCAACCATCTGACGTTCATCGACTCGATGATCATGCCGATCTGCCTGGACCGTCAGGTCTTCTTCATCGGCAAGGACGAGTACGTCACGGGCAAGGGCGTCAAGGGCCGGCTGATGGCCTGGTTCTTCACCGGTGTGGGCATGATCCCGGTGGACCGCGACGGCGGGCGCGGCGGCGTCGCGGCGCTGATGACAGGACGTCAGGTGCTGGAGGACGGCAAGGCCTTCTCGATCTATCCGGAGGGCACCCGCTCCCCCGACGGCCGGCTGTACCGCGGCCGCACCGGCATCGCCCGGCTCACCCTGATGACCGGCGCGCCGGTGGTGCCGTTCGCGATGATCGGCACGGACCGGATCCAGCCGGGCGGCTCGGGACTGCCGCGCCCCGGGAAGGTGACGGTCCGCTTCGGTGAGCAGATGGAGTTCTCCCGCTACGACGGAATGGACCGAGACCGCTATGTGCTGCGTGCGGTGACGGACTCGGTGATGGCCGAAGTGATGCGCCTGTCCGGCCAGGAGTACGTGGACATGTACGCGACCAAGGCCAAGGCCGCCTGACCACGGCACCGTACAGCGGAGGACCGTCGCACGATGCGGCGGTCCTCCGGCGTATGTCCGGTGCGTGCGCTACCGCTCCCGCCCGGTGCTCAGATGCCGAGCTTCTGCCCTTTCAGCAGGATCCAGGCCGTCAACGCGGTGGCGAAGATGACGGCGGAGCCCACCCCGGCCGCCGCCTGGAAACCGTGCGTGAAGGCGTCCTGGGCCGATGAGAGCAGCGCGGCACCCTGGTCGTGCGGGAGCGCCTGCGCCGTTTCCACCGCGCCGCCCAGCGACTCGTGCGCCGCGACCGCTTCATCGGCCGTGACGCCCTGCGGGACGGAGAAACCGCGGTAGATCCCGGTGACCACGGAGCCGAGCAGCGCGATGCCGAGCGCGGCACCCAGTTCGTAGGCCGTCTCGGACACCCCGGACGCCGCTCCCGCCTGTTCCTTGGGAACACTGGAGAGGATGACGTCGGAGGTCACCGTGAAGGAGAGGCCCGCCCCGAGGCCGCCGACGAACAGCGACAGCCCCAGAACCACGACGCCGGTGGAGGCGTTGAGAAACACACAGCCGGCGAGTGCCACACCCACCGCCGACAGACCCCCGGCCACCGCGCTGCGTACCGATGCCCTGCGGGCCACATAGCCGGCCATCAGACCGGTGCTCACCGCCCCGACCGCCGCCGGAAGTTCGATCAGCCCGGCATCGAGCGGCGAGCGTCCCTGCACCAGCTGGAGGAACTGCGAGAGGAAGAAGACCAGACCCGAGAGACCGAGGATGGTCAGCAGGTCGGCGAGTACCGCTCCGGAGAACCCCCGGTGCTGGAACAGCCGCATATCGAGCAGCGGCGATTCCAGCGTCAGCTGCCGCCGGACGAACCAGTACAGGGCCAGCAAGCCGAGGGCCCCGGCCCCCAGGATGTCCCAGCGGAAGCCTTCGACCGCCGCTTCCTTCACCGCGTACACCACCGCCATCACACCGACCAGCGAGAGAAGCACACTGACCAGGTCCCACGGTCCGGGGGCGGGATCGCGCGACTCGGGCAGGAGTTTGATACCGACCACGACGAGCACGGCCATCACCGGCAGGTTGATCAGGAAGACCGACCCCCACCAGAAGTTCTCCAGCAGGAATCCGCCGACGACAGGACCGACCGCCGTGCCGGCCGATGCGGCCGCGCCCCAGATACCCACCGCCAGGCTGCGTTCCTTGGGATCGTGGAAGATGTTGCGGATCAGCGCGAGGGTGGACGGCATCAGCGTGGCACCCGCGACACCGAGCAGCGCCCGGGCGACGATCATCATTTCGGGGCTGGTCGCGTAGGCGTTGAGCACGGAGATTCCGCCGAACGCGACAGAACCGGTGAGCAGCAGCTTCTTCCGGCCGATCCGGTCACCGAGGCTGCCCATGGAGACGAGCAGTCCCGCGATGACGAAGGAGTAGATGTCACCGATCCACAGCAGCTGGGTGCCCGAGGGCTTGAGATCCTCGCTGAGGAAGGGGGTGGCCAGGCCGAGTACGGTCGCGTCGACCGCGACCAGCAGCACGGCCAGTACGAGGACGGAGAGGGCGAGCCAGCGGCCGAGACGGTGCCCGGGCTCGTCGCTACTGGTCATTGCTCCACGCTCCGCTGTGCTCCGCCGAGCAGCAACTCGGCGATCATGAATGAGAAGTCCTTGGCCGCCACCCTGCCGTCCTGGATCGCCCAGGCGCAGGTCCCGATGAGCCCGTACAGCGCCTCGGTCAGCCAGGCCGGGGACAGATCGATCCGGATCTCGCCCTGCTCCTGCCCGCGCCGGAATATCGAGGAGACCCGGGCGTCCAGCCTCGCCCAGCCCTCGTTCACCTCTTCGCCCTCGAAGAGCTGGTTCTCGGTGACGAGGAAAGCGAGCAGTCCGGCAGCGGGCTCCACCTCCGTGATGAACCGCCGCAATGCGGCGACGGCCGGGCCCTCGCCGGTGCGCGCGGCGTCGAGCGCTGCTTCGAACTCCGCGATACCGAGCTCCTCCAGCGCTCTGACCAGCGCGTCCCGCCCCGCGAAGTGCCGGTGCAGGGTCGCTCTGCCGATGCCGGCAGCTCTGGCGACCTCATCCATGGTGGCGGTCGCCTTGCGGGTGAGAAGCGCCGCGGCGGTACGCAGCACCTGATCCCGGTCAACGGTCATGAGACGACGATACCCCGAATGAGACATCATTGTCTCATTCGATAGGGCCGGGGCACCCGCCGGAGCTCGCCCCGGCCGTCCTCGGATCCGGGTCCTGCCGGGCCTGTACGGGTTGGCTCCGGACGGGTGCAGCCGTTCGTGTGAGGCGGCGGGGTCCGGCCGGTGCGCTGCTGCCGCCCGGTGAACTGCCCTTCTGTGAACTCCGGGACGGGAACGGGAGGGGCGCTCCCGCTAGGCTGAGTACGCAACGCCGGTTCGGCGCGGTTCCCCGGACCGGTTCCTGGACGCGATGCCCGCGCAGTACTCAGCAGCGAGGAGCGGTTCGTGCGAGATATCGCTGTATTCAGCGGTAGCGCCCATCCCGAACTGGCCGCAGAGGTCAGCTCGCACCTGGGAGTCCCCCTGAGCCCGGTGCGGGTCAACCGGTTCGCCAACGACTGCCTGGAGGTCCAGCTCCAGGCCAACTGCCGGGAACGCGACGTGTTCCTGATCCAGCCGCTGGTCGCACCGGTTCAGGAGAACCTCGTCGAGCTGCTGCTGATGTGCGACGCGGCACGGGGCGCGTCGGCGGGCCGTATCACCGTGGTGATGCCGCACTACGCCTACGCCCGTTCGGACAAGAAGGACGCCCCGCGTATCTCCCTGGGCGGCCGGCTGGTGGCCGACCTGCTGGTGAACTCCGGCGCGGGCCGGGTGCTCGCCCTGACCCTCCACTCACCGCAGGTGCACGGGTTCTTCTCCTGCCCTGTCGATCATCTGCACGCGCTGCGGGAGCTCGCCGCCCACTTCCGCACCTACGATCTGTCCCGCACCACGGTCGTCTCTCCGGACCTCGGCAACGCCAAGGAGGCTGCGGCCTTTGCCAGGCTCCTCGGTGTGCAGGTCGCGGCCGGGGCCAAGCAGCGCTTCGCCGACGACCGGGTGGCCATCAGCGCCGTCATCGGCGAGGTCGCCGACCGTGATGTGATCGTCCTGGACGACGAGATCGCCAAGGGCAGCACGATGCTCGAACTCCTGGACCGGCTGCGCGAATTGGGGGCGCGTTCGGTCAGGGTGGCCTGCACCCATGGGCTGTTCGCCGCGGGAGCTCTCAAGCGGCTGGCGGATCAGAGCGACGTGCTGGAGATCGTCTGCACGAACACGGTGCCGATACCGGCCGGTGACCGCCCGGACAAGCTGACGGTGCTCTCGATCGCTCCGGCCCTGGCCGAGGCCGTGCGGCGCATCCACAACGGCGAGTCGGTCAGCGCCCTGTTCGATCCTTCCTGAACCGGCACCGGGCGCCGGACACTGCCCGGGGAGCCTGCGCTGTGCGGCGACCGGCACCGCGCAGGCGGGGCGGGCCGCTCAGCTCCAGGGCAGCTTGGCACGCTGCTGCCAGTACGCGGCGGGCTCCTCCCCCAGTTCGCCCAGACGGTCCAGCTGTTCCTGGCCCAGGTCGACCACCGCGGCATGCAGATTGGCCGACAGCTGGGCCGTGGTAGCGGCTCCGGAGAGGACAACACCCGCCCAGGGACGGCAGAGGACGGCCGCCAGAGCGACCGCGTCGGGGGTCGCGCCGGTTTCCTCGGCGATGTCGCGCAGCGGGGCCGGCGCCGCTGGTCCGGCCAGTCGGCCGTTCGCCACCGCTTCCTTGACGATCACGGTCAGGCCCGCTTCATGGGCCTCCTCCAGGGCATCGCCCGCCGCCGTGTCCAGCAGGTTGTAGGTGCTCTGGACGGTGCCGAAGAGGGGGCTGCCGTCGACCGTGACGTCGAGGGCCGCCCGAATGGTGTCCGCCTGATCGGGACCGCTCGTGGAGAAGCCGATGGTCACACCACCGGCGGCCAGCTCGGCGAGCCGGGCGTGCAGTGCGGTGTCGGTGAGGGCGGGACTCCCGGCGGTCAGGGAGTGGATCTGATAGAGATCGAGCCGCTCCCCCAGCAGCATCCCGGTCTCGGTGCGCTGGCGTTCGAAGGTCGCCACGCCGTGGTCCTTGACCTCGTGGACCTCCGCGTCGGTACGCCAGTCCGCGGTGTACGTGTAGCCCCACTTGCTGCCGATGACCACGTCCTGGACCGCGGGGCGGGCACGCAGCCAGTCGGAGAGGAACGCTTCGGCGCGTCCGTAGGACCGTGCGGCATCGAAGTAGCGCACTCCCTGCGCGTAAGCGGCGTCGAGCAGCTCATGGGTCCGTTCGAGGAGCATCTCGGGGGTGCGCTCGGCAGGCAGGTCCCGGTCACGTCCCAGGTTGATGTATCCGGGCCTGCCGACGGCCGCCAGGCCGAGTCCGATGTGGGCCGTCGGGGTGGTCGCTGCCTTGAGGCGGGCGAAGGGCATGGGCGGGGCTCCCTGCGCGGATCGGTGGGATTGCGGTCTCCTTCACCTCTACCCACGATCACCGGCAACAGCTCCCGGCACCCCGGGTGAGGTGCCGGACGCCACAGGAACAGCTACTTCTTCGCCGACGCCCAGGCGTGCTGGATGACCAGGTTGGCCTTGACCTCCACGAGCTGCACGGCGACCGCGGACGGTGCGGTACCGCCACGGCCGGTGCGGGCGGCCAGAGCGCCGGGGACGTTCAGGACCGTACGCACCTCGGGGGTGAGATGGCCGGAGATCTTCGCGAACTGCTCGTCGCTGAGCTGGTCGAGTTCGATCCCCTGCTGCTCGCACTCCTTGACGCACGCGCCGGCCACCTCGTGCGCGACCCGGAACGGCACGCCCTGCCTGACCAGCCACTCGGCGATGTCGGTGGCGAGTGAGAAGCCCGCAGGGGCGAGCTCCTCCATACGCTCCCGGTGGACGGTCAGGGTGGCCATCATCCCGGTGAACGCCGGGAGCAGGACCTCCAGCTGGTCACAGGAGTCGAAAACCGGCTCCTTGTCCTCCTGCAGATCACGGTTGTATGCGAGCGGGAGGGCCTTGAGGGTGGCCATCAGCCCCGTCAGGTTGCCGATCAGCCGGCCCGACTTGCCCCGCGCCAGTTCGGCGACATCCGGGTTCTTCTTCTGCGGCATGATCGACGAGCCGGTCGAGAAGGCGTCGTGCAGGGTCACGAAGGAGAACTCCTTCGTGTTCCAGATGATGACCTCCTCCGCGATCCGCGAGAGGTTGACGCCGATCATCGCGGTGATGAAGGCGAACTCCGCGACGAAGTCACGTGAAGCGGTGCCGTCCATGGAGTTGCCGGCCGAGCCGCGCTCGAAGCCGAGGTCCGCGGCGACCGCCTCGGGGTCCAGACCCAGCGAGGACCCGGCCAGCGCGCCCGATCCGTAGGGCGAGACCGCGGTCCGCTCGTCCCACTGGCGCAGCCGCTCCGCGTCCCGGGACAGGGCCTGCACATGAGCCAGCACATGGTGGGCGAAGAGCACCGGCTGGGCGTGCTGCAGGTGCGTACGACCGGGCATGGCGGCATCCGGGTGTGCGTCGGCGAGGCCGACCAGGGCGTCCTGGAAGTCGGCGATCAGGCCGCCGATGATGCGGGCGTGGTCCCGCAGGTACATCCGGAAGAGCGTCGCGATCTGGTCGTTGCGGGACCGGCCGGCCCGCAGCTTGCCGCCGAGCTCGGGGCCGACGCGCTCGAGCAGACCGCGTTCCAGTGCGGAGTGCACGTCCTCGTCGGCGACGGTCCCGGTGAAAGAACCGTCCGCCACATCCGCCTCGAGCCGGTCGAGACCGTTGTGCATCCGCGCCAGTTCGTCCTCGGTGAGCAGGCCTGCCCTGTGCAGGGCGCGGGCGTGCGCGCGGGATCCGGCGATGTCGTACGGCGCGAGCCGCCAGTCGAAGTGGACCGACGCGGAAAGATTCGCCAGCGCCTCGGCGGGGCCGTCGGCGAAACGACCGCCCCAGAGCCGGACATCACCGGTATTGCTGCTCACTGAGTACTCCTCAAGAGGGTGGATATACGCGACCGCCTCCCCGCCGCGGAGGATCGGGGAGGCGGTCGTCACGTGTCGGTGCCGGGGCGGGGATCAGGCCTTCAGGTCACGCCGCGCGGCGATCTTCGACGACAGGCCGAAGATCTCGATGAAGCCCTGCGCCTTGGACTGGTCGAAAGTATCGCCCGAGTCGTAGGTCGCCAGGTTGAAGTCGTACAGCGACTCGCTGGACTTCCGTCCGGTGACCACCGCGCGGCCACCCTGCAGGGTCATCCGGATGTCGCCCGTGACGTACTGGTTGGCCTCGTTGATGAAACCGTCCAGAGCCCGCTTGAGCGGCGAGAACCAGAGACCGTCGTAGACCATCTCGCCCCAGCGCTGCTCGACCTGCCGCTTGTAGCGGGCCAGTTCACGCTCGACGGTGACGTTCTCCAGCTCCTGGTGCGCGGTGATCAGCGCGATGGCGCCCGGCGCCTCGTAGATCTCCCGGGACTTGATGCCGACGAGCCGGTCCTCGACCATGTCGATCCGGCCGACGCCGTGGGCCCCTGCCCGCTCGTTGAGCTGCTGGATCGCCTGGAGGACAGTGACTTCCTTGCCGTCGATGGCGACCGGTGCGCCGGCCTCGAAGGAGATGACGACCTCGTCGGCCTCGCGCGGAACGGACGGGTTCTGCGTGTACTCGTAGACGTCCTCGATCGGTCCGTTCCAGATGTCCTCGAGAAGGCCCGTCTCGACGGCGCGCCCGAAGACGTTCTGGTCGATGGAGTACGGGGACTTCTTGGATGTCGCGATCGGCAGGCTCTTCGCCTCGCAGAAGGCGATCGCCTTGTCCCGGGTCATCGCGTAGTCACGGACCGGCGCGATGCACTTGAGGTCGGGGCCGAGCGCGGTGATACCGGCCTCGAAACGGACCTGGTCATTGCCCTTGCCGGTGCAGCCGTGAGCGACCGTGGTGGCGCCGTGCTTGTTGGCGGCGGCGACGAGGTGCTTGACGATCGCCGGCCTGGAGAGCGCCGAGACCAGCGGGTAGCGGTCCATGTACAGGGCGTTGGCCTTGATCGCCGGGAGGCAGTACTCGTCGGCGAACTCGTCCTTGGCGTCGGCCACCTCGGCCTCGACGGCACCGCAGGCGATGGCCCGCTTGCGGATGACGTCCAGGTCCTCGCCACCCTGGCCGACGTCCACGGCAACGGCGATGACCTCGGCGCCCGTCTCCTCGGCGATCCAGCCGATGGCGACGGAGGTGTCCAGGCCTCCCGAGTAGGCGAGTACGACGCGCTCGGTCACGGGTTTCTCCTTACGGTGCAATCACTGATAGGTATAACTATGCAATGCTCCGTATGTTTTGTCAAAGCTGCCGGTGAGGCGCGGCCCGGGCGGCGCGGCGGCAGACCCGTGAACCCTGAGACCCGAGGGCTGTCCCACCACTCGGAACGCACACCATCGAGTGAACCGCAGGACGATAATCACTCCCATGGGAAAGACGTACGAGCGCATCGACGGACGACTCAGAACCTTCATCGAAGAGCAGCACATCTTCTTCACGGCCACCGCGCCTCTCGACGGCGACGGCACGGTCAACCTCTCCCCCAAAGGCGTCAGCGGCTCCTTCGCGGTGATCGACGAGCGGACCGTGGCGTATCTGGACTTCGCCGGGAGCAATGCGGAAACCGTCGCGCACCTCAGGGAGAACGGCCGCATCACCCTGATGTGGTGCGCTTTCCAGGGACCCCCCACCATCGTGCGGATACACGGCCGCGGCCGGCCCGTCTTCCGTGACGACCCGCGCTTCGGCGAACTGATCCCGCACTTCCCCGGCGTCGACGCCACTCGGCACGGGCTTCGCGCGATCATCGTGGTGACGGCCGAGCTGATCAGGGACACCTGCGGTTACGCGGTTCCCTTCATGTCGTACGACGAGGACCGCGACCTGCACGCCAGGAGGTTCGAGCGCGAGGACGACACCTCGCTCAGCCAGTACTTCGAGAAGAAGGAATACATCGCCCGGAGCATCGACGGGCTGCCGGGGCTGCCGCTGCCGCTCCCCGCACTGAGCGGTGTACCGGGGCCGGCGGAGAACCCTGCCGGAGAGAACGGCACGGCCCCGGGGGAGCGATAGCGCAGGACAAACCGAAAGGGCCGGGGCTCCCCCGGTCCTTTCTCGCGCCCGCACACCCTCCCCCGGCCCGCCCGGGCCCTGCCCGCACGCCCTGCCCGGGCCCGCGCAGCCCTGCCCGCACGCCCTCCTCGAGCCCGCCCGGCCGCTCTCCGTCTCGGCCCCGGAAAAGAATCTGGCGGAACCCATGGACAGGAGCGATCCGCTCCGCTTAGCGTTCAGACATGCCTGGACAGGTTCACAAACATCATCGCGTCTCGCACATCCTCGCCGAGGAGATCCGCGCCGGAGTGCACGCCGACGGCACCAAACTGCCCGGCGAGCACACCCTGCGGGAACGTTTCGGGGTCAGCCGCACCACCGTGCGGCAGGCGCTGAACGCGCTCGGCGAGCAGGGGCTGATCGCCACCCACGCGGGGATCGGCTCCTTCGTCACGTTCGACGGGACGCCCCTGGACAACCGCCTGGGCTGGACCCAGGCGCTCGCCGACCAGGGAACCGTGCTCACCACCGAAGTGCTGCGGTTCGAAACGTTCACCGATCTGGCGCTGGCCGGTGAACTCGGCCTGGAGGCATCGGAGTTCATCGCCCTCGACCGGGTCAGACGACTCCCCGGCGGGCAGGGCATCTCACTGGAGCGCAGCCGGGTCCCGTCGGTCGGCCCGCTCGTCGGACTGCCCGAGCGGGGTCTCGGTGACGGTTCCCTCAACACGGCGCTCATCGCCGCCGGGCGCATCGCCGATTCGGGCGAGGCGCGGATCTCGGTCTCCGGCATCGGCGAAGCCGACGCCGCCACGCTGCGCCGCTCTCCCGGCGAACCGTTCCTCCGGCAGTCCCAGGTGTTCCGCGCCGCCGACGGCTCCGTCGTCGAGCAGGTCACCAGTCTTCTCGATCCGTCCCGGTTCCAGCTGCACGTCCGTACCACCGGCCGAGGAGGCCACGTATGACCGACCGCGACACGCTCGACCGGGCACTCGGCGCCTTCTACGGGCTCGCGCTCGGGGACGCCCTGGGCATGCCCACCCAGGTCATGTCACGCCAGGACGTGGTGCGTGTCTACGGACACGTCACCGGCTTCGAAGCCGCGCAGCCCGACAATCCGGTGAGCGCCGGGATGCCGGCCGGCTCGGTCACCGACGACACCGACCAGGCCGTCATCGTGGGCCGGTTGCTCGCCGAGGGCGGCGGGCACATCGACCCAATCCGCTTCGCCGGCGAACTGCTCGCCTGGGAGAAGGAGATGAGGGCCAAGGGTTCCTTCGATCTGCTGGGCCCCTCGACCAAGGCGGCTCTGGACGCGGTGGCGGGCGGCGCCGACATCAGGGAAGCGGGCAGATACGGCACCACCAACGGCGCAGCCATGCGGGTCACCCCGGTCGGTATCGCCTTCGCCGCCGGTCCGCAGTCCGTCCTGCTCGACCGCGTCGTCGAGTCCTGCCAGGTCACCCACGACACCACGGTGGGTATCGCCGGAGCGGCAGCCGTGGCGGCCGCGGTGAGCACAGGTGTCGGCGGAGGCACTCTGGACGAAGCCTTCGAAGCGGCGATCGCCGCCGCACGGGCCGGCTCCGAACGCGGCAACTGGATCGCCGGGGCAGATGTCTCCGCCCGGATCGGCTGGGCCCGCGAACTGGTGCGCGGCCTCGACGAAACGACGGCGCTGGACCGGGTCGTCGCGCTCATCGGCACCAGTGTCGCCACCCAGGAGTCCGTGCCCGCCGCCTTCGCCGTCCTCGCTCTGACCGGCGGCGACCCCTGGCGCAGCACCCTGCTCGCCGCCAACCTCGGCGGTGACAGCGACACCATCGGAGCAGTGGCGGGCGCGATCGCCGGCTCCGTGCACGGGCTCAGCGGGCTGCCGGCCGATGCCGTACGCACACTGCGCGCGGTCAATGGGCTCGATCTCGAGCCGCTGACGATCCGGCTGCTCTCCCTCCGCTGAACTCCCCCGATCCGTCCGTTCCACCCGAGCACTGCGTAAGGAGGTCCCGTCATGGCCGCTTCAGCGAAGAACGACCGCGTCGGCACCGTAGAGACCCGAGGGATCGAGCCGGTCCCCGACAGTGAGCGTCATGGCCACGCGGGCCAGATGTTCTGGACCTGGTTCGCCGCCAACATCTCCCTCCTCGGGCTGCCGCTCGGTGCGACGCTGGTCGCCTTCCGCGGCCTCGACATCTGGCAGGCGGTGCTGGTCGCCGTGCTCGGTTCGTTCGGTTCCTTCGCACTGGTCGGGGCGCTGAGCATCGCGGGGCAGAAGGGCGGCGCTCCGGCGCTCACCCTCTCCCGGGCGGTCTTCGGACAGCGCGGGAACGCCGGCCCCACGCTCATCACGTGGCTGAGCCGGGTCGGCTGGGAGACGATCACCACGACCACCGCCGCGTACGCCCTGCTCGCCCTGCTCGGCGTGGCCTTCGGGGTGGCACGCAACACCCCGCTCACCGTGGTCTGTCTCCTGGTGTTCATCGCGTGCACCCTGCTGATCAGCGGCCTCGGCCACGCCACCATCATGTGGATCAACAAATGGGCCACGGTCCTCTTCGGCGTACTGAACCTCGTCGTGATGGGTTTCCTCGTCGCGACAGTCGACTGGTCCGAGGTGCTGGCCGCCCCCGCCGGCCCCACCAGCGGGGTGATCGCCGGAATCGGCTTCATCGCCGCGGGAACCGGTATCGGCTGGGCCAACGCGGGCGCGGACTACGCGCGTTATCTTCCGCGCTCCGTCCCGGGCGGCCGGCTCATCTCCGCTTCCGCGTTCGGCGCCGGCATCCCGCTCGTGCTGCTGATCTCACTCGGTTCGCTGCTCACGGCGGGCGACCCGGCGCTCGCCACGGCTTCCGACCCGGTCGCCGCCATCAACGCCATGCTGCCGTCCTGGATGGCCGTCCCGTATCTGATCGCGGCCTTCGGCGGGCTGCTGATGTCCAACCACCTGTCCACCTACTCCGCGGGCCTGACCATGATCACGCTGGGGCTGAAGGTGCCGAGGGCCGCCGCGGTGCTGGTCGACGTCGTGCTGATGTTCCTCGGCGGCATCTACTTCATGCTGATCGCGGGGAACTTCTACGGCCCCTTCTCCACCTTCCTGACCCTGCTGGCCGTCCCCATCTCCGCCTGGATCGGAGTGATCGCCGTGGACACGCTGCGCGGCCGCACCTACGACGCCGCGAGCCTGATGAACACCGGCCGCACCAGCCGCTACTGGTACACCGGCGGCTTCCACCTGCCCGCCGTGCTCAGCTGGGTTGCCGCGATCGTGGCCGGACTGCTCTTCACACGTGCCGCGACGGGCACCGACGATGTGTGGTTCTCGGGCCCGCTGGCCGGCAGCTGGTTCGGCGCCAACGGCCTGGGCTGGGCCATCTCAATGGCGGTCGGCTCGGCCGGTTACGGGGTGTTCGGGCGCAACCGGCCGGTGACCGCCGTCACCACGCCCGCACTCGAGGAGGCCGTCCGATGAAGCCGCGACTGGTTCTCGCAGGAAACGTCATCGTCGATCTGGTGATCGAGGTCCCCGCGCTGCCCGAACGCGGCGGCGACGTCATCGGTACACGTACCGACCGGACCGCTGGCGGCGGCTTCAACACCCTGGTCGCGGCCCGCAGGCTCGGTACGGAGGCGGCGTACGCCGGCCTGCACGGCACGGGGCCGCACGGCGATCTCGTACGGGAGGCGCTGGCCGCCGAGGGGGTGCGGACGCTGCTGCCGGTGCGCGAGGACGGGGACACCGGATTCTGTGTCGCGCTGGTGGATTCCGGGGGTGAGCGCACGTTCGTCACGAGCTTCGGCGTCGACTCCCGGCTCACCGGGGCCGAACTGGACGCGGTGGCGGACCTGCTGACCGGCGACGACCTGGTACAGCTGTCGGGATACGGCCTGGTCATGCCGGTGAACGGTCCCCTGCTCTCCCGCTTCACCGCCCGGCTGCCGGCCGGGGTCACGGTCTGTTTCGACCCCGCGCCGCTGGTGGCCGGCATCCCCGCCGCGGTGCTCGACCCGGTACTCGCGCGCACCGACTGGCTCAGCTGCAATGCCCGCGAGGGACGGCTGATGACCGGCCACGAGAATCCGGCGCGGTCCGCGGCAGCCCTGCGGGAGCGGCTCTCGCCGGGCGCGGGTGTACTCGTGCGCGCGGACAAGGACGGCTGCTGGCTGGCTGCGCCGGGGACCGCGCCGGTCCATG
Source organism: Streptomyces sp. NBC_00344 (assembly GCF_036088315.1). Lineage (NCBI taxonomy): Bacteria > Bacillati > Actinomycetota > Actinomycetes > Kitasatosporales > Streptomycetaceae > Streptomyces > Streptomyces sp. NBC_00344. Next base: position 5,847,329 of record NZ_CP107996.1, on the reverse strand, counting down.
TGCCCGGCTTCGCTGTGGAAGCGGTGGACAGCAATGGTGCGGGAGACGCCCATGTCGGTGCCTTTCTCGCCCTGCTGAGCCGGGGCCTCGATCCGCTCTCCGCGGCGCGCGGGGCCAACGCCGCCGCGGCGTACGCGGTCACCCGGCGCGGCCCCGCCACGGCGCCCGGCCTCGCTGAGCTGGTCGCCTTCCTGGGTGCCGATCCGCTCGCTCACCGGCTGGCCGCACTATCCGTGTAAGGACCACATAACGAGACGGTGTTGCGGCAGGGGGCGGCGCAGGCGTTCCATCGCGGCGTGCGAACCGAACAAGCTCCCCCTCAGCCCGCCGACACCACCGATCGCGCGGCACGCCGCGCGGTCACCGTGTTTCCCCTTCTCGTCCTCGCGGCGGGGGCGATCGGCCTGGCCTCGCCAGGCGCCTTCGCCGGCTGGGGAGTGTCCGTGCCGTACCTCCTCGGCGTGGTCATGTTCTGCATGGGCCTGACGATGACCGCGGTGGATTTCCGGGGGGTGGCGAAACGGCCCTGGGCCGTGGGGCTCGGCCTCGTGGCGCACTACGTGATCATGCCGGGTCTCGGCTGGCTGATCGCGCACGCCCTGGATCTGTCACCGCAGCTGGCTGCCGGGGTCATCCTGGTGGGCTGCGCACCGAGCGGTACGGCGTCCAACGTGGTCACCTATCTGGCGCGCGGGGACGTGGCGCTGTCGGTCTCGGTGGCCACGGTCTCCACCATCGTCGCCCCGCTGGTGACGCCTCCGCTGACACTGCTGCTCGCGGGCACCTATCTGCCGGTCGACGCGGGCTCGATGATGACCGACATCCTGAAGACCGTGCTGCTTCCGGTCCTCGCGGGACTGGCCGTGCGGTTCCTGGCCGGCCGGTACATAGACCGGCTTCTGGGCGCCCTGCCCTGGCTGTCCGCCGCCACGGTGGCCGTCATCGTCGCCGTGGTGGTGGGTGGCAGCGCCGAGACGATCAAGTCCGCGGCGGCGATGGTGCTCCTCGCCGTGGTCCTGCACAACGGTCTCGGACTGCTGCTCGGCTACGGCGCGGGCAAGGTGGCCCGGCTCGGCAGGCCGGGGAGCCGGGCGATGGCCTTCGAGGTGGGCATGCAGAACTCCGGCCTGGCCGCCTCTCTGGCCACCGCCCACTTCAGCCCGCTGGCCGCGCTGCCCGCCGCGATCTTCTCGGTCTGGCACAACATCTCGGGTGCGCTGGTCGCGGCCTCCATGGCCCATCGCTCCCGGAAGACCGAACCGCTCGGCGACCGTTCGGGTCAGCCGGCTCCGGACGGCTCACCCGCGGGGTAGGGCAGTGGCCCGTACGGAGCACATCCGGGGGCGCCACGCCGCGACGGTGCATACGGTGCTGGCATGCGCAGATCTATGCTGATCGGTTTTGCCCTGCTGGCCCTCACCGGCTCGGTCGCGGCACACCCCTACGAGGCTCCGCCTCTCCCGGAGACACTCGCCGACGCCGGCGACGGCACCCAGCTGCTCACCGCCGAGGCCGCCGACACCGGTTCCACCACGGGCACGCTGAGCTGGTGGAGCCTGCGGGCGGGCACCTGGGTGAAGTCGGGATCCGCCCCGGCCCGCTTCGGTGCCAACGGCCTCGCCGAGGGCCGGCAACGCAAGCAGGGCACCGACACCACACCCACCGGCCTGTACGAGCTGCCGTACGCCTTCGGAACCGACGCGGCTCCGGCCGGCACGCGCTACCCGTACCGGCGCGTCGACGACCGCTCCTGGTGGTGCGAGGACAACGACTCCACGAGCTACAACCGGTGGGTGGAGCCACTGCCCGCCGACTGCCGGGCGGCCGAGGCGGAGCATCTGGCCCGCTACCGGACGCAGTACGCCCGCGCGATGGTGATCGGCTTCAACTACGCCGATCCGGCGCGCGGGCGGGGCGCCGGAATATTCCTCCATGTCAACGGACGCGGCGCGACAGCCGGTTGTGTGTCCGTGCCGGCAGCCGCCATGGACCGCATCCTGGCCTGGGCCGATCCGGCCCGGCGCCCGCACATCGCGATCGGCACCCGCTGGGGCCCGACTGCGCTGACCCGGTACTGAGGCCGGCCGGAGGACCCGCGCGGGCTCAGCGAGGGTTCTGAGCCAGCCGCAGCAGATGGTCCGCGAGCGCCTGCCCGCCTGCTGGATCGCGGCTGATCAGCATGAGCGTGTCGTCACCCGCGATCGTGCCGAGGATGTCGTGCAGTTCGGCCTGGTCGATGGCCGACGCGAGGAACTGGGCAGCACCGGGTGGCGTTCGCAGTACGACCAGATTGGCCGAGGCCTCCGCTGAGATCAGAAGTTCCGCGGAGAGCCGGCGCATCCGTTCTTCCTTGGCCGATCCGCCGAGGGGCGCGTGCGGGGTGCGGTATCCGCCCTCGCTCGGCACCGCGTAGATCAGCTCCCCACCCGTGTTGCGGATCTTCACCGCTCCCAGCTCGTCGAGGTCCCGGGAAAGGGTCGCCTGAGTGACGCTCAGCCCGTCGTCGGCGAGCAGCTTCGCGAGCTGGCTCTGCGAGCGGACCGGACCGCGGTTGAGGATGTCCACGATCCGCCGGTGGCGGGCCGTACGGGTCTGCGGGACCGAAGGTCCGTTGTGCTCGGTTTCCTGCGCCTCGGTCATCGTCGCCTCATTCTGCGGATCGCTCTTCCCCGTTCGCCCGGTCGAGGACGCCCGGCAGCGCCTGGAGGAACGCGTCCACCTCGTTGTCGCCGATGATCAGCGGCGGCATCAGCCGTACGACATCGGGGGCGGGCGAGTTCACCAGGAAACCGGCGTCCTGAGCCGCCTGCTGCAGCTGCGCCGCGCGGGGCTCGGTGAGCACGATACCCAGCAGCAGACCGGCACCGCGGACGTGCCCGACCAACGGGTGCCCCAGCGACTCGATTCCCTCCCGCAGCTTCTCCCCGATGCGCTTCACCCGGTCGAGGATTCCGTCGGCGGCGATCGTGTCCAGGACCGCGAGTCCGGCAGCGCAGGCGACCGGATTGCCGCCGAAGGTGGTGCCGTGCTGACCGGGGCGGAGCAGTTCGGCCGCCGGGCCGAAAGCGACGGCAGCGCCGAGCGGAAGTCCCCCGCCCAGGCCCTTGGCCAGCGTGACGACATCGGGTTCCACACCATCGTGTGCCTGGTACTCGAACCACTGGCCGGTGCGGCCGATGCCGGTCTGGACCTCGTCGAGCACCAGCAGTGTGCCGGTGGCACGGGTGATCTCGCGGGCGGCCCGGAGATAGTCCCGGGGCGGGACCACGACGCCGCTCTCCCCCTGGATCGGCTCGATGATCACGAAAGCGGTGTTCTCGGTGACGACCGCGCGCAGTGCGTCCGCGTCGCCGTAGGGAACGTGGGTGACCACTCCGGGCAGCGGCTCGAAGCCGTTCTGCTTTCCGGGCTGCCCGGTGAGCGACAGCGCCCCCATGGTGCGGCCGTGGAACGCCCCCTGGGTGGCGACCATATGGGTGCGCCCGGTCAGCCGGCCGATCTTGAAGGCGGCTTCGTTCGCCTCCGCGCCCGAGTTGGCGAAGTACACGCGTCCCGGGCGGTCGAAGAGCTGGAGCAGCCGTTCGGCGAGCGCGATGGGCGGCTCGGCGATGAAGAGGTTGGACACATGACCCAGTGAGGCGATCTGCCGCGAGACCGCGTCGACGACCGCCGGATGGGCGTGGCCGAGCGCGTTGACCGCGATACCGCCGACGAAGTCGGTGTAGGCCGTGCCGTCGGCGTCCCTGACGGTCGCGCCGGAGCCGCTCACGAGTGAGAGCTTCGGGACGCCGTAGTTGTCCATCAGCGCGCCCTGCCAGCGCTGTGCGAGTTCCTGGTGGGTCATGACTCCCCCTCGGTGGCGGTCTCGGTGTCGGTCTCTTCGCTGTCGGGCACGACCATCGTGCCGATGCCCTCGTCGGTGAAGATCTCCAGCAGGATCGAGTGCTGGACCCGCCCGTCGATCACGCGAGCGGTGGTGACACCGTTCCGTACGGCGAACAGGCAGCCCTCCATCTTGGGGACCATTCCGCTGGCGAGCTCGGGCAGCAGCATCTCCAACTGCTTCGCGGTGAGCCTGCTGATGACGTCGTCGCTGTGGGGCCAGTCCTCGTAGAGTCCCTCGACATCGGTCAGCACCATCAGGGTCTCGGCGTTCAGCGCGGCGGCCAGCGCAGCCGCGGCGGTGTCGGCGTTGACGTTGAAGACATGGTTGTCGTGAGCGCTGCGGGCGATGGACGAGATGACCGGGATACGGCCGTCGTCGAGCAGCGCCTGGATCGCGCCGGTGTCGATCCCGGTGATCTCGCCGACCCTGCCGATGTCCACGGACCTGCCGTCGATCTGCGGGAAGTGCTGTACCGCTGTGATGGTGTGCGCGTCCTCGCCGGTCATTCCCACGGCGAACGGGCCGTGCTGGTTGAGCAGTCCGACCAGTTCTCGCTGGACCTGGCCGGCGAGGACCATCCGTACGACGTCCATCGCCTCGGGTGTCGTCACCCGCAGCCCGGCCTTGAACTCGCTGACCAGGCCGTGCCGGTCGAGCTGGGCGCTGATCTGCGGACCGCCGCCGTGCACCACGACCGGCTTGAGACCGGCGTGCCGCAGGAAGACGACGTCCTGCGCGAACGCGGCCTTCAGGTCCTCGTCGACCATGGCGTTGCCGCCGAACTTGATGACGACGGTCTTGCCGTGATGACGCGTCAGCCAGGGCAGGGCCTCGATGAGAGTCTGCGCCTTGGGCAGTGCGGTGTGCTTACGAGTGCTCATGAGCTGTACGCGCTGTTCTCGTGGACGTAGTCGGCGGTCAGATCGTTGGCCCAGATCACGGCGGACTCGCTGCCCGCAGCGAGGTCAGCGGTGATCTTCACCTCGCGGTACCGCATGTCGACGAGGTCGCGGTCCTCGCCCACCGAACCGTTCTTGCAGACCCAGACGCCGTTGATGGCGACACTGAGCGCGTCGGGCTCGAACGCGGCCGCGGTGGTGCCGATCGCGGAGAGCACCCGGCCCCAGTTCGGGTCCTCCCCGTGGATGGCGCACTTGAGGAGATTGTTGCGGGCGATGGAGCGGCCGACCTCGACTGCGTCGTCCTCGGACGCGGCGTTGACGACCTCGATACGGATGTCCTTGCTCGCGCCCTCCGCGTCGCCGATCAGCTGGCGGGCGAGGTCGTCGCAGACCGTACGGACCGCTTCGGCGAACTCCTCGTGGCCGGGCGTCACTTCGGACGCACCCGAGGCGAGCAGCAGCACCGTGTCGTTGGTGGACATGCAGCCGTCGGAGTCGACTCGGTCGAACGTGGTGCGGGTGGCCGAGCGCAGCGCCCTGTCGAGCGTCCCGCTCTCCAGGTCGGCGTCCGTGGTGAGGACGACCAGCATGGTGGCGAGGCCGGGGGCGAGCATGCCCGCACCCTTGGCCATCCCGCCGACGCTCCAGCCTTCGCCGCCCGCGACGGCGGTCTTGTGCACGGTGTCGGTGGTCTTGATGGCGATGGCCGCCTTCTCCCCACCGTGCGCGGAGAGTTCGCCGGCGGCCTGCTCGATGCCCGGCAGCAGCTTGTCCATCGGCAGCAGCAGCCCGATGAGCCCGGTCGACGCGACGGCGACCTCCCCCGCGTTCTGTCCCAGGACCTCGGCCGCCTTCTCTGCTGTGGCGTGGGTGTCCTGGAAGCCCTTGGGGCCGGTACAGGCGTTGGCGCCGCCGGAGTTGAGGACGACGGCGCCCACGACTCCGCCCTTGAGGACCTGCTCCGACCAGAGAACGGGCGCCGCCTTGACGCGGTTGGACGTGAAGACGCCCGCGGCGGCCAGCCGGGGTCCGTTGTTGACCACGAGGGCCAGATCCGGGCCGCCGCTCTCCTTGATTCCGGCGGCGATGCCCGCTGCCGTGAACCCCTTGGCTGCCGTGACGCTCACTGAATCTCCTCGTTCGCCCCGCCGGTCCGGCGGCTCGTGTCACTGTCGGTCACTCCGCCCAGCGGTGTGCTTGGGCCCGCCCCCGGTGCGGCGGCCGCTTGCCTGTCGCTCACGGGGCCACCCCGACCGTGGAGAGCCCGGTGTCCTCGGGAAGCCCGAGGGCGATGTTCATGCTCTGCAGGGCGCCGCCCGCGGTGCCCTTGGCGAGATTGTCGATGGCGCTGATCGCGATGATCCGGCCCGCCGCCGCGTCATGGGCGACCTGGATCTGTACGGCGTTGGAGCCGTACACCGACGCCGTCGCCGGCCACTGCCCCTCGGGCAGCAGCTCCACGAACGGCTCGTCGGCGAAGGCCTTCTCGTACGCGGCGCGCACGGTCTCCGCGGTAACCCCCGGCTTCGCCCTGGCACTGCAGGTGGCGAGAATGCCGCGGGGCATCGGGGCGAGCGTCGGCGTGAAGGACACCGTGACCGGGCCGCCCGCTGCCGCGCTGAGGTTCTGGATCATCTCCGGGGTGTGCCGGTGACCGCCGCCGACGCCGTAGGGGGACATGCTGCCCATGACCTCGGAGCCCAGCAGACGCGGCGTGGCGGACTTGCCCGCTCCTGAGGTGCCGGAGGCCGCGACGATCACCGCTTCCGGCTCGGCGAGGCCGGCGGCGTACGCCGGGAAGAGGGCGAGCGACACGGCCGTGGGGTAGCACCCCGGCACCGCGATGCGCTTGGTACCGGCGAGCGCTGCGCGCCCTCCGGGCAGCTCGGGCAGGCCGTACGGCCAGGTACCGGCGTGCGGCGAGCCGTAGAACCTCTCCCAGTCGCCGGCGTCCCTCAGCCGGAAATCGGCTCCCATGTCGACAACCAGCACATCGTCACCGAGCTGCTCGGCCACGGCTGCGGACTGCCCGTGCGGCAACGCCAGAAAGACCACATCATGGCCGGAGAGCACCTCGGCGGTGGTCGGCCGGAGCACCCGGCCGGCCAGCGGACGCAGATGGGGCTGCAGCGTGCCGAGCGGCTGCCCGGCGTTGGAGTTGCCGGTCAGGGCGCCGATCTCGACATCCGGGTGGGCCAGCAACAGACGCAGCACCTCGCCGCCGGCGTATCCACTTGCCCCTGCCACTGCTGCACGTACCGCCACCGGAACCCTCCTCGTCGATGGCATGACTATACGCTCGCATGCAGTTTTATGCAACGAATCGGTGCGGGGCGGGCAGCCGCGCGAGGTCGAGCGGCCGGGGTGGGCCGTCCGGCGCGCTCCGCGTCGCCGCGTCGCCGGCGCCGGACCACCGCGCCCGTAGGACCGCCGACCACGCCTGCTGGTCCCCGATCCTGGACAGCGTGTGCAGCGCCCGGCTCCTTGCTCGCACACGCTCCGAACGGACTTCGCGGAGCAGTTCGGGAAGTGTCATGGGCACCGGGCGGCGCGTCGCGCCGCGGCCGCACCGACGGGTGTCGTCACTCCACTCACTTTGACTGCCTCAGGAGAAGTCTGCTGCGGTGATGCCGTCAGGATGTCCGGACGGCCATTCCACCAACTCGATCCGGTAGCCGTCCGGGTCCGTGAGCCACGATGTCTTCGGGCCATGAGGGCCGCCCGGATACTGGACAGGCTCCGGCTCCAGGCCGGATCCGGCCAGGGTCTCCAGGACGGTGACGAGTGTTTCCACCTGGATCGCGAGATGGTCGAACCCGTTGCCCACGTCGATGCGTCCGTGGCCCGGACGGTGGACCAGTTCGAGCGAGGCCGCCGGTTCGCCGGGGAACTGCAGGATCGCAAGGCGAGCACCGTCACCGCCTTCGACTCTGCCCAGTTCGACGTAGCCCAAGGCGGTGTAGAAACCGAGCGAGCGGTCCAGATCGGTAACGCGGTACGCGACGAAGAGCGTCTTCATGAGGCCTTCCCGGATTGGTGCACCCGGTAGCGGAGGTGCGTGACGTCTCGATCGTCGAGCCGGCGGACGAGGTCGAGTTCAATGTGCTCACTACCGAGATGCTCGAACAGCCGTCGGCCGCTGCCGAGAATGACCTGGACCAGATGGATCTCCATCTCGTCGATCTGCCCGGCTCGGAGAAGGGCTTGGGCCGCTCCCGCTCCGTGGACCATGACCGGCCGGTCACCGGCTGCCATGCGAGCCTGACGGGCGCAGTCCGCGACATCGGTGACGAATCGCGCGTGGCCCGGTGGCACGTCCCCGTCATCCTCGTGGTGGGTGAGGACGAAGATCGGGACGCCGTCGTGATGGTCGCCCTGCCAGCGCCCGGCGAGTTCGAATGTCCGACGTCCGGAGATCACTGCGCCGGTTGCCAGCGCTTCGCGGTAGACCTGTCCACTGGGCCCGTCGGAGCCCCGGTCGTCGAGCCAGTTGAAGAGCCGCCCACCGTTGCGTCCGAGCTCCTGGCCCGGCCGATCGTCCGGTCCGGCGATATAGCCGTCGAGGGACATCGACATGTACAGCCGAATCGGAGTGTTCATCCTGGCCTCCATCTCTCCTCCTCCATGACACCGGGATCCACCGGCTTCCCGCCCCGCCGGCCGGGCGGGATGTCGCAAGGAAGACTGCAGTCAGCCGGAGAACTCATCGGCCTGGGGGTCAGCTGAGATAGTTCAGGCTCTGCGTGGCCCTCCGGGCGTTCGACGAGGTGGCCGCGTTCGAAGCGGGCTCCGGCGCGGACGAGGGCGATCAGGTGGGGTGCGTTCACGGCCCGCCGGCGGGAATGGGCGGACCACCGTGGGATCGGCCGCGCTCTAGACGACGCCCTGCCGCAGCCGGTACGGAACCGCTCGCTCCGCGGCAGCGCCGTCTGCCGGTGGGCGGGGCCTCCGGCAGCGCCGTACGGTTCGTCACCGCTTCGGGAGGAGCTCGTCCGTCCACGGCGGAGGAGAAATGACAAAGGCAAGGAGTTACCCACTCCTTGCCATATTCAAGGTATAGCGAACCGGGGGGCTTGCGGCAAGGCCCGGGTCGTGGGCCAGAATCATCCGTCAGGGCCGGAACCCGCGCATATAACCGACTCGCGGAGTTCGTCCGGTGATGTCGGCTCAGGGGCTCGCGGGGAACGCCGCGTCGGCGGTGGGACTCGCCGTGCGACGGCGGGGCTCGGCGCTGCGCTGCGGGTGTGCGCGCCGGCCGACTGCGCGGAGCCGGGGCCGGCTCCGGCCGGAATCCAGTCTCGTTGAGGGGGCGTCTTCATGTTTGACGTGATCGTGGTCGGCGGCGGACCGACCGGCTTGATGCTGGCCGGCGAGTTGCGGCTGGCCGGAGTACACGTGCTCGTGCTGGAGAAGCTCACCGAGCCATCCCGGCAGTCGCGCGGGCGCGGTATGCACGCGCGCAGCGTCGAGGTGATGGACCAGCGCGGTCTGCTGGACCGGTTCCTCGCGGTCAGTGAGAAGTTCCAGGCCGGCGGATTCTTCGGCGGCATCCACAAACCGTGGCCCGGCCTGCTGGACACGGCCCACCCGTACGGCCTCACCACCCCGCAGGCCGTCACCGAGCAGCTGCTCACCGAGCATGCCCTCGAACTCGGCGCCGAGATCCGGCGCGGCTGCGAGGTGGTCGGGCTGAGCCAGGACGAGGACGGGGTGAGCGTCGAGCTGGCCGATGGGGGTACCCCCGCCGGCGGCGGTGTGGGCGGCGGTGTGGGCGGCGGGCAAGGCACACATCTGCGATCGCGCTACCTGGTCGGCTGCGACGGCGGCCGCAGCACGGTGCGCAAGCTCCTCGGCGTCGGCTTCCCCGGCGAGCCCGCCACGGCCGAGACGCTGCTGGGCGACATGGAGGTGACCGAGGATCCGGCGACGATCGCCGCCGTCGTCGAGGAGGTCCGCACGACGCAACTGCGCTTCGGAGTCGTCCCCGAGGCGGACGGGACCGCGATGTGCCGCATCGTCGTGCCCGCCGACGGGGTGGCCGAGGACCGCACGACCGCGCCGACTCTTGACGAGTTCAAGAAGCAGCTTCGGACCTTCGCGGGCACCGACTTCGGCGCGCACTCACCGCGATGGCTGTCCCGGTTCGGTGACGCCACCCGGCAGGCCGAGCACTACCGGGAAGGACGGGTGCTGCTGGCCGGCGACGCGGCGCACATCCATCCGCCCGTCGGCGGGCAGGGGCTCGGCCTCGGCGTGCAGGACGCGTTCAACCTCGGCTGGAAGCTGGCCGCCGAGGTCAACGGCTGGGCACCGGGCGGGCTGCTGGACAGCTACCACACCGAACGCCACCCGGTGGCCGCCCGCGTGCTGGACAACGCCCGCGCGCAGACCACGCTGATGGGAACCGATCCGGGTGCGATCGCCCTGCGGGAGCTGTTCTCGAAGCTGATGGACTTCGAGGAGGTGAACCGGTATGTGACGGGAATGGTCACCGCGGTCGAGATCCGCTACGACTTCGGCGGAAACCACGAACTGCTGGGCCGGCGAATGCGGGACGTGAGGCTGAAGCGGGGGCGCCTCTACGAGTTGCTGCACGGCGGCCGCGGGCTGCTCCTCGACACGACCGGCCGGCTCTCGGTGGCGGGCTGGGCGGACCGGGTCGACCACGTCGTCGACGCCAGCGAGGAACTGGACGTGGCTGCCGTGCTGTTGCGGCCGGACGGCCACGTGGCATGGGCCGGTGAGGATCAGCAGGACCTGCTCAGCCGGCTGCCGCAGTGGTTCGGCGCCGCTGATCCGGCCGGCGGTCGCCGGTCCGGTGTTCCACCACGGACCGGCGGTCAGTAGCCTCGTGCACTGCGCCCCGCACCCGGCGCCGGGCGCGACACCGCCCGGCGAACTCAGCCCGCCGGTGCGTCACTCGACCTGCCGGCCTGGAGGCATCGAACCATGACCGACCGACCGTCCTGGGCCCCTCAGGACATCGATATCACCAAGCCCAGCGCCTCCCGGATCTACGACTACTTTCTCGGCGGCTCGCACAACTTCGAGGTCGACAGGCAGGCCGCCGCCGCCGCGCTCCGGGCGATGCCGGGTGTCCCCGCGATCAGCCAGGCCAACCGGGCCGTGATGCACCGCGCGATCCGTTACGCACTGGACCTCGGCATCACCCAGTTCCTGGACATCGGATCCGGCATTCCCACCTTCGGCAGCAGCCATGAGGTCGCCCAGAAGGCCGACCCGCGGGCGCGCGTGGTCTATGTCGACAACGACCCCGTGGCGTTCGCCCACAGCCGCGCCGTGCTGGACGGTAACGAGAACGCTGCGGTCGCCGCCGCGGACCTGCGCGATCCGCAGTCCGTCCTCGGCCACCCGGAGACCCGGCGGCTGCTGGACCTCGGCAGGCCGATCGCCCTGCTGCTCGTGGCCGTGGTGCATTTCCTGTCCGACGCGGACCGTCCCGCGGAGGTCATCGCCACCCTGCGGGACGCACTGGCACCCGGCAGCATCATGGTCATCACCCACGCCACGCTGGAACACGGCCCCACCCCGACCGGCCAGCGTGCCGTTCAGGAGGTCTACCAGCGCACCAGTACCCCGCTGATCATGCGCAGCGCCGGCGAACTCGAGCCCTTCTTCGCCGGTTTCGACATCATCGAGCCCGGCATCGTCCCGCTGCCGTACTGGCGGCCGGACGTGCCCGGCGACGACCACGATCCGGCCGTACTCCACGGCCTGGCCGGAGTAGGGCTCAAAGCCTGACCGCGGACCGGAGCCGGGGCGGCGGCCCAGCGCTCCGGCAGCCCCCGGTAGGCTCTGCGGGACCCGCCCGAGGAGCCCTGCCGATGTATCCCGTGCCCGATGTCCTGGCCTATCTGGCAGGTGCCTGGCGGGTCGAGCGGACCGTGCGGGACCTGTCAGGTGAATCGGACGGCTGTTTCACGGGACGCACGGACTTCGAGCCGCTGGACGGCGGCGGACTGCTGCATCACGAGTCCGGCACCTTCGTCTGGCAGGGCGTGGCCCGGCCCGCCGGGCGCATCCTGCGCTTCCTTCCCGCGCAGCCCGGTGAGGACGGTGGGACCGGCACCTCACAGGTGCAATTCGCTGACGGACGGTTCTTCCACGGTCTGGACCTGCGCTCCGGACACCACATCGCCGACCACCCCTGCGGCGCGGACCTCTACCGGGGTGAGTTCGAGGCCTGGGGTCCCGACGGCTGGCGCAGTATCTGGCGTGTCGGAGGACCGGCCAAGCAGTTGCTGCTGACCACGGAGTACACCCGCGAGCGGTAGAGCACGGCACGCGGGCGGGACCGGGCAGCCGTTCGCCTCCGGATCCTCGTAGGCCCCTGAGGCCGGGGCCGGCCGCGCCCCGGCCTCCGGGTCAGCGCATACCGGTGTCGAGCCGCAGGCTCCAGCGGCCCGGCGTTCCGGTCAGCGTCACCGTGGAGAGTGGACGGACGTCGACGTTCCAGTAGGCGGAGGGGGGCGCCTTGAGGGCGTACACCAGGGCCGCACGGACAACCGCGGGCTCGGCGACCGCGACGATCGAACCCTCGACGGCGGGGCGGGTCTCCAGCCAGCCGCCCACCCGGGAGATGAACTCCAGCAGGGACTCGCCCCCGTGCGGGGCCGCGCGGGGGTCGGCGAGCCACGCGTCGACGGCCGCGGGCTCACGTGCCGTGACCTCGGCCAGCGTGAAACCCCGCCAGCGGCCCATGTCGCAGTCGCTCAGTGCAGGCTGGGCGAGCGGCGCGTATCCCAGGGCATCTCCGGTGGCACGACTGCGGGTGGTGGGCGAGCAGTAACGGAGCTCCGCGGCGGCCAGCGGCACCAGGACACTCGCCGAGAGCTGCACCTCGTGCCAGCCGACCTGGTCGAGTGGCCGGTCGTCGTCGAATCGCTCGGCGAGCCGGGAGGAACTGCGCGCAGCGGTGACCAGCGTGACGCGAACGCTCATGGCGGTGATCGTGCGGCGGAAAGCGCCCCGGGTCAAGAGGCCGGTCACGACCTCACAGGTGCGGCACCGCCGCACGACCGGTACCGGTCAACCGAGCACGGTGTCGCACGCCTCGCGCAACCGTCGCACCCCTTCGCCGATCTCTTCGGTACCGGCCACTCCGGCGAAACTCAGCCGCAGGTGCGGCGCCGGCGGCTCGGCGGAGAAGTAGGGACGCCCCGGCGCGACGGCGACACCTGCTCTGAGGGCGGCGGCGACCACGGCGCGCTCGTCCGTTCCATCGGGGAGGCGCAGCCAGAGGTGGTAGCCACCGGTGGGGATGTGCGGGAGCGCCAGTTCCGGGAGGTCACGCCGGAGGGCGGCGGCCAGCGCGTCCCTGCGGTCCCTCAACTCGACTGCCACGGAACGCAGATGGCGGCTCCAGGCAGGCGATCCGACCAGTTCGAGGGTGGCTTCCTGGAGCGGGCGGGGAACGAAGAAGCTCTCGACGACCTGGATGGCGCGCAGCCGCTCGAGGACCGGGCCCCGAGCAGCCAGCCCGCCGACCCGCAGGCTCGGCGATGTGGCCTTGGTCAGCGAGCAGACATGAACGACCACCCCGTCCCGGTCGTCGGTCGCCAGTGGTCTGGGCAGCGGGCCCGCGTCCTGGTGGACCAGACGGCGCACGAAGTCGTCCTCCACGACGAACGCTCCCGCCTCCCGGGCGATGCGCAGCACGTCGGGACGCCGGGCCGCGCTGAGCACCGCTCCGGTCGGGTTCTGGAAGAGCGGCTGGCACACGAAGACACCTGCCCCGGTCGCCCTGAAGGCCGCTGCGAGCAGTTCCGGGCGCACACCGTCGGAGTCGACCGGCACGGGCACCGGCCGCAGGCCCGCCGCCCGGGCGATGGCGAGCATCCCCGGATAGGTGGGCGATTCGACGAGGACCGGGGCGCCCGGCGGGGCGAGGGCCCGCAGTGCGGTGGTCAGGGCGCTCTGGCCGCCCGCGGTGACCAGCACCTCCGCCGCGGTGACCGGACCTCCGATACCGCGCGCGAACCACTCGCGCAGCTCCGGGAGCCCGTCGACGGGCGGCCGGCCCCAGGCACCCGGTCTGCGCCCGGCCCTGGCGAGGGCGGCCGACATGGCCTGCTCGGGCTGGAGCGAGGAGTGGAGATAGCCGCTGTTGAACTCGATGACGCCGGGTGCGGGCGCCGCGAGCGTGACCAGGACCCCCGAGGCGTCCACCGCGCGAGGCACCGCGTCGGTGGCCCCGTCCGCGCTGAGCGCGACCTCCTGCCATGAGGTGTCGCCGGGTGCCGGAGCGTTACTGGGGGGCTGTGCGCGGAAGGCGCCGGCCCCCGGCCTGGTCTCCACCAGACCTTCGGCGGCCAACTGGGCGAGCGCGCGGGCGACCGTCACCGGGCTCACCCGGTAGCTCTCCACCATGGCCCGGCTCGACGGGAGCTTTCCATCGATCGGATAGCGGTCAAGCTCTGCCTTCAGCGATTTCACCAGCGCATCGACGCTGCTACCCTGGTTCATGACAGTACAGAATAGCGCTACCGTCGACACACGGATAGCAGTGAACAGCAGCGGCACCCTGCTGGCAGCGCTGGGCGTCGTCGCTTTTTCGCTCACCTTTCCCGCGACCGCCTGGGGTCTTGAGGGCTTCGGACCCTGGTCGCTGGTATCGGTGCGATGTGTACTCGCCGCTCTGATCGCGGGCGCCGCCCTGCTCGCCCTGCACGCCCCGGCGCCGGAGCGGCGTCACTGGACAGGTCTTGCCGTGGTGGCCTGCGGCGTGGTCGTGGGCTTTCCGCTGCTCACCACGCTGGCCCTGCAGACCTCGACCACCTCGCACGCGGCGGTGGTGGTGGGTCTGCTGCCGCTCACCACGGCGGCCCTCTCCGCGCTGCGGACCGGATCGAGGCCCTCGAGGACCTTCTGGATCTCCGCGCTGGCCGGAGCGGCCGTGGTGATCGCCTTCACCGTCCAGCAGTCCGGTGGCGCAGTTTCCGCCGGTGATCTGTATCTCTTCGCCGCACTGCTGGTCTGCGCGGCCGGCTACACGGAGGGGGGACGCCTCGCGCATGAGATGCCGGGCTGGCGGGTCATCGGCTGGGCACTGATCATCTGTCTGCCGTTGGCGATCCCGGCCGCGGTCATCGCGCTGACCCTCGAACCGGTGCATCCCACCGCGCACAGCATTGCCGGAATCGCCTGGGTGGCGGCCGGTTCGCAGTTTCTGGGACTTGTCGTGTGGTACCGGGGAATGGCCGGAATCGGCGTGGCGAGGGCCTCCCAGCTGCAACTGGGTCAACCGCTTCTGACACTGATCTGGTCCGTCCTGCTGCTCGGCGAGCGGCTGCCGGTGGCCGCTCCGGTGGCGGCCGTCGCGGTACTGGTATGCATCGCGGTCACTCAGCGATCAAGAACGCGATAGACAGATATCGCCCTTTGTGCCCGCTTTTTCATGATTCACCCGGGCCGTCATCCACGCGCAGGTCAGGAGTAACGTCTGGGGCCGGGGCGTGCGCCGGAACCATACGGGGGACTCGCCCGCGACGATCTGCGAAAGGCTGGATGTGACCGACATCGAACGCGTCGGAGTGGTGGGCTGCGGCCAGATGGGCGCAGGAATCGCCGAGGTGTGCGCCCGCAGCGGCCTTGAGGTGAAGGTCGCCGAGACCACGGGTGAGGCCCTGGAAATAGGACGTACGCGACTCCACAACTCTCTCTCGAAGGCCGCCGAGCGCGGCAAGATCACCGAGGAGGAGCGCGACGCGACGCTCGGCCGGCTGACGTTCACCACCGATCTCGGGGAGTTCGCCGACCGCGATCTCGTCATCGAGGCCGTCGTGGAGAACGAGCAGGTCAAGACCGAGATCTTCCAGGTACTCGACCAGGTGGTGACCCGGCAGGACGCGATCCTGGCCTCCAACACCTCGTCCATCCCCCTGGTGAAGCTGGCCGTCGCGACGTCGCGTCCCGACCAGGTCATCGGCATCCACTTCTTCAATCCCGCACCGGTGCAGCAGCTGGTCGAGCTGATCCCGGCGCTGACCACGTCCGACGAGACGGTGAAGCGCTCCGAGGAACTCGTCCAGGACATACTCGGCAAGCACGCCATCCGCGCCCAGGACCGCTCGGGCTTCGTGGTCAACGCCCTGCTCATCCCGTACCTGCTGTCCGCGATCCGGATGTTCGAGTCGGGTATCGCGAGCCGTGAGGACATCGACAACGGCATGGAGATGGGCTGTGCCCATCCGATGGGTCCGCTGAAGCTCACCGACCTGATCGGCCTGGACACGGTCGCATCGGTCGCCGACTCGATGTACGCGGAGTACAAGGAGCCACTGTACGCCGCTCCCCCGCTGCTGCAGCGCATGGTGGACGCGGGCAGGCTGGGCCGTAAGACGGCCTCGGGCTTCTACTCCTACGCCTGACGCGGTACGGGTGCGGGGCGTGCCGGCGCCGCCCCGCACCCGCTTCCCGGCGGACCGGGCTCAGCCCAGGCGCAGGTGGTGCAGCATCAGCAGCCCGGCCGCCATGTTCGCCGCGGGAACCTCACCCCGGGCGATCATGTCGGGGACCAGCTTGAGCGGAATCCACGCACGGCGCGATGACTCGAAGGCGTCCACCGGTTGCCCCGTGTAGGTGCCCAGGTCCGACCAGTAGAGATGATGCCGTGCGTCGGTGAGCCCGTTGGAGGGTTCGACGGTGAGCAGATGCCGGAGCGGACCGGGCCGCCAGCCCGTCTCCTCCTCCATCTCGCGGGCCGCAGCGGCTTCGATCGCCTCACCGTCCTCGACGACTCCCGCCGCGAGCTCCCAGCCCCAGCTGTCCGTGATGAACCGGTGCCGCCAGAGCAGCAGTACCTCATTGGCGTCGTTGACGACGGTGGCCACCGCCACAGGGCGCAGCCGGATCACGAAGTGGTCCAGATGGGCGCCGTCCGGGAGTTCGACATCCGCCAGATTCACCTGGAACCAGCGGTTCTTGTACACGTTTCGTTCGCTTAAGTTCATCCACTGCACAGTTCTGCCACCTTCCGACAAGTTGATGGCAACATCGCAGCAGTAGCGGGGTCAGAGGGGAACGCGCAGAGCCCCGTCGATGAGAGCGGCCGCCTCATCGGCCCTTCCGAAGCCGCTCTCCAGCAGATGACCGCGTACGGCCCTCAGCTGGTCCCGCAGCCGCTGAGACTCCATCCCCCTTGCCTGCACGGTCATTTCGACTGCGGTGGCGACCGCACGGTCGGCCTCCCCCTGCCGCAACTCGATCTGGGCGAGGGTCGCCAGCCGGTGCACCCGGCCCCGGTCGTGCGCCGGAGCGTCGGCCGCCGCGACGGCCTGCGCACGGGCGGCCGGCAGATCACCCAGTCTGAGCAGCGCCTCCGCGACCTGCACATTGACCAGACCCGGCTGGACGTAGCCGGTCTCGTCCGGCTCGGCGCCCGAGCTGATCCGACCGGCAGCCGCCTCGGCGCGCCGGATGCAGGACATCGCGCTGCTCGCGTCGCCGAGACACGCATACGCCTTGGCCTGCATCGCGTGGAGATCGGTCCCCAGCGCCGGGGTGAGCTCCCGGCCCGCTGCTCGCAGCGCCGCCTCCGCGAAGGCCACCGCCTGCCGGTATTCGCCCATGAACAGTGCCTGGTTGACGAGGAGCGCGACCACGTAGGCACCGAGCCCGCGGTCACCGCTGGCCTTGGCCAGGCGCAGTGCCTGGTGGAAGTAGCGCTGGGCGAGCCCCTGCGCATCGGAGTCGTAGGCACAGATACCCGCGATGGCCACCAAACCCCCTGCGGCCCGGAGCAGTTGACGCCCGGTGGCATCGCTGTAACTGCCGCGCAGCAGCGGCGCGGTCTCGAAGTTCAGGAATCTGACGACCCGGGCGCGGGTCGCGATACCCCCCGCCTTCCGGTACATCAGCTCATAGTGGGCGCGGGCCGCCCGCAGGGTCTCGGTGTCCGCGAGGCTGACCCGGGTCGGGCCGTCCCGCGAGACGTCGACGTCCTCGGGCGGGTTCTCCCACTCCCAGACCGGCAGCACCGCCGGGGTCCCCGTGACCGGCGCAGCGCCCAGTATGTGGGGGCGCTGCTGTTCGTCGGAGCGCCACAGCGCCGCCGCCCGCTCCATGAATCCGGAGAGGGGCGTGCCCTGCGACGGCGCAGGGCCATCCGGCACACCCAGACCCACGTCATCGAGAGTCAGCGTGCGGCGCAGTCTGGCGGCGAGCACCTCGCAGAGCAGATCGGGCACTTGGCCCCGCGGCCGCTGGCCCTTCAGCCACCGGGCGACGGCGGTGTGTTCGTATCGCAGCGACAAGCCGCGGGAGGCACCCGCACGATTGACCCGGGCAGCCAAACCGGCGTGGGACATGCCGGCCTCGTCGAGCAGCGCGTCGAGCAGGGTATTGGGCAGCATCAAGGCCCTCCGGTGGCTCGGTGGGGCTCAGCGTAATGGAGCGCCGTTCACACGGGGTGTGAACGGAGTGCTCGTACTGGGATGTTCACGCCACTGCCCCTGCGGGGCCCGTCGGCGATTGACTGAACTGCCTCTCAGGAGGCGGCCGGGCCGTCGGCTCCCCCTCGTACAGTGCGACGGCCCGCTCCCGGCGCCGTCCGTCCTGCCGGAACCGCCCGGCGCTCCGTGGCGGGACGGACGGCGCACATCGTGCCGGGCGGATCGGGCGTCCGGCAGCGGTCGTTGTGCAGCACGAGCAGCGCCACATCGTCGGTGAGCCGGCCACCGGTGTGGCGCAACAGCGCCCGGTGCACACCATGGATCACCGAAGCCGGCGAGATCGGCGAACCCCGTGCGGCATCGGACAGTGCCTCGTCCAGCCGGAAGAACCGCCCTGCGGCGTCCCGTGCGTCGGTGGCGCCGTCGGTGTGCAGGACAAGCGCCTCGCCCGGCAGCAGACGGGTACACCGGTGCGCGGCGACGCCGGCGGGCAGCGGGAAGGTACCCAGCGGTGGCAGCGGCTCCGCACCGGAGAGCTGCCGGGCGTCCCTGCCGAGCCGATAGGGCCACGGGTGCCCGCAGTTGACCGCGGACACCTCACCCTCGGCGTCGACTTCGAGGAGAAGTATGGTGACGAACTCCTCGGCGGAGGGATGGTCCGGCTCGGGGCCGCCCGCCGACGGATGCTCGGTGCGCGCCCGCTCCCGCAGGTGGCGTTCCAGCGCGCGCTCCAGCCGGCGTGCCACGCCCGCCAGTTCGGGCTCGTCATGGGCCGCCTCGCGGAAGCTGCCGAGCACCGCGGCCACCGCGCCGATGGCGCCAAGACCGTGCCCCCGAACATCCCCGATCACCAGCCGCACACCGTGAGCGGTCGACAGCGCCTCGTACAGATCGCCGCCCACCATCGCGCCACGTGACACCGAGAGCTGACCTGCCGCGACGGACAGTCCGTCGATCCGGGCGGGCAGCGGACGCAGCAGCACCCGTTGGGCCGCGTAGGCGACCTCGCGGACCTGCCGCAGTTCCCTCAGCGGACCCATGCGCACCCCCGCGAGTACGCAGCCGGTCAGCGCGAGCAGTACGCCGCAGAACAGGAGCCGAGGAGCGATCGCGCCGTCGCTGACCGGCGGGGAGATCAGCTCCCAGCCGACCACGACCAGAAGCCAGAGCCCGGGGAGGCCGAGGACGACCGTCCCGCGCCACACCCTCGTACGGATCGCGGCCCGCGCACGGACCGCGGCCTTCGCACGGATCATGACGTCAGCCCCCTCGAGTTCTGATCGGGCGGGTCGATATCGGGCGGACCGATTCTGTCGGCCCTTCGCACCCGTTGGCGGACATCACCTGCGCTTCTCACCCGAACGAGTGATCAGAGGTCCCGATCCCCGAGTGCCGGGAGCGGCCGTCCGTGCGTCAACAGCCGAGGGGCATGCCCGGAGATCCGGACATGCCCCTCGGACGGCCACCGCTACGAGCGGTCGCGGTGCTCACGCGCCGCGCAGCACCGCCCCCGTGCGCTCGGCCGCGAGCGCCACCGCGGCGTCGCGTGCCGCTGTGGCCTCGTCGACCGTCAGGGTGCGGTCGCCCGCACGGAAACGCAGCGCATAGGCCAGGGACTTGTTGCCCTCACCGATCTGCTCACCGGTGAAGACATCGAAAAGCCGCAGCGATTCGAGGAGTTCACCCGCCCCTTCACGCAGCGCGGCCTCCACGTCGGCGGCCCGCACACCGGCCGCCACGACCAGCGCGACGTCCTGGGTGGCCACCGGGAACGCGGAGATACGCGGGGCGACGAGCGGAGCGGTCCCCTGCTCCAGCACATCGAGCTCGAGCTCCATCGCGCAGGTGCGCTCCGGCAGATGGAGCGCCTTGATCGCACGCGGATGCAGCTCACCGGCGTGACCGGCGAGAACCTCCTGGCCGTCCACCGTGACGTACAGCGCGGCGCAGCGCCCCGGGTGCCACGGCTCGTGCCGGTCGCCGCGGACGGTCAGCTCGACGCCGGCCTCGCGGGCCACCGTACGGGCCGACTCGACGGCGTCCGCCCAGTCGGCCGGGCGGCCCTTGCCCCACCAGCCGGACTGCTCGCGGGCCCCGGCCAGGACAGTGGCGACCCGGCGCGGCTGACGCGGCAGCGTGGCGTTGATCCCGGCGATCTCCTCGTCGGTGGGACGGCGGTCGACGGGCAGCCGCGCGGCGGTGTGCTCATGACCGGTGGGCCTGAAGACCAGACCGGTCTCGAAGAGCGCCAGGTCGTGCGACCCGCGTCCGGCATTGCGCCGCAGCGCACCGAGCAGACCCGGCAGCAGCGAGGTGCGCAGCGCCGGCTCCTCGTCGGAGAGCGGGTTGACCAGCGTGACCGCGGTGCGGCGTGCGTCGTCGGCGGGGAGACCGAGCTGGTCGAGCACCGCCTGGCCCATGAACGGGTAGTTCAGGGCTTCGACGAAGCCGGCTCCGGCGAGCGCACGGCCGGTCCTGCGGTGCAGCCGCTGCCGGTCGGTGAGCCCGCGGCCGGCCGGTGGCTTCGGCAGGGTCGAGGGGAGGTTCTCGTACCCCTCGAGCCGGATGACCTCTTCGGCCAGGTCGTTGGGGTAGGCGAGGTCCGGACGCCAGGACGGCACGGTGACCACCAGCTCGTCCTGCCCGTACACATCACAGCCGACCTGCTGGAGGCGGCGGACGACGGTCTCACGGCCGTACCGCACGCCGGCCACCCGGTCGGGGTGATCGGCCGGCATCGAGATGGAGCGCGGCGCGGTCGGTGCGATGACCTCGGTGACGCCGGCCTCGGCGGTGCCGCCCGCGAGCAGCACCAGGAGGTCCACGGTCCGCTGGGCAGCGGCCGAAGCGGCCTCCGGGTCGACTCCGCGTTCGAAGCGCTTGGACGCCTCGGACGGCAGCCTGTGCCGGCGGGCTGTCCGCGAGATGGAGAGCGCGTCGAAGTGCGCGGCCTCGATGACGACATCGGTGGTACCGCTGACCCGGCCGGTGCCGGGGTCCGCCGTGGCGTCGGCGATCTCGGTGTTGGCACCGCCCATCACGCCCGCGAGGCCGATCGGTCCGCGATTGTCCGTGATGACGAGGTCCTCGGCGTCGAGAACGCGCGCCGTGCCGTCGAGGGTGGTGAACTTCTCGCCCTGCGCCGCCCTGCGCACACCGATCGGGCCGTCGATCCGGGTGCGGTCGTAGGCGTGCAGCGGCTGGCCGAGCTCCAGCATCACGTAGTTGGTGATGTCGACGGCGAGTGAAACCGGCCGCATCCCGGCCTTCTGCAGCCTGCGCTGCAGCCAGACCGGCGTACGGGCCTCGGGGTCGAGCCCGGTGACGGTACGCGCGGTGAAACGGTCGCAGCCCCGCGGGTCGGCGATCTTCACCGGGTAGCCGTGCGCATTCGGCGCGGGGACATCGAGCAACGCCGGGTCACTCAGCGGCAGCCCGTAGGCGACGGCCGTCTCCCGTGCGACTCCGCGGATGGAGAGGGCGTATCCGCGGTCGGGTGTGACGGCGATGTCCAGGACCTCGTCCACCAGCTCGAGCAGCTCGATCGCGTCGGTGCCTGTTTCATGGCCGGGAGGCAGCACGATGATGCCGTGCGAACCGTCGTCGCCCATGCCCAGCTCGTCGCCGGAGCAGATCATGCCGTGCGATGTCCTGCCGTACGTCTTGCGTGCGGCGATGGCGAAGTCGCCGGGCAGCACCGCGCCCGGCAGGACCACCACGACGTGGTCGCCGACCGCGAAGTTGCGGGCACCGCAGACGATCTCCTGCGGCTCGCCGGTGCCGTTGGCCGTACCGACGTCAACGGTGCAGAAGCGGATGGGCTTCTTGAAGCCCTCCAGCTCCTCGATGGTGAGTACCTGTCCGACGACCAGTGGGCCCTTGAGGCCGGCGCCGATCTGCTCGACCGTTTCGACCTCGAGGCCGACGCCGACCAGCTTGGCCTGAACGTCACGGCCGGTCTCGGTGGCGGGGAGATCGACGTACTCCCGCAGCCAGGAAAGCGGGACCCGCATCAGATCTCCATCCCGAACGGCCGGGTGAAACGGATGTCACCCTCGACCATGTCTCGCATGTCTTCGACGTTGTGGCGGAACATCAGCATCCGTTCGATGCCGAACCCGAAGGCGAATCCGCTGTACTTCTGCGGGTCGACACCACAGGCGGTCAGCACCTTGGGGTTGACCATGCCGCAGCCGCCCAGCTCGATCCAGCCCTCGCTCGAGCAGGTGCGGCAGGGTCGGTCGGGATTGCCCACCGAGGCGCCGCGGCAGACATAGCACTGCATGTCCATCTCGGCGGACGGCTCGGTGAACGGGAAGTAGTTCGGGCGCAGCCGGGTGGTCATGTCCTGCCCGAAGAGCGCCTGCACCATGTGGTCCAAGGTGCCCTTGAGGTCGGCCATGGTCAGGCCCTCGTCCACGGCGAGCAGCTCGATCTGGTGGAAGACCGGGGTGTGCGTGGCGTCCAGCTCGTCGGTGCGGTAGACCCGCCCCGGGCAGACCACGTAGACGGGGGGCTCACGGTCGAGCAGCGTGCGGGCCTGGACGGGCGAGGTGTGCGTACGCAGCACGACACCGGACTCGTCACCCTCCGTGCCCTCGGGGCCCTGGACGAAGAAGGTGTCCTGCATCTGCCGGGCGGGGTGGTCGGGCGTGAAGTTCAGGGCGTCGAAGTTGAACCACTCCGCCTCGACCTCCGGGCCCTCCGCGATCTCGTAGCCCATGGCGACGAAGATGTCGGCGACCCGTTCCATGAACGTGGTCAGCGGGTGGCGGGCGCCGGCCGGCGTGCGGTCGTAGGGCAGTGTGACGTCCACCGCCTCCTCGACCAGGACCCGCTCGTCGCGCTCGGCCTCCAGCTCCGCCTGCCGGGCCGCGAGGGCCTTGTTCACGGCGCCGCGTGCCATGCCCACGCGCTTGCCCGCGTCGGCCTTGGCCTGCGGAGGCAGCGCACCGATCTCGCGGTTGGCGAGCGCCAGCGGCGAGGTGCCCCCGGTGTGTGCGGTCTTCGCGTGTGCGAGCGCGTCGAGGTCGCCCGCGGCGGCGAAGGCGGCCAGCGCCTCGCTCCGCATGCGCTCGATCTCTTCCGGTTTCAGTGCCTCGACCTCAACAGGGTCGTACGACTTGTTCGGTGCCGACATCTCTTCCCGTACTTCCGATTGCTGGCTGAGGCGACCTGCTCGCCGACAGCGACGTCAAGGACGCAAACGTGCCACGTGCCGAGTCTAAAGGCCGCGCGGAGGCGAAGAAGCCCGCGGGCTGCTCAGGAGAGGTAGGCCGGAGCGCCGACGGGCAGAATAAATCGGAACTCTGCGCCGCCGCAGGGCCCCCGGCCGACCGTGATCGTCCCGCCGTGCGCCTCGACGATCCCCTTGACGATGTAGAGGCCGAGCCCGGTCCCGCCACGCTTGCTGCCCCGCCAGAAACGGGTGAAGACGCGGCTCATCGACTCCTCGGGAATGCCGGGGCCCTCGTCGGTCACCGTGACGCCCGTTCCCTTCTCGTCGTTCTTCGCGGAGGCTGCGGACACCTCGATCGTGACGGTTCCCTCGCCGTGGCGCACCGCATTTTCCAGCAGGTTGCCGAGGACCTGGTCGATCTTGTCGGGATCCGCCCAGAGGTCGGGCAGCGGCTGCTGGATACGGACCAGGAAGCGGTCCGGGTCCTGCCCCGAAGCGGTGTGCCCCTGGATGTGCCGTCCGACGGCCGCCACGACGTCGACCGGCTGGCGGCGCAGCTCGAGGCGACCCGAGTCGATGCGCGAGATGTCGAGCAGTTCGGCGATCAGCCGGGTGACGCGGTTGGCGTCGGCGTCGACGGTCTCCAGCATCAGCCGCTTCTGGTCGTCCGTGAACCGTTCCCACTTGGCCAGCAGGGTCGCGGTGAAGCCCTTGACCGAGGTCAGCGGGGAGCGCAGTTCGTGCGCGACCGTGGCTATCAGCTCGGCGTGGCTGCGTTCGGTGCGCCGGCGCGCCTCGGTGCCCCGGATGGAAACCACCAGCCGGCGCACCGGGCCTGTGGGGTGCTCGCGTATGTACCGCGCGGAGACCAGCACCTCGCGGCCGCCGGGCAGGAGCAGATTGCGCTCGGGCTGGCCGTACCGGATGGCGAGCCCGCCGTACGGGTCGGTCAGCGTCCACCAGCGGCGGCCCTTGAGGTCCTCGAGCGGCAGCGCCTGCTCCAGCGGGGAGCCGAGAGCTGCGGCCCTGGGCACGGCGGTGATCCGTGCGGCTGCCGAGTTGAAGCAGATGACCGTGCCCCGTTCGTCGGCCACGACCAGACCGTCGGGGAGGTCCTCGGGGTCGACCCCGCCGTCCCCGGCCCAGCCCGCACCGCTCAGCAGGGATCCATGTCCCTGCGATGACGCACCGCCCGCTGGCACAGCCATCCCCGCACCCCACCTCTCCGAATACCGCAGTGGGCCCCCGAACTCGTCACCCTACTAGGTGGAGGTGACGGAGCGGCACCCTCCGGAAGCGCGCTGCGCACGTGCCGAAGCGTAGAGACATACGGCTGCGGCCGTCGCGAGGTTCAGACTCTCGGCCCGGCCGTGGATCGGGACGCGCACCACGGCGTCGGCGAGCGCCCGGGTCTCCTCGGGCAGCCCCCAGGCCTCGTTGCCGAAGATCCAGGCGCTCGGCCCGCCCATGGTCCCGGCGTCGAGCTCCGCGTCGAGGTCGTCATCGCCCGCGCCGTCCGCGGCGAGGATCCGTACCCCCGCCGCCTTCAGACCGGCGACCGCCTGCTCGACCGGAACACCGACGGCAACCGGCAGATGGAAGTGCGAACCCACCGACGCCCGTACGGATTTGGGGTTGTAGAGGTCGACGGACGCGTCGGTGAGGACGACCGCGTCGGCCCCCGCCGCGTCGGCACAGCGCAGTACGGTGCCGGCGTTGCCGGGGTCGCGGACATGGGCGAGCACCGCCACCAGCCGGGGCCGGGCGCTGAGGATTTCCTCGAAGGGGGAGTCCAGGAAGCGGCAGACACCCACCAGCCCCTGGGGGGTGATGGTCTGGGAGAGCCCGGCGAGCACCTCGTCACCGGCCAGGTGGATCCGTGCCCCGGCCTCCCGTGCGGCCCGGATGATGTCGGCGTACCGTTCGGCGGCATCGACCGTGGCGAACAGCTCGGTCAGGGTCGGCTCGCCGCCCGACCGGTGGACCACCGCTTCCCGCACGGCCTGGGGGCCCTCGGCGATGAACCGGCGTTCCCTGGTGCGGAAATTGCGCCGGGCCAGCCTCCTGGCGGCGGCGACGCGCGGGGAACGCGGGGAGATCAGCTCGGCGGGGGTGCCCATGGTCGGCGTTTCACCTTACGTGCGTACGGATCTGCGGAACTACAGAACACAGCGGACCCGCAGACGGTGTCCGTCTGCGGGTCCTCCGGTGTGAAGAGTTTGCCTGTATCAGGCAGCGGTCTTCGGCGCGTTGACGTCGCTCGGGAGCGCCTTCTGCGCGACCTCGACCAGCGCGGCGAACGCGGTGGAGTCGTTGACGGCCAGCTCGGCGAGGATCTTGCGGTCCACCTCGATGTTGGCGGCGTTCAGACCCTGGATGAGGCGGTTGTACGTCATGCCGTTCTCGCGGGCAGCGGCGTTGATGCGCTGGATCCACAGGCGGCGGAAGTCGCCCTTGCGCTTCTTGCGGTCGTTGTAGTTGTAGACCAGGGAGTGGGTGACCTGCTCCTTGGCCTTGCGGTACAGGCGCGAACGCTGACCACGGTAGCCGCTGGCGGCTTCGAGGATTGCCCGGCGCTTCTTGTGGGCGTTGACTGCCCGCTTGACGCGTGCCACTTGTTAACTCCTTGTAGCGGGGCCGTGGTTGGACTCACACGGCCCGGAAACGAATTGGTCCCGGTCGGATGTCGTGCCTCCGGTGGTCACCGGGGGCCCGGCACTACTTGCCGAGAAGCTTCTTGACCTTCTTGGCGTCGCCCGGGGCCACCGTGACGGTGCCGGTCAGCGAGCGGGTCTTCTTCGACGACTTGTGCTCGAGCAGGTGGCGCTTGCCGGCGCGCTCACGGAGCACCTTGCCGGAGCCGGTGATCTTGAAGCGCTTGCTGGTACCGCTGTGCGTCTTGTTCTTCGGCATCGCGCCGTACTCTCCTCGTCAGTGGCGCTCCCCCGGTGCGGGCACCGGACTGCGGGAGCGTCAGATCGTTGGTATGTGTTCCGGACCGGACCCCGGGGCCGCCTGGATGGCGGCCCCTGCGGTCACGCTTCGGAGGATGTCTCGGCCGGTGCTTCGGCCGCTGCCTCGGCCGGAGCCTCGGCGGCCTCGTCCGTGGCCTCGTCGGTCGCGTAACCCTGGCGCTCCGCCTTGCGGGCGGCCTGAGCCTCACGAGCCTCGGCCATGGCCTCGGTCTTCTTCTTGTGCGGGCCGAGAACCATGATCATGTTTCGGCCGTCCTGCTTCGGGTTCGATTCGATGAACCCAAGGTCCTCGACGTCCGATGCGAGACGCTGGAGCAGACGGAAGCCCAGCTCGGGGCGGGACTGCTCACGACCACGGAACATGATCGTGATCTTGACCTTGTCGCCCTGCTTGAGGAACCGCACGACGTGACCCTTTTTGGTGTCGTAGTCGTGCGGGTCGATCTTCGGCCGGAGCTTCATCTCCTTGATGACCGTGTGCGCCTGGTTCTTGCGCGCCTCACGGGCCTTCATGGCCGACTCGTACTTGAACTTCCCGTAATCCATGAGCTTGCACACGGGCGGACGGGCGGTCGCCGCGACCTCGACCAGGTCGAGGTCGTACTCCTGTGCCAGCTCCAGGGCCTTGGCAAGCGGCACAATGCCGACCTGCTCGCCGCTGGGTCCGACAAGTCGCACCTCGGGAACGCGAATCCGGTCGTTGATGCGGGGCTCGGCGCTGATGGATCCTCCTCGGTAGCACCACACGACTGTCTGGCAGACAGCCGCGTAACGTCTGTTTAGACAGACCAACCGTGCGGAGAAAGTAAAAATGCCCCGGACGGGACACAGGCGGAAGCTCCTTTACTACCGGAGCACCGCCGCGTCGAACCGCGGGGCGCACATCGGGTGGCCTCCATCGTCCGTACGGAACGATGGGCGCCGCCTGACCGGTGACCCGCCGTCCCGAAGGACAGCCAGGTGGGAGATCGGAGCCTCCACTTGTGGGCCGGGCACACAGGTGTCCGGCCGGTCGTTACACAAGGTTAGCACCTCCCCGGGGGCAGGGCTAACCGGCGGACACCGGACCTTCGCGCGAGAGGCCGCGGGGCTGCGCATATCGTAGGCGCCATGAGTGACGCGACCCCTTCCCCCGGCTCCCCCGACGAAGCCCCCGGCTTCGACTCCATGACCCGCGACATCGCGGATGTCCCTGCGGTCGAGGTGATCACGACGGTCGCGGTGCACCTGATGAGTTCGGCGGCGGTCAACCTCGGGCTCGCCGAGGACGGCGAGAAGCACAAGGACCTGGACGAGGCACGGAAGCTGATCCAGGCGCTGGCCGGCCTGGTGACCGCCAGCGCCACGGAGATCAGCACCTTCCACGCGGCGCCGCTGCGCGACGGGCTGAAGTCGCTGCAGCTCGCGTTCCGTGAGGCTTCGGTGGTGCCCGACGAGCCCGGCCAGGGGCCCGGCGAGAAGTACACGGGCCCCGTGCACAGCTGATTTCAGGCGTCGTCCGCCACCGCGGCGGGCAGCCCCGCGGGGTGGGTGAACCGGTGCGCGTACGCCGCCAGCGCACCACCGATCATCGGGGCGACCAGGAACAGCCACACCTGGGAGAGGGCCGGGGTGCCGGCGAAGAAGGCCGGCCCCAGGCTCCGGGCCGGGTTCACCCCGGTACCGGTGAGCGGAATACCGACCAGATGGACGGCGCCGAGCGCCAGGCCGATCGGCAGGCCGGCGAGACCGGTCACCAGGATCTTGTTGGTCACCGCCAGGAAGACGTAGACGAACACGAAGGTCAGCGCGAACTCCACGAGGAATGCGCCGCCGGTGTTGAGCTGCACGGTCGACCTGTCGTCGTAGCCGTTGCTGCCGAACAGCCCATGGGTCTTGAGGCCCGGCACCTGCTTGGCGAGCAGGAAGAGAATCGCGGCGCCGACGACGCCGCCGAGCAGCTGCGCCACCCAGTACTCGAGCGCGGTGCGCACCCGCATACGGCCGGCCACGAGCATGCCCATGGTGACCGCGGGGTTGATGTGGCAGCCCGAGATGGCGCCCAGCGCATACATCAGCCCCAGCATGGTGAAGCCGAAGCAGAGCGCGATACCGAAGGCACCGATGTATTCACCGGCCAGCACGGCGGCGCCCACCGCGACGAACACCAGCAGCAGAGTTCCGAGGAACTCCGCGACTATCTTCCGCGTCTCCGTCTCCATATGACACACCTCACGAAGATTGTCGGATTTCACCGCAATTATTCGTCCATGAAGCCAGGTGTGCCTGTCGGGACGCGGTGCGTCACCCCGGGCGTGTGAAGAGCGGGGCGTTGGGAGCCGGAGCCGCCGCGGGGAGCAGGGCCAGATCGAGCCCCTGGACCAACCGGGCCCGGAGCACCTCGTCGGCGGCCAGCGCCGTGGCGACGGAGCGAGCCGCCGACCCCGGGTCGGCGGCGGGGTCCAGGACCAGGGCCAGGGTGCCGTCGGCCCGTCCGGGGCCGAGATGGGCCCGCAGTACGTCCGGCTGCGCGGCCACCACGGCCCGCACGGCCTCCGTGACGGCCGGATCGTCGAGCGGATCCGTACTGGTCCGCCCTTCGGCCAGCGCCAGCAGCGCCGCGCCCTTGAGTTCGTAGGGAACGGGGCCCGCCAGATCGAGTACCAGGGTGTCGGCCCGCTCATGGGCGGCGGCCTGCAGCGCCTGGTGCAGCGGTACGGCGACCGGGCGGGCACCGGGGTCCCAGCGGGTCAGTGCCGCGGTCGAGGTGAAGGCGGGCAGCGCTGTGCGGTCACCGGCCCGCAGTGTGGGAACAGCCATGTCGCTGCTCTTCTCCCGCCGGAGTCCGCTCCCCCGGTGTCCTTCGGCCTCCTCGCCGGTCCCGGTCTCGCCGAGCACGGCGACCACAGGTACCAGCAACCGGGCGTCCTTCAGGGCTTCCAGCACCTTCGGCTCGGCCGCTCTGTCCTGTGACCAGGCGGCCAGCGCCGCGGTGAGCCGGGGGTCGGCGGAGCCGTCGTCGTCGGAGAAACCGGAGTCCGGAATGTTCTTGAGCGCCACCCCCCGAGCCTAGCCGCCGGGGGCAGGACCCCGGTCTACGGGGCCCAGCTC
Organism: Streptomyces sp. NBC_00344; assembly: GCF_036088315.1. Taxonomy (NCBI): domain Bacteria; kingdom Bacillati; phylum Actinomycetota; class Actinomycetes; order Kitasatosporales; family Streptomycetaceae; genus Streptomyces; species Streptomyces sp. NBC_00344. The sequence goes on along the minus strand of NZ_CP107996.1, from coordinate 5,817,885 downwards.
CCCGTGGGCCGTTTCCGCCGGACCCCGGCGGAACTCCCGGCCGGATCTCTCACCTGGTGTTCAGCCTGCGCACAGTGCACCCCCAGGTTGGATTCCTAGCGTCCGGGACCATGAGAAGAACCACACCCCGGATATGCGCGACGGCCGCACTCGCCCTGCTGCTGAGCGGCTGCGCCTTCTCCCCGGTGCCCACCGCGCTGGCCTCGTCCGTATCGTCTGCCGTACCTTCGGCGCCGGCCGGCGCCACCGGCGCGGTACCGAGCAGGGAGCCCTCAGTGGATCTGAACGCGGCACTGGTGTCCGCGCTGCAGCGGGCGGCCGGGGACAGCTCGCTGTCGGCGGCGGTGTTCGACACGAAGAGCGGGGTCACCGCGGTCGGCGGGAACCGCAGCTACGACACGGCGAGCATCGTGAAGGTCGACATCCTGGCGACGCTGCTGATGCAGGCGCAGGACGCGGGGCGCCGGCTCACGGCGCGGGAGACGGCGTACGCCACCGCCATGATCGAGCACAGTGACAACGACTCGGCGACCGCCCTGTGGAATGCGATCGGCGGCGCGGCCGGACTCGACGCGGCAGGCAAACGGTTCGGACTCACCGCCACGAAGGGCGGTGCGGGCGGCGAGTGGGGGCTGACGCAGACCACCGCCCAGGATCAACTCATGCTGCTGAAAGCCGTTTTCGGCACCGACTCCCCGCTCAGCGCGGACTCCCGCGGCTATCTCCGGGGATTGATGGGGCAGGTGCAGGCCGATCAGCAGTGGGGAGTGTCGGCCGCGGGAAGCAACTGCGCCCTGAAGAACGGCTGGCTGCCGCGGAGTTCCACGTCCCTGTGGGACATCAACAGCATCGGCCGGGTCACCGCGGACGGCCGCACCTATCTGATCGCCGTGCTCTCCGACGGCCATGCCACCCGCGCGGCAGGCATCGCGAAGGTCGAGGACGCCGCGCGGGCCGCCGTCAGAACGCTCGCCGGTAGCGGCTGATGCCCGTGCCCCGCCCACCCGTTCCGCGGCCACCGCGCCACAGCACCACGCCGCAGGCGAGCAGCAGCACCCCGCCTCCGCCTGCCAGCGGGACCAGCCAGCCGGCAGGTCCGCCGCCCGTGGACTGCGGGTCGGGACCGGGGCCGAAGTACGTCTTCCCCGGTGCTGCGGCTTCGTTCCGGATACGGCCGGGCGTGAGCTTCGCCGCGGCACCGAGCGCGGCGGCCGGGTCCACGATGCCGTAGCCGCGGGCGTCGTCCCGGCCGCTCCGGGGGGCGTCACGGGCCGTGTCGGTGAGCAGCTTCCTGATCTGGGCCGGCGTCAGATGCGGATACGCGGCGCGGACCAGGGCGACCGTACCGGAGACGAAGGCGGACGCCGCGCTGGTGCCCCAGCCCACGTAGTACTTGTGGTCGGGATCGGCGATCACCACATCGTCTCCGGGGGCGCTGACCGTGGCGTACCAGTGCCGGGTGGAGAACGAGGCATGGGTGCCGTACCGGTCGACCGCGGTCACCGCGATCACACCGGGATAGGCGGCGGGGTAGGAGACGGGGTCGCCGTCCTCTCCGCCGTTGCCCGCGGACGCGACGACGACCGCGCCCTTGGAGAGCGCGTACTGCACGGCGGAGTCCTGCGCCGGCTCGGGGTGGGCCGAAGCGCTGTCGTCGCCGAGCGACAGGTTGATGACGTCGGCGCCGTGGTCGGCCGCCCAGCGGATGCCTTCGGCGAGGGCGCTGCCCCGGGACTCGCGGGCCTTCTTGATCGCGGGATCGGCGCCTTCGAGAATCACCCGGACCGGCAGGATCCTCGCCTGGGGCGCGATCCCCATGATGCCGTCCCCGTGACCGGGTCCATGCCCGTGGCCGGCGATGATGCCCGCCATAGCGGTGCCGTGGCGGGCCCAGGACCGGTCCCCGCGGCGCGCCCCGAATCCGATCAGGTCCTCGTCCGGGAGGACCTGTCCCGCGAGATCGGGGTTGGTGCCGTCCACACCGGTGTCCAGGACGGCGACCGTGACGCCCTTGCCCTTGGTCGTACGCCACGCCTGCTGGACGTGCATGGAATCCAGCGCCCACTCCTGGGCGCGGATGGAGTCGGCGTGGGCCGGCACGGACGGCAGCACGGCACAGAGCGCCGCGGCCAGCGCCGAGGTGCACGCGACGAGGGGTCCGCTTCGCCTCATCAGGACGTCTCCGTGACGGATGCGGCGTTCCGGCGCAGCGCGCGTTCGACCCGCTCCTCGATCCCGGCGGCCTCGTGCCCGAGTCCTGCCTGGGCCGCGGCCGTCTTCTGGGAGGGCGCCATGGCCCGCGCGGCCGGCTGGGGGTCGGTGACCTTGCGGCCGTCGGCGAAGCCCGAGACCGCGTACACGACCACCGGAGCGTCGGTGAGGACGCTGACCTTCCAGCTCGCCCGCTGCTGGTCGCCGAAAGTGGCGGCGACGGTGGACTTCACCGGATAGGTTCCCGGGAGCAGATCGGTGCGTGCGCCCAGTCCCTCGTCGGCGAAGCGGGCGTGCAGAGCCTTCATCGCGGTCGGGTCCGCCTCTGTGAAGACCATGCCGACCGTGGTCACACTGCTGCTGGTCGCGTCGGTGTAGGTGGCCCTCAGCAGCCTCGTGCAGCCGACCGGTTCGAGCACCTTGAGCAGCAGCGGGTCCAGCCTGCCCCGGCAGCTGGTGTCGGGGGCCACACCCAGCCTGGTCCATGACCGGTCGGCGCCGCCGGGGCCCGCGCCGTCCCCCTTGAGCGTGCGGGGGAAGAGGGTGTCGACGGGGGTGCTGTGCCAGAGGCCTCGTGCGGCGGTGAATCCGGTGCGGGAGCCGGCCGCGTCGGCCTCGCCGGTGAGCACGCTCCCGGCGACCGCGCCACCGATGAGCCCGAGGCCCAGCACCAGGCAGGCCGCTACGGCCACGGTCCTCGCGGGACGGCGGGCCGCCACCGGACGCAGCCGGGTGGTGGTCTCCGACGGGGTCTCCGGGCGTGGCTGTGCGTAGACGGTCGGATTTCCTGCGCCGGGGCGCGGAGTGAGGTCGACCGCTCCGACGGGCCTGCGCCGGGTGGCCGGGGGGACCGCGGGCCTGGGCGGCGCGACCTGCGGTGGTGGCGGCGGGTACGCGACGGCGGGCTGCCGGCCGGGGCGCTCGTCGCCGGACGGCTGCCGGTCCGGGGACGTCCGGGCGGGCTCGTCGGCAGGCGGGTTCCCGGCGTCCGGGCCACCGGTGGGCGGGCCGGTGTGCGGGGGATCCAGGGGCGGATCGACGAGGGGACGCAGCCGGGTGGTCGTTTCGACGGGGGTCTGCGCGGAGTCGTCCGCGGGCCGTGCGGCAGTCCGCACCGGCGGCCGCGCGGGCCGGGGCGGAAAGGACGGGAAGGGGGCACGTGGTGCTTCGGTACCCATCCACCCCCCTGTGCCTCTGTTTGCGTCTGCGTACAACTGCCCGTCATGTGCGTGCCGGCGCACGGGCGGCACTCCGCCCGGTCGTCGTCCGCGCGCGCCCGCCCGTCACTCTACGGGCTGCCGGTGGTCCGGCGGGAGGTGGACGGTACGCCCGGGGCATCTGCCCCGAACGTCCCCCTACCCTCCGGTAATCATGTCTGTCAGGCTTCGGCCATGACGCCCCGTGCTGCTGACCGGACCCGGTACGACCGGGCCACCGCCGCTCTTGACGCTCCGCTGGCGATCGTCGACCTCGAAGCCTTCGACGCCAATGCCGACGATCTCGTCCGCCGTGCCGCGGGCAAGCCGATCCGGGTGGCCAGCAAATCCGTGCGCTGCCGGGCTCTGCTGGAAAGGGTGCTGGGGCGGGAGGGCTTCGCCGGGCTGATGTCGTTCACGCTCGCCGAGTCCCTGTGGCTGGCGCGGTCCGGTTTCGAGGACGTTCTGCTGGCCTATCCGTCGGCGGACCGCGGCGGCTACGCGGAGCTGGCGGCCGACCCGAAACTCGCCGCCGCGGTGACCGTGATGGTCGACGACCCGGCGCAGCTGGAACTGATCGACCGGGCACGCGACGGTGGCCGCGAGGAGATCCGGGTCTGTCTGGAACTGGACACCTCCCTGCGGATGCTCGGCGGACTGGTGCGCATCGGAGCGCTCCGCTCCCCGCTCCGCGAACCCGCCCAACTCGCCGAGCTGGCCAGGTCGGTGGCGCGCCGTCCGGGATTCCGGCTGGTGGGCCTGATGGCGTACGAGGGCCATGTGGCCGGGGTGGGAGACGCGGTGGCAGGACATCCGCTGCGCTCGTCCGCGGTCCGGCTCATGCAGTCGGCGGCCCGCAGAGAACTGGCTTCCAGGCGTGCGGCGGTGGTGCGCGCGGTCCGTGCTGTGGCACCGGAGCTGGAGTTCGTCAACGGCGGCGGCACGGGCAGCGTCCAGCACACCGCGGCGGAGGAGGCGGTGACCGAGATCGCCGCCGGTTCCGGCCTGTACGTACCGCGGCTCTTCGACAACTACACCTCGTTCACCGGGCGGCCTGCCGCGCTCTTCGCGATGCCGGTGGTGCGCCGGCCCGGTGTGGGCGTGGTGACGGTACTCGGCGGCGGCTACCCCGCATCGGGTGCGGCCGGCGCGGACCGGCTGCCCGTGCCGTATCTCCCCGAGGGTCTGCGCTACGACCCGCAGGAGGGCCCGGGTGAGGTGCAGACACCGCTGCTCGGCTCGCCCGCGGATGATCTGCTGATCGGCGACAAGGTGTGGTTCCGCCACGCGAAGGCGGGTGAACTGTGCGAACGCTTCACCGCGCTTCAGCTGATCCAGGGCGACCGGGTGAGCGCGACGGTGCCGACGTACCGCGGTGAGGGGCACACCTTCCTGTGACACGCGTCCGCCGGTACGCGGCCGGCCGGGCGGTGCTCAGGGGCCGATGCTGCTGCCCACTCCACCGCTGGTGGCGTCGCCGATGGGGCGGATCCCCCGGGTGATGGTGTCCATGAGGCTTGTCGGCGGGCCGTCGGGCCCTGCGTCGAAGGCGAAGCGGACGACCACGATCGCCTCCGAGCCGACCGATGAGGGCACGGCGAGTGTCTGTACGTAACCACCGGGGCCCGCGCCGGTCCTGACCCGCCAGCGGATCAGATAGCCGGTACGGCCCGCCACCGAGACCGACTTGGACTCGAGCTGGGTGTGCGAGGTGATGCCGTTGTAGATGAGGTCGCCGACGATGTCCCGGTCGTACGAACTCTTCGCGGCATCGTCGATGTCCGCCTTGGCCACGGCTTCTGCGGTGGTCAGATCGGTCTGTGTGGCGGTCCGTGAGGTGACCCTGCCGTGCCAGCAGAAGGTGCCGGTGTCCCCGGGACAGTCGTAGGAGTGCTCGGTCCGCATGGTCGTCACGTCCTCGACGGTGCTGGACGGCTTCTCCCATCCGTCCGGGACCGGCAGGGTGATGCCGTCGAGCTGGTCCACCAGCAGCGAGGGGCTGTCGGCGGTCGGCGCGCCGGCGGTGGGGCTGTCCTTGTGGTCGGTGGTGGCGGCCGGGGACGAGCTGCTTCTCGCGGTCTCCGGCCCCTTGTGGTCGTCGCCCCTGCCCGCGACGACCACCCCCGCGGCCACAGCGCCGGCGAGTACGACGCCGACCGCGGCCAGCACCGCGATCCGCTTATGGCCACGCCGCGGCGCGGGCGGGCCGAACTGCTGCGGCCCTGACTGCTGCGGGCCGAAACCCTGCGACGGCGGCCCGAACTGCGGCGGTGCGCCGGCGGCCGGGCGGGTGGTCGCGGTCCAGGCCGTTCCGTCCCACCAGCGTTCGGTGGCCGGCAGAGAGGCGTCCGGATACCAGCCGGGCGGGGTCGCGTGCGTCATGGCGCCACTCTAGGGTTCGGGCCCCCGGGGCCTGCCCCGGGGGCCCGCGGCACATCGGTCCGGCTACGAAAGCGGCGTCACATAGGCCCCGGAGATCCCTCCGTCCACCAGGAAGTCCGTGGCGTTGACGAAGGAGGAGTCGTCACTGGCCAGGAAGGCCACCGCGGCGGCGATCTCGTCCGCCTCGGCGAAACGGCCGACCGGGATGTGGACCAGCCGCCGCGCCGCCCGCTCGGGGTCGCTGGCGAACAGCTCCCGCAGGAGCGGTGTGTTGACCGGTCCTGGGCAGAGGGCGTTGACCCTGATGCCCTGGCGGGCGAACTGCACACCGAGTTCCCGGGACATCGCGAGTACTCCGCCCTTGGACGCGGTGTACGAGATCTGGCTGGTCGCCGCGCCCATGACGGCCACGAAGGACGCGGTGTTGATGATCGAACCGCGGCCCTGGCGCTGCATGTAGGGGATGGCGGCCTTGCAGCAGAGATAGACGGACGTGAGGTTGACGTCCTGGACGCGCCGCCATGCATCGATGCCTGTGGTGAGGATCGAGTCGTCGTCCGGGGGCGAGATGCCCGCGTTGTTGAAGGCGATGTCCACCGAACCGTAGGTCTCGTGGGCAGTGCCGAAGAGGGCTTCGACCTGATCCGCGTCGGTGACGTCGACCCGTACGAAAGTGCCGCGCACCGCGTCCGCGGCCGCTTTCCCCGCCCGTTCGTCGATGTCGCCGCAGACGACGTGCGCGCCTTCGGAGGCGAGACGGCGGGCGGCGGCGAGGCCGATACCGCTCCCCGCACCGGTGATGACGGCGGTGCGGCCGACGAGGCGGCGGCAGACTGAGGTTTCTTCGGTCATGTGTGCTCAGGCCTCCGTACTGATGAAGACGTTCTTGGTCTCGGTGAACGCGGCGAGCGAGTCGGGGCCCAGCTCACGCCCCAGGCCGGACTGCTTGTAGCCGCCGAACGGGGTGGAGTAGCGCACACTGCTGTGTGAGTTGACCGAGAGGTTTCCGGCCCTCACGGCCTGGGAGACCCGCAGTGCCCGGCCCACGTCACGGGTCCAGATGGAACCGGACAGTCCGTACTCGGTGGCATTGGCCAGAGAGACCGCTTCGGCCTCGTCCTCGAAGGGCAGGACCACCGCGACCGGCCCGAAGATCTCCTCGGTGGCGGCCGGGGACCCCGGTGACTCGGCGGTCAGCACGGTCGGCGGGAACCAGAACCCGGGCCCCGCGGGTGCGGTGCCGCGGATCGCGGCGGCGCCCGCCGGAACGTAGGAGCGTACGCGTGCCAGCTGTGACTCGGAGATCAGAGGTCCCATCTCCGTCTTCTCGTCCGACGGGTCACCGACCACCACGGACTCGATACCGGGGACCAGCAGTTCCAGGAAGCGCTCGTACACGGAGCGCTGGACCAGGATCCGGGTGCGCGCGCAGCAGTCCTGGCCCGCGTTGTCCAGGAAGGACATCGGTGCCGCGGCCGCCGCGGCGTCCAGGTCGGAGTCGGCGAACACGATGTTGGGGCTCTTGCCGCCGAGTTCGAGGGTCAGCGGCTTCGTCAGTTCCGCGCACCTGGCCATGATCTGCTTGCCGATCCGGGTGGAGCCGGTGAAGACGATCTTCGCCACGCCCGGGTGCGTGACCAGTGCGCTGCCCGCGGTGTCCCCGGCGCCGGGAAGCACCTGGAAGAGATGTTCGGGAAGACCTGCCTCCAGGGCGAGTTCGGCGAGCCGCAGTGCGCTGAGCGGAGTGGTCTCGGCGGGCTTGAGGACGACCGCGTTGCCCGCCGCGAGCGCGGGCGCGGTGCCCCAGGCCGCGATGGGCATCGGAAAGTTCCACGGGGCGATCACCCCGACGACTCCGAGCGGTTCGAGGATGGTGAGGTCGATACCACCCGCGACCGGAATCTGGCGGCCCATCAAGCGTTCGGTCCCACCTGCCGCGTACTCCAGCAGATCGCGGACGTTGGCCGCCTCCCAGCGGGCGTTGCCGAGGGTGTGCCCGGCCTCGCGCACTTCGATGCGGGCGAGTTCCTCGCGGTGTTCATCGACGACAGTGGCGAACCGCCGCAGCAGCCGCGCCCGGTCCGCGGGTGCGGCTGCCGCCCAGCCGCGCTGGGCGCGGGCCGCGGCGGCCACCGCTGCCGCGACCTCGGCGGCCGTGGTGGCCCGGACCGTGCCGATGACTTCTTCGGTCGCCGGATTGAGTACGGAATGCTCGTGCACGGCGGTCCTCACAGACGCTCGAAGGCTCGGCGCAGCTCCCAGTCGGTCACTGCCGCGTCGAAGGCCTCGGTCTCGACGCGCGCCATGTTGCGGTAGTGCGCCACGACCTCGTCTCCGAATGCCTCCCTGGCGACCTCGCTGTCCGCCCAGAGGCCCGCGGCCTCGGACAGGGTGCCGGGCACCTGCGCGTAGTCGGCTTCGTAGGCGTTGCCCTCGCACGGCTCGGGGAGTTCAAGCCGGTGCTCGATGCCGTACAGCCCGGCGGCGATCAGTCCCGCCACCGCGAGGTAGGGATTGACGTCGCCGCCCGGCAGCCGGTTCTCGAAGCGCAGCGAGGGGCCGTGCCCGACGACCCTGAGCGAGCAGGTGCGGTTGTCGTGGCCCCAGGCCACCGCGGTGGGCGCGAACGATCCGCGCCGGAAACGTTTGTAGGAATTGATGTTGGGTGCGTAGAGCAGTGAGAAGTCGCGGAGCGCGGCGAGCTGGCCGGCCAGGAAAAAGCGCATGACCGGGGACATGCCCCCGGCCTCGGCGCCGGTCATGGCGCTGCGCCCGTGCTCGTCGCGGAGCGAGAGGTGGATGTGGCAGGAGTTGCCCTCGCGCTCGTTGTACTTCGCCATGAAGGTGAGCGACATGCCCTCCTGGGAGGCGATCTCCTTGGCGCCGGTCTTGTAGATCGCGTGCTGGTCGCAGGTGGTCAGCGCCTCGTCGTAACGGAAGACGATCTCGTGCTGGCCCGGATTGCATTCGCCCTTCGCCGACTCGACGGTCAGCCCGGCCGCCGCCATCTCGTTGCGGATGCGGCGCAGCAGCGGCTCGACCCGGCCGGTGCCAAGGACCGAGTAGTCGATGTTGTACTGGTTGGCCGGGGTCAGATCCCGGTAGTCGCGGTCCCACGCCTGCTCGTAGGTGTCCTTGAACACGATGAATTCGAGCTCGGTGCCGACATGGGCGGTGAGGCCGTGCGAGGCCAGTCGGTCCAGCTGGCGGCGGAGGATCTGGCGTGGCGCGGCGGCGACGGGCGAGCCGTCCTGCGCGGCGAGGTCGGCGATGAGCAGCGCGGTTCCCTCGTGCCACGGAATGCGGCGGAGCGTGGTCAGGTCCGGGTGCATGGCGAAGTCGCCGTAGCCCCGGTCCCAGGAGGCCGTCGCGTAGCCGTCGACGGTGTTCATCTCGGTGTCGACGGCGAGGAGGTAGTTGCAGCCCTCCGTGCCGTGTTCGAGTACCTCGTCGAGGAAGAAGGACGCGGCGAACCGCTTGCCCTGGAGTCTGCCCTGCATATCGGGGAAGGCCAGGACCACGGTGTCGATCTCACCGCTCTCGACGAGTATGCGCAATTCCTCCACGGCGAGCGCGGGTGTACGGACTGGCACGGGCGGATCCTCTCCTCACGGGCCTGAAGATGATCCAAACGTAGGCTCTGGACGGCCGGTTTGGATACGGTGCGTTGATTCCGCGTGCCGCGTCTTCCAGGAGTGCCCGTGTCGCACCGCCGTCCGCTGATCGGGCTGAGTACCTATCTGGAAGCCTCCGCGCGCTGGGGCGTCTGGGATCTGCCCGCCGCCCTGCTCCCGGCCGGCTACCCGCAGCTGGTGCGGGCGGCCGGCGGACTCTCCGCGATGCTTCCGCCCGATGTGCCGGGCGTGGCGGCGGAGCTGGTGGCCCGGCTCGACGGCCTGGTGATCGCGGGAGGGCCCGATGTGGAGCCGGTGCGGTACGGAGCCGAGCGGGATCAGCGGTGCGGTCCGCCGGCCCGGGAGCGGGACGCCTGGGAACTGGCCCTGATCGAGGCCGCGTTGGCGGCGGGGACACCACTGCTCGGTATCTGCCGGGGGATGCAGCTGCTCAATGTCGCGCTCGGCGGGACGCTGGTGCAGCATCTGGACGGCCACACGGGGGCCGCCGGCGTCTTCGGGAGTCATCCGGTGAAGCCGGTGCCGGACACCCTGTACGCGTCGATCGCGCCGGAGGAGACGGATGTGCCGGCCTACCACCACCAGTCGGTGGAACGGCTGGGACGCGGACTGGTGGTCTCGGCCCGTTCGGCCGATGGCACCATCGAGGCGATCGAGGTGCCTGGCAGGCACTGGGCGCTGGGGGTGCAGTGGCATCCGGAGGCGGGCAGGGATACTCGGGTCATGGCTGCACTGGTCCGGGCCGCCTCCTGAGCCGGCCGGGCACGGGCGGCGTCCGTTCCGTGCCCCGCGCCGTCAGCCGAGAGCGGCCCGCAGCGCCTGCGGAGCGCGGCACAGCGACGGCCCGTACCAGGTCAGATACCGTCCGCTGACGAGCGCGGCGGGAAGCCCCGGAAAAGCCTCGGGCCCGTCGTCGGCGGTGAACCGGTACGGCTCATCGGGCAGGACGACCATGTCCGCACCCGCCGCGGTCAGCTCGCCGAGCGGAATCCTCGGATAGCGCTCGGGGTGCTCCGCGTACGGATTGCGTACGCCGAGCCTGCTCAGCAGATCCCCTGCGAAGGTGTCCCGGCCCAGCACCATCCAGGGCCTGCGCCAGATCGGCACGATGGCTGTGCGTTCCCGGCCCGGGACGACTCGCGCCCAGGCCTGTTCCGCCTCGTCGAGCCAGCGGGGCCGGCCGGCCCCACAGGCGGCGAGCACCCTTTCCAGTTCGCTGAACGCCTGGGAAAGACCGCGCACTTCGGTCACCAGCACGCTCAGCCCCGCGGCTCTCAGCGCCTCGAGGTCGGCCGGCCGGTTCTCCTCCTCGTTGGCGATGACCAGGTCGGGTCGCAGCCCGGCGATCGCCGGCACATCGGGATTCTTGGTGCCCCCGATCCGTACGACGTCCAGCCCGGCCGGACGGACGCACCAGTCGGTGGCCGCGGCCAGCACCCCGGGAGCGCTGACGGCGACCGCCTCGGTGAGCGAGGGCACCAGGGAGACGACGCGCATCACGGCCGGCTCAGCGCCGCTGCTCCGCGGTCGCGTCGACATGGTCGGCGACCCCCACTACGACGATGCGGGTGTCGGTTCCGGTGGCCCGCCAGCGGTGGCGCACGCCACCGGAGAGGAACATCGAATCACCGCGTTCCAGCCGGTACACCCGGCCCTCGGCCTCCACTTCGGCCGCGCCGTCGGCGACGTACATCAGCTCGTCGTTGCGGTGCTTGAACTCGCAACCGGTCTCCTGTTCACCGGTGAACTCGGTGGCACGGAGCTGATGGTGTCCCGCGACCAGCGGCCGGGTCTGCGGCTCGGACTGCGGTGGGCTGCCGGGGGCGGTCGCCGCCCGTACGACATCCACCGTGCGCGCGGCATCCGAGGCGGCGAGCAGTTCCACCGCCGTGGTCTCCAGTGCGTCGGCCACCCGCTGGAGGGAACGGACGCTCGGGCGGGCGCGCTCGTTCTCGATCTGGCTGAGGAACGGCACCGAAAGACCGCTGCGTGCGGAGACCTTGGCCAGGGTGAGACCGAGGGTGCGCCGGCGCCTGCGGACTGCCGCGCCCACCCGGAGCGGTTCCTTCTCGTCGGTGTCCATCTCGCGGTTGCCCTCCCCTAGCCGTGTCGCCCGTTGCACGTGCTGCAAGCACCTTACGCAGCTTCCGCCCACAGCTGGGCTCTCCTGTCACACCCGAGTGGGACATCACGACACGACGCAAGGGGTGGACGACGCCCTCGGGCGCTGTCCACCCCTTGCGGGAGTGCGGAGTACTACCGGGTCAGCCGGCGACGGGCGCCAGCTTGGCCTCCATCTCCGGATGGGCGTCCAGCCAGGTGCGGGCCGACTTCTTCTCGTTGCCCGGTCCGCCGTTCTGGATCGCGACCTCGAGCGAGTTCAGCTGGTCCTCGCTGAGCTTGAAGTTCTTCAGCCAGCCGTTGAACTCGGGAAGGTCCTTGCCGAAGTCCTTGCGGGCGACGGTGTGGATCGAGTCGCTCTTGCCCCAGGCGCCCTTCGGGTCCTTGAGCTTGGTCAGGTCGTACTTGCCGTACGCCCAGTGCGGCGACCACAGCACCACGACGACCGGCTCCTTCTTCTTGATGGAGCGGTCCAGCTGAGCCAGCATCGACGACGTACTCGACGACACGACCTTGTACTCACCCTGCAGACCGTAGGCCTTCAGGACCTTCTTGTTCAGCGTGCCCATCTCACCGGCACTGGACTCAATACCGATGATCTTGCCGTTGAACTCCTTGCCCTTGCCCTTCAGATCCGCCAGCGACTTCACGCCCTTGACGTAGGAAGGCACGGACAGTTCAAGGGACGTGGGCCCGTACCAGGAACCGATATCGGAGAGGTTGTCCTTGTATCTGTCCCAGTACTGCTTGTGCGTCGACGGCAGCCAGGAGTCGAACTGCACATCCATCTGGCCTTGTGCCAGCGCGGTGTACAGCGGGCCCGGGTCGAGCTGCTTGACGTTCGGCTTGTAACCGCGATCCTCGAGGATGTTGTCCCAGAGGTAGGTGCTGGCGATTGCCTCGTCCCACGGGAAGTAACCGAGGTTGACGCTCTTGCCCGCGTCCTTGCCCTGCTGAGCACCGCCGCCGGGGACGGGGGCGAGCTTGTTGACGAGACCCGGATTCTTCTTGAGCCAGGCCTTCACGCCGTCCTGCTCGTGCCCCTCACCCGCGGCCTGTACGGCGTTCTCCAGGCTCGTCAGCTGGATCTCTGTGAGCTTGAAGTCCTTGAGCCACTTGGCAGCGGTCGGGTCCTTCTTGGCGAAGCCCTTGTGCGCGACGGTGTGGATCGAGTCCGTCTTGCCCCAGGCGCCCTTCGGGTCCTTGAGCTTGGTCAGGTCGTACTTGCCGTACGCCCAGTGCGGCGACCACAGCACCACGACGACCGGCTCCTTCTTCTTGATGGAGCGGTCCAGCTGAGCCAGCATCGACGACGTACTCGACGACACGACCTTGTACTCACCCTGCAGACCGTAGGCCTTCAGGACCTTCTTGTTCAGCGTGCCCATCTCACCGGCACTGGACTCAATACCGATGATCTTGCCGTTGAACTCCTTGCCCTTGCCCTTCAGATCCGCCAGCGACTTCACGCCCTTGACGTAGGAAGGCACGGTCAGCTCGAGGGACGTGGGCCCGTACCACTGGCCCATGTCGTCCATCTGTGACTTGTACTTGTTCCAGTAGTCGGCGTGCGTCGTCGGCAGCCAGGAGTCCGTCTGGAAGTCGACGTCGCCGCGGGCCACACCGGAGTAGAGCGGGCCGGCGTCGAGCTGCTTGACATCGGTCGTGTAGCCGCGCTCCTCCAGGAGCTCCTTCCACAGGAAGGTGGAGGCGATGCCCTCGTCCCAGGGGATGTACCCCATGTTGATCTTCTTGCCGTGACCGACGTTCGTGCCGGCCGCGGAACTCCCCTGGCTGTCGCCGGAGCCGGCGATGTTCATGCCGCCGGCGACGAGCGCCAGCACCACGACACCAACGGTCGCCACAGCGGTACCGGGCCGGTAGTGGGCCAGGCTCCATCCGCGAGCGACGGCCATCGCCTTCGCGGCCGCCCTGCGGCCGAGCGGGGAGACCCGCTGGTTGAGCGCTCCGGTCATCCGGTCCAGGTAGATGGCCAGGATGACGACGGCGACACCGCTCTCCGCGGCGAGACCGACCTGGAGCTGGGTGATCGCGGCGTAGACCTTCTCGCCGAGTCCGCCCGCACCCGCCATACCGCCGATGACCACCATGGACAGCGCCAGCATGATGACCTGGTTGATGCCGGCCATGATCGTCGGCAGCGCGAGCGGCAGCTGCACCCGGGTCAGGATGCTCCGAGGGCTGGTGCCGAACGCCTCGGCGGCCTCGACCAGCTCGGCGTCCACCTGGCGGATGCCGAGTTCCGTCATCCGTACGCCCGGAGGCATGGCGAAGACGATCGTCGCGATCACACCCGGGGTGACCCCGACGCCGAAGAACATGACGCCCGGGATCAGATAGACGAAGGCCGGCATCGTCTGCATCACGTCGAGCACCGGCCGGACGGTAGCGCCGACCTTGGAATTGCGCGCGGCCCAGATACCCAGCGGCACCGCGATCACGATGGTGATCACCGCGGCGACGACCACCAGCGAGAGCGTGGCCATCGCCTCGTCCCAGAGCGCGAGCGAGTCGATCAGCGCGAATCCCGCGAAGGTGAGCACCCCCGGCAGCAGACCACGCAGCCAGAAGGCGAGAACGGTGAAAATGCCCGCCATCAGCAGCGGCTCGCCGCCGCTGAGAACGGCGTTGACGCCGTCGTACATGTTCGTCAGCACGCTGTTGATGAAGTCGAACAGCCAGCTGACGTGGTTCTGGAGCCAGTGGACGATGTCCTCGACCCAGTTGCCGAAATTGAGCCTAGGCACTGGCGACCGCCTTGTTGTCGGGGGCCGCGTCGCAGGCCAGCGGAGCCTCGGCGTACTCGCCGAGGAAACCTATGAGCCGGGACTGCGGCACCACGCCGACCAGCTTTCCTTCTGTGTTCTTCACGGCCACCGCGTGCGGCACACGCGCACTCACACCGCACAGATCGGCGAAGCTGGTGTCCGGGGTGACCGTCTCGCATCCGCAGTCGTCCGCGCCGCTGACGGGGTCCGTCATCATCGCCGCGGCGGTGAGGACGCGGGTGCGGTCCACGTCCTTGATGAAGGACGCGACGTAGTCGTTCGCCGGGGTGATGAGGATGTCCTCGGCGGTGCCCTGCTGGACGATCTCGCCGTCGCGCATGACGGCGATGCTGTCACCGAGCCGCATGGCCTCGTTGAGGTCGTGCGTGATGAAGACGATCGTCTTCTTCAGCCGCTTCTGGAGTTCGAGCAGCTGGTCCTGCATGTCGCGCCGGATCAGCGGGTCGAGGGCGCTGAAGGACTCGTCCATCAGCAGCAGGTCCGCGTCGGTCGCCAGCGCACGGGCGAGCCCCACACGCTGCTGCATACCGCCGGACAGCTCGTCGGGCCAGGAGTTCTCCCAGCCTGCGAGACCCGTCATCTCCAGGGCCTCGGTGGCCCGTTTCTCACGCTCCGCGCGCGGCACGCCCTGCACCTCGAGGCCGTATCCGGCGTTGTCGAGGACGCTGCGGTGCGGGAAGAGAGCGAAGTGCTGGAAGACCATGCTGATCTTCTTGGAGCGCACCTCCCGCAGCTCCCGGTCGCTGAGCGCGGTGAGGTCGTCGCCGTCGAAGAGCACCCGGCCGGACGTCGGCTCCAGCAGACCGTTGAGCATGCGCAGCAGGGTGGACTTGCCGGATCCGGAGAGACCCATGACAACGAAGATGTGGCCCGGTTCGACGGTGAAGGACGCGTCGATCACCGCAGCAGTCGTCCCTTCGCCGCGCAGCTCATCGCGGCCGGTGCCGTTCTCGAGCTTCTGAACGGCTTCATCGGGTCGTCTGCCGAACACTTTGTACAAGCGGTCGGCTTGCAGCCTGGACACATATACCTCACGCGTCGGAATGAAAACGACCCGTCACCCCCGTGTCGACAGGTCGTGGAGCGGCGCGGGATCCGCCCGCTTCACCCTCGCAATATTTGAATCTGCTACTGGTTCCGCTCCGGGGCGGCGTCTGCCCACGTTTACACCACACAAACAGAAGAGTGACCCAGCTCACTTGGGGCGGCTGTCGGTGCCGTACGGCATCATCGGACCCGTGACGCGACGCCTGATGCTCCTGGATACCGCCTCCCTCTACTACCGGGCCTATTTCGGGGTCCCCGATTCGGTCCGTGCCCCGGACGGCACCCCGGTCAATGCCGTGCGCGGCTTGCTCGACTTCATCGCCCGGCTGGTGCAGGACCACCGCCCCACCGATCTGGTCGCCTGCATGGACGCCGACTGGCGTCCGCAGTGGCGGGTGGACCTCATCCCGTCGTACAAGGCGCACCGCGTCGCCGAGGAGACGGCGCAGGGACCCGACGTCGAGGAGACCCCTGACACCCTCGCACCGCAGGTCCCGATGATCGAGCGGGTGCTCGACGCGATCGGCATCGCCCGTGTCGGAGTCGCCGGATACGAGGCGGACGATGTCATCGGCACCCTCGCCGGACAGGCCACCGGCCCGGTGGACATCGTCACCGGCGACCGTGACCTCTATCAGCTGGTCGACGACGCACGCGGCGCCCGGGTCCTCTATCCACTGAAGGGCGTGGGAACCCTCCAGCTCACCGACGAGGCGGTGCTGCGCGAGAAGTACGGGGTGGACGGGCGCGGCTACGTGGATCTGGCACTGCTGCGGGGCGACCCGAGCGACGGGCTGCCCGGAGTGCCCGGTATCGGGGAGAAGACCGCTGCGAGACTGCTCGACGCGTTCGGTGATCTGGCCGGGATCATGGCCGCCGTCGACGACCCGTCGGCGAAGCTGACGCCGTCGCAGCGCAAGAAGCTGTACGAGGCCCGCCCCTACCTCGATGTGGCACCGAAGGTGGTGCGGGTGGCAGCGGACGTGCCGCTTCCGCCGTTCGATCCCGTGCTGCCCGCGGAGCCGCGCGATCCTGCCGCCCTCGAAGAGCTCGGCGCCCAGTGGGGACTGGGCGGTTCGCTGCAGCGTCTGCTCTCCGTCCTGCACGGCTGAGGTGCTAACTTAGGTGAACCTAAGAACTCGGGACCAGGGAGCCGTTCGTGGCAGAAGAAACAGCCCGCAGGACACCGCAGGCCCGTGAGGTGCAGGTGATCCGCACCGAGCGGATCACCCCGCACATGGTGCGTCTCGTCCTGGGCGGTGAAGGGCTGGAGGGGTTCGACGCCTCGGAGTTCACCGACCACTACATCAAGGTGCTGTTCGCACCCGACGGGGTGAGCTACGCCGAGCCGTTCGACATGGCACGGATCCGCGAAGAGCTGCCGCGTGAACAGTGGCCGGTCACCCGGACCTACACCGTTCGGGCCTGGGACCCGGCGCTGAGGGAGCTGACAGTCGATTTCGTGGTCCACGGCGACGAGGGCCTGGCCGGGCCGTGGGCGGCCCGGGCGCAGCCCGGTGAGACCATACGGTTCTTGGGTCCCGGCGGCGGTTACGCACCGGATCCGGCCGCTGACTGGCATCTGCTGGCGGGCGACGAGAGCGCGCTGCCGGCGATCGCCGCCGCGCTGGAGCGTATGCCGGCGGACGCGCTGGTCCACGCCCTCATCGAGGTGTCGGGCACCGAGGAGGAGCAGAAGATCGCCGCTCCCGCGGGGGTGTCGGTCAGCTGGCTGCACCGCGGTGAGCGTCCGGCGGGCGATGCGCTGATCGATGCGGTGCGCGCACTCGACTTCCCCTCCGGCACGGTCGGCGCCTTCGTCCACGGCGAGGCCGGCTGCGTGAAGGAGCTCCGCCGGCACCTGCGGCTGGACCGGGGCATCCCGCGCGAACAGTTGTCGATCTCGGGGTACTGGCGTCTCGGCCAGACCGACGAGGCCTGGCGGGCCGCCAAGCGCGAGTGGAACGCCCAGGTCGAGGCGGAGCAGGAGCGGGCCGCCTGAGGAACCGCCGCACCGGTGAGCCCCCGGCCGCGGTACGGCCGGGGGCTTGCCGCTGTACTTCCTTCGTGTCAGTCCGGTCTGCTGCCGGCCCGTCAGACGGAGCGCTGGTAGGACCGGAAGGTACGGGTCGACAGCCAGACCGAGAACACCGCGAGCAGCAGCAGCCCTCCTCCGCGGCTGAGCACCACACCCCAGTCCGGGCCCGCCGACATCGCCGAACGCCCCGCCACCATCGCCCAGTTCACCGGGTTGAAGTCCGCGATGTGCCGCATCCAGGACGGCATCTGGGCAGGGGCCATGAAGGCCGAGGACAGGAACGTCAGCGGCAGCAGCAGAAAGGTGTTGATGCCGATGATCGATTCGCGCTCACGGACCAGCATGCCGAGAGCGTTGGAGAGGGTTCCGAAGACCGTACCGAGCAGGATCGACGCGACCACCAGGATGACGAGCCCGCCGAGGCCCCCGGGGTACTGAGCGCCGCCGAGCAGCCCCAGCAGCACGATGACCACGGACTGAACCGCCGTGGAGATGCCGTTCTGCACCACATTGGCGTTCATCAGCGCGGTCCGGCTGACCGGGGTGGTCAGGAAGCGGTTGAGCGTGCCGCGTTCGATCTCCTCCAGGGTTCCCATGCCGGCCCACATGCTCGATCCCAGGGCGCTCATCACCACGATGCCCGGGATCAGATAGTCGAGATACGTGGAGGTGCCGAACCCACCGAGTTCGACGACCTTCCGGAAGAGGCTGCCGAAGAGGAACAGCCAGATCACCGGCTGGATCAGGGAGATCAGCAGAAAGACGGGCTGACGCAGGATCGCCATCAGCTGACGCTGGGTCATGTACCAGGTCTGGGTGAGAGTGGCGGTGCTCACAGGGCTTCTCCCGCGGCTGCGCCCGCGAGGTGCGGGACGGTGGGAACTGCTTCGGCGAACCGGCGTCCTGCGTATCGCAGATAGACGTCGTCAAGGGATGGCCTGGCGACCGTCGCGGCGGCGACGGCGGCTCCGGCCCTCTCCAGGGTGGCGAGCAATGACGGCACCGCTGCCGCCCCGTCGTCCGCCCTGGCACTGACCCGGCGCCCCTCGACCAGCACCTCATGGATGCCGGGCAGGCCGGCGAGTGCGGCGGTGAGCACCGCTCCGTCCCCTTCGGCCCGGAGCTCCACATGCACCGCGTCGCCGCGCAGTTCGCCCTTGAGCTCATCGGGGGTGCCCTCGACCACGACCCGGCCGCGGTCGACGATCGCGATGCGCTCGGCCAGCCGGTCGGCCTCCTCCAGATAGTGGGTGGTGAGGAGAATGGTCAGCCCCTCTTCGCCCGCCAGCCGGGAGATCTCGTCCCACATGGCCGCGCGGGCCTCGGGGTCGAGCCCGGTCGTCGGTTCGTCGAGGAAGAGCACCCGCGGCCGGTGGACCAGACCGAGCGCCACATCGAGGCGGCGCTGCATACCGCCGGAATATCCCTTCACGATGCGGTTCGCCGCGTCCGCGAGATCGAAGCGGTCGAGCAGCTCACCGACGCGCCCGGCGAGTGCGGCGCCTCTCATGCCGTAGAGCCGGCCCTGGAGCAGCAGGTTCTCCCGGCCGGTGGCCACGGGGTCGGCGCCGGACTTCTGGGCGACGACCCCGATCTCGCGGCGCACCCGGTCGGGATGGCGCAGCACATCGTGTCCGGCGACCGACGCTTCGCCGCTGTCCGGGCGGGCGAGGGTGGTGAGGATCTTCACGGTGGACGATTTGCCCGCACCGTTGGGGCCCAGCAGCCCGAAGACGGTGCCGGCTTCGACGGTGATGTCCATCCCGTTGAGGGCGGTGACATCACCTGGATAGGTCTTGATCAGTCGATGCGCCGTTACGGCGGGCGCGGGGTCGGTCATGACAGGGCTCTCCTGTGGTGAGCGGGGTTCTCGGGCATGCCGAGCCGATCCGCGTGAAGAGCGCCGGGCTATCCTGGGTGTGCCGCACCTCGATCGCCCGGCTTGCCTCACCGCAAGTCCGGTCCGGGGTTCGAGACCCCGGTGGGAGCTGCTCCAACAGCGCCCGCCGGGGTCTTCTCTCTGTGGGACGTCTCAGTCCCTGGAGCCATCCTCCTCCAAGGTCTGCCATTCCTGCGGGACTTCACCGGTCTCGTGCAAGGACCGCCAGCCCTGTATACCGCTGAGCGATCCGTCCGCCATCTCCGCGACCAGCGTGCGGGTCCACTCGGCCTCCGCCTCGAGCATGTGCAGCTGGTACTCCGTGTCCAGCAGGAAGATCCGGGGCAGCGTCTCGTACAGCTTCTGCAGGACGCCCCGCAGCGCGGCGGCCCGTACTTCGAGCTGGCCGGCCCGGTCGGTCAGCAGCGTCGCCGTCTCGTCCGGCGGCAGCACCCCCATGAAGGAGAGCGCCGTCCCGTAGAGCGGGAACTCGGTGGCGGGGACGGCCAGCAGATCGGACATCCAGTCGACCATCTCGGCGCGGCCTTCGCCGGTCAGGCAGTAGAGGGTGCGCTCGGGGCGATTGCCCTGCTTCTGCACGTCGGCGACCTCGACGAAGTCATGCTTCTCGAGGTTCTGCACCACCGTGTAGAGCGAACCGAAGTTGATCTTTACGCTCTGTTCCTTGCCGCGCTGACGGAGGGTCTGTGCGATCTGGTAGGGGTGCATCGGGCGCTCGGAAAGCAGCACCATGACGGCGAGTGCCAGCGGGTTGCCGAGCTTGCGCCGCTTCACTGCCACTGTCACCGCCCCATTCCTCATCGCATGCGAATACTCGTGGCCGAACATATCGCGACGCCACACACGCGTCAACCACGATGTATCGCGTATGTGAGAATCGCTGACAGCATCCGAGCGTCTGAGCAATCCACCAGGGCTCCGGCTCCGAATGAAGAGCAGACCCTTGTATGCAACCGTCCCGCACCGTGGAGGAACGCCGCGTGAAAGAAGCCGTACACATCAGCGGAGCCGCCTCGGCGGGACCTGATCTGCAGGAACTGCTGGCCCGGGTCAGCAGGGGCGACCAGGAGGCGTTCTCAAGTCTGTACGACGCGGTGTCCGGCCCCGTTCTGGGCCTGGTACGCGCGGTGCTGAGGGACCCGGCCCAGTCGGAGGAGGTGGCCCAGGAGGTTCTGCTCGAGGTGTGGCGCAGTGCGGCACGTTTCCGCGCCGACCGGGGAACCGCCATCAACTGGGTGCTGATGCTCGCCCACCGCAGGGCCGTGGACCGGGTGCGTTCGGCGCAGGCGGCCACGGACCGCGAACACAAGGCGGCACTGCTCGACCGGACCCCCGCCTTCGACGACGTGACCGAGCAGGTGGAGGCGCGTCTGGAACGTGAGCAGGTACGGCGTTGTCTGCGCTCCCTCACAGAAGTGCAGCGTGAATCGGTGACCCTCGCGTACTACCGGGGGCTCGCCTACCGGGAAGTGGCCGAGCTTCTCTCCGTACCCCTCGGCACCATCAAAACTCGACTGCGCGACGGACTCATCCGGATGCGCGACTGCCTGGGGGTCAGCGCATGATGACAGCGGATCTGCACACACTCACCGGCGCGTACGCCCTGCACGCGCTGGACACCGACGAGCGTGCCGAGTTCGAGCAGCACCTGGCGGACTGCCCTGCGTGCACCCAGGAGGTACGCGAGCTGCAGGCCACCGCGGGACGGCTCGGACTGGCCGTCACGGTGACCCCGCCACCCGCGCTCAAGGCACAGGTGCTGCGGAGGATCGCCACCGAACGCCAGGAACCGCCGCTGCTGGCGCACCAGCCGCGCGGTGGCGGTGGCCGTCGGGGCCGGGCCCTCTCACGCTTCACGCTGGCGGCCTGTCTGGCCGCGGCCGTCGGCTTCGGCGGCATCGCGGTGTGGCAGCACGAGGAAGCCGGCGACGCCAGGGCCAGTGCCCAGCACTCGCAGCAGCAGGCCGATGCGCTGGCCTCGGTGCTCGCCGCCCCCGACGCGAAGGTCACTACCGGAAGGCTCTCGAACGGGGCGACCGGCACCGCGGTCGTGTCGCACAGCAGGAACAAGGCCGCGTTCCTCGCCTCCGGACTGCCCAAGCCGCCCAGCGGCAAGGTCTACCAGCTGTGGTTCAACGACGCCGGGACCATGCGGCCGGCCGGGCTGCTGAACTCCTCGGCCACCTCCGAGGGTGTGCTGCTGGCCGGCTCGGTGAACTCCGCCAAGGGAATGGGCATCACCGTCGAACCGGCGGGCGGCTCTGCCGAGCCGACCAGCAATCCGCTCGCGCTGATGCAGTTTCCCGCCTGACGGCTCCCCCGTAATCCCTGACGGGGCAGCACATGGGCTGTCCCGTATTCCCTGATGGGTCAGCGCACGGCACTGGATGCGGTGCGTCGCGAGGCGGGGGCACCAGCACGCCGGCTGCCTGCCACGGACAGCAGATGGTGCCGCGGCAGGCAGCGGGAAGACCCGGAAGACACTGCCTGCCACGGCACTAGCCGTCGGCCCGCGGGGCCCGCTTCGGCGGCAGCGGGAAGAAACCACTGGTGCGCCCGGCGTACTCGGCGAAGCCGGGACGGTCCGCCATATGCCGCTCCAGCAGGCGCTTCCCACTGCCCTTGGTCAGCAGCAGGCTCATCACCACAGGGCCGGCGACCGTTGCAGCGGCTGCCACCGGATCGTCACAGACGATGAGGAACAGCCCCCACCAGACACAGAAGTCACCGAAGTAGTTCGGGTGCCTGGTCCATGACCACAGCCCGCGGTCCATGATCCGCCCCCGGTGTGCCGGATCGGACGTGAAGCGCGCCAGCTGCCAGTCCCCGACCGCCTCGAAGGCCAGGCCGACCAGCCACACCGCGGCGCCCACCCAGGCGACCGGGCCGAGCGGCCCCGGGATGTACTGCGCGGCCTGCACCGGCAGCGAGACCAGCAGCACAAGTGCGCCCTGGAGCAGATAGACCGTGCACAGTGCGTACAGGTTCCGGTTCCCCCGTGCTCCGCTGAGCATCTTCTCGTACCGCGGGTCCTCCCCGCGGCCGCGCCCGCGATACGCGATATGGGCGGCCAGCCGTACCCCCCACACGACGGTCAGTACGGTCACCAGCAGCCGTCGGGCGTCGTCACCCTCGCCCGACGACACCGCGTACGAGACCAGCGCCACCAGCGCGAACGCCGCTCCCCAGGCGATGTCCACAATCCGGTGCAGCCCCCTGGCGCACGCGACGGCGAACGTGATCAGCATGACGGCGAGAGCGGCGGCCGCCGCCGCTCCCACCCCTTCGCCGAACGCCGCCCAGGGATAGCCGTTCACCGTCCGCCGTCCTCGGCGTACCAGTCCAGCGGAGTGCCGGGCATGGCACTCGTACCGTCACCGGCGGGCCGGACCGCGAGGATCTGGTCGACGCCCATCCGGCGTTCCTCGAAGGCCAGCCGCCCACCGGCCAGATAGAGGCGCCAGACCCGCGCGGTCTCCTCGCCGGCCAGGTCGCTGAACTCCGCCCAGCGTTGCTCGAGCGTGTCCAGCCAGGCACCGACGGTCCTGGCGTAGTGCTCGCGGAGTGATTCCACGGACCGCACTTCCAGACCTGCGCCCTCCAGCAAGGAGACCGTCTCGCCCAGCGGGCGCATGTGCATGTCGGGGGCGATGTACGCCTCGATGAAGGCACCGCCGCCCGGTGCGACAGCGCCCCGGGACATCTGCTGGACCAGGACCCGGCCAGCCGGACGGAGCATCCCGTACAGCGTCGCGGTGAAGCCCGGATACTCCGCGTCGCCGACGTGCTCGCCCATTTCGATCGTGGACACCGCGTCGTAACCGCCGCCCTCGATGTCGCGGTAGTCCGACAGCCTTACGTCGACCAGGTCGCCCAGACCACGCTTCTCGACCTGCGCCCCGACGTACTCGGCCTGCTCGCGGGCCAGCGTGACCGCGGTGACGCGCACCTGGTACTCCTGCGCCGCGTAGAGCGCTAGCGAGCCCCAGCCGCAACCGATGTCCAGCAGTCGGGCTCCGGGCCGCAGTCCGAGCTTGCGGCAGATCAGTTCCAGCTTGTCCCGCTGGGCGTCCTCGGCGACGTAACCGGGCTTCTCGCTGGTCCAGTAGCCGCAGGAGTACGCCATGGTGCGGTCGAGCAGCAGCGCGTAGAAGTCGTTGGAGAGGTCGTAGTGATGGCTGATGGCGGCCCGGTCACGGGCCCGGCTGTGCAGGGCGCCCCGCAGCCGTGCCTGGCTGGCCGGCGGAGCGGGCCGGGGGCCGATCGCGCCGAGCCGCAGCGCGGTACGGAACGCGCGGCCCCGCTGCGCGAGGGTGAGCTCCGGCGGGCGCAGGCCCCGTGAGCGGACCGCGCCCCACACCGTGCGCAGACCGTCGGCAAGGTCCCCCTCGATGTCCAGTTCGCCCGTCACGTAGGCCTGGGCGAGGCCGAGTTCACCGGGCTGCCAGACGAGCCTGCGCAGCGCGCGGCGGGAGCGGAGCACCACGACCGGAGCTTCGTCGGGACCGGCGAGGGAGCCGTCCCAGGCGCGCAGCCGCAGGGGCAGGCGGCCCCCCATGAGCTGTTCCGCCAGCGGAAAGAGCTGCTGTGCGGCGCCGGTCCGTGTCGCAAGAGCCGTCATCGGGAGGTTTCCTCCTTGGTCAGCAGCACGTGCTGCACGTCCAGATAGCCGGAGCGGAAGCCCGCTTCGGAGTAGGCGAGATAGAAGGTCCACAGCCGCCGGAAGGTCTCGTCGAAACCGAGTGCGGCGACCTGCGGGGCCTGCTCCTCGAACCGTTCACGCCAGAGCCTGAGGGTCTCCGCGTAGTGCGGCCCGAAGGTGTCGCGCCCGCTGACGCGCAGGTCGGTGTGGTCCGCGGCGGTCTGCTCGATCGCCTCGGTGGAAGGCAGCAGGCCGCCGGGGAAGATGTACTTCTGGATCCAGGTGAAGGTGTCCCTGCTGGCCAGCATCCGGTCGTGCGGCATGGTGATCGCCTGGAGGGCGACCCGCCCGCCCGGCGCCAGCAGCCGGTCGAGCGTTTTGAAGTACTCGGGCCAGAATTCGGCGCCGACGGCCTCGATCATCTCGACACTCACGATGGCGTCGTAACCACCGCGCACCGTGCGGTAGTCGCGGATCTCCACGGTCACCCGGTCCTCGACACCCGCGGCGCGGATACGTTCCACGGCCAGATCGCGCTGCTCCCGGGAGAGCGTCACGGTGAGCACCGTCGCCCCGCGTTCCGCGGCGCGAACGGCCAGTTCACCCCAGCCGGTACCGATCTCAAGGAGCCGGGTACCCGGCCCGACCGCGGCCTGGTCGAGCAACCGGTCGATCTTGCGGTGCTGTGCGGCTGCCAGCAGGGTGTGATCGGCCGGGAAGCCGCGGAAGAGCGCCGATGAGTACGACAGGGTCTCGTCCAGGAAGAGCGCGAACAGATCGTTGGAGAGGTCGTAGTGGTGGCTGATGTTCTCGCGTGATCCCTCGGGGGTGTTGCGCTGCGCCGCGGGCTGCTTGCTCGCCCAGACCGCGCGAAGCTTCTGGAGCGGGGCGGGAATCAGGCTCGCCGCGCGTTCGGCGAGCACGGCCAGCACGCCGACCAGGTCGCCGGCCTCCCATTCGCCCGCCATGTAGGACTCGCCGAATCCAATGAGTCCGCCCGCGCCGATCCGCCGGAAGAACGCCCTCGGGTCGTGCACCACCATCAGCGGACCGCCGAGACCGAGTGTCTGCGTGGCGCCAAGACGCACCCGCAGCGGGAGGGCTCCGAGTGCCTTGCGGACGATGCGCTCGGCCACGGCCGTACGCAGCCATGAGGCGCGCGGGAGTCGCGCCACGTCCGGCCACCGCCCGGCGTCGACCGCGGTGCGCGGTGCGTCCGGGACAGCGGGGGCCGGTCCCGGTGAGCCTGCGGATCCGGGGCAACCAGTGGTTTCCGTGGAGACGGTCACGCTCACTTCATGCCCTCCTGAGGCCGGTGACGGGGACGGGGCTGCACGGGAAGTCCGCGCAGGTAGAGGCGGATGCCATGGATACGGATGGCCGCCGATGCGGCCAGGGCGGGCCAGGGGTGGCGCAGTGCCGCCCGCAGCAGCACGGCCGGTGTGACCTCCCGGCGCTCGCCACTGACGGTCGCGGTGAACGGCCGGGTGCCCGCACGCTCCAGATGGACCGTGAGATTCAGCCGCTCGCCCGGCCGCGGCAGCCGCATCCGGTAGTCGCCGTCCACCGGGAAGAACGGCGAGACGTAGAACTCCTTCCCGACCGTGTCCTGGCCGGAGGCGTCGGGGCGCAGGAGGTAGCAGTGCCGTTCGCCATAGGTGTTGTGCACCTCTGCGACGACACACAGCGGGCGGCCATCGGCGTCGTTGCACCAGTAGACGGTGAGCGGGTTGAAGACATAGCCGAGGACCCGGGCGTGGGCGAGCATCAGCACACTCCCGCCCGCGAGGTCGACGCCCCTGGCGGCCAGGAACTTCTCCAGGCCGGCCCGCACCGTCGGCTCGTCGCCGCCGAAGTGATCCCGTGCGTCGAAGCGGGCGAGCAGGCGCAGCGGCCAGGGCATCCGGGGCGGCCGGTCGGGGTCGATCACCCACATGTAGGTGCGGTGGCGCAGGCTGTGCCGCAGCGGCTCTGTCCGCACATGAGTGATGGTGCACGGATAGACGGAGTTCACCAGGTCACCCCCAGGGCCGCGGCGGCCGCGACGCCGGAGCGGCAGCCGTCCTCGTGGAAGCCCGAGCCGTGGTAGGCGCCGGCATAGGCGGTGACCTGGCTGTTCAGGTCCGGAAGCAGGCGCTGTGCGGCCACCGATTCAACGGTCTGGACGGGGTGTTCGTACACCATGCGGTCGACCACCCGGTCCTCGGCGATCCGGCCGGCGCCATTGAGGGTGACCACATAGCGGTCGGGGGCGTCGAGCCGTTGCAGGCGGTTCATGTCATAGCTGACCTGTACCCGCTCGGCCCCCGAGCCGCAGTGCGGCATCAGATAGTTCCAGGAGGCGCGGGCCCGGGGGCTGCGGGGCAGGACCGAGGTGTCCGTGTGCAGGAGGGTGGGGTTTCGGGAGTAGCGGAAGGCGCCGAGCACACGGCGCTCCTGCTCGCTCGGGTCGGTGAGCATCCGCAGCGCCTGGTCGGGATGGACGGCGATGACCACGGCGTCGTACCGCTCGGCGCTGCCGTCCTCGGCTGTGATCTCGACACCGTCCGGGGTGCGCCGCACGCTCCGGACCGCGGTCGAGGTGTGCAGGGCGGTGAGCTCCTTGCCGATCCGCTCGACATACCGTGCCGAGCCTCCGGTGACGGTGCGCCAGACCGGGGAGCCGGTGACCGCGAGCATCCCGTGGTGGTCCATGAAGCGGAAGAGCGGTTCGGCGGGGTGGCCGAGTGCCGTCAGCGGGTCGCAGGACCAGACCGCTGAGACCAGCGGTGTCATGAAGTGCGAGACGAAGTAGGGCGAGAAGCCGCCGCGCCGCAGGAAGTTCCCGAGGGTCATGCCGTCGGCTCCCCCGCCGGCGGCGAGCAGCTGCCGGGCCCTGCGGTGGAAGAGCGGTACCTCGGCGAGCATCCGCAGATAGCGGGCCCGGAAGAGGTTGCGCGGCTGCGCGACAAGCCCCGACAGCCCCCGCGCTCCGGCGTATTCGAGTCCGCAGCCCTCGCACCGCACGGACATGCTCATCTCCGACTCCTGGGTGGTGACGCCCAGTTCACCGAAGAGCCGGAGCAGCAGGGGATAGGTCCGCTCGTTGTGCACGATGAAACCCGAGTCGACACGGTGCACCCTGCCGTCGGCCGCCGGTATGTCGTGGGTGTGCGCATGTCCGCCGAGCCTGTCGTCGGCCTCGTACAGCGACACGTCATGTGCGCGTTGCAGGACGTGCGCGGCCGTGAGCCCCGCGATCCCGCTGCCCACCACTGCCGTCCGGCGCCTCTGGTCCACCATGCCACTCCCTCCGGGGGCAGTTCCGTGCACCGCCCCTTACCTGCTATTCGGCGCCGGTTCACGGTCGGATTGGTCTGTCACTCGATCGAATGACAGACCAATCCGCAGACGGTCGCGGGCCGAATAGGCGTCGTGAGTGCACTTCGGAGCGTCGCGGCAGCACCGGGCGGAGCGGGTTACCCGTCCCGCCGTGCCGTGCGCCGTGGAGGCTCGCTCCACTGCACCCGACCCCTCAAGCCGCTGTACGTGATCACTGCAAGGAGACCGTCATGAACACCACTCGCTCCCCCCGCCTCGCCCTCGCCGTCGTGGGTGCGGTCGTCCTGCCGCTGGCGCTGGCCGCCTGCTCCAACGACGACTCCAAGACCAGCTCCGCCGGCTCCAAGCCGACGCCCACGGCGGCCAAGAGCAGCGCCATGGACACCGGCAAGCCGTTCGGTCCCGGTTGCGCGTCGGTGCCCAAGGACGGCGCGGGCAGCTTCGACGGCATGGCCAAGGACCCGGTGGCTACCGCGGCTTCCCACAACCCGGCGCTCTCCACGCTGGTCACCGCGGTCAAGAAGGCCGGCCTGGTCGACACGCTGAACAACGCCAAGAACATCACGGTCTTCGCCCCGACCAATGACGCCTTCAACAAGATCCCGAAGGCCCAGCTGGACAAGGTCCTCAACAACAAGGCCATGCTCACCAAGGTGCTCACCTACCACGTGGTGGGCCAGAAGCTCACCCCGAAGCAGCTGGAGAACGGCACGTACCCGACCCTGGAGAAGAGCAAGCTGACCACGTCCGGCTCCGGCACCTCGTACAAGGTCAACGACACGTCCAACGTGGTCTGCGGCAATGTGCCGACGGCCAACGCGACGGTCTACATCGTCGACAGCGTGCTGATGCCGAAGTAATCAGGTCGGCTCCGGTGGCCTGTCCCCGGAGCGCGCATTCCCCGCCGCGGGCCGCTGCGCACCATGGGCGGCGGCCCGCACGGGGGCCGGGATCCGGGTGCGCGGCCCCACCGGCCGCGCTCCGACGGCTCACGGTCCGGCCGGCCGGCGGACGCTCGTACTCTTGACCTCGATGAGACGCAAGAGACCCCGCCCGCCGGCGCCCCTGCCGCAGCGGGAGGGCATTGATCCGGTCAGGCTCAGGCTTCCGTCCGACGGGACGTGGGCGACCGTGCGCGATCATCTCGTGGAGCGGCTGCCGGCCGGAGCCGCGACGGTGGACGCGATGCTCCGGGACGGGGCGTTCGTCGGTGCGGACGGGCCGGTGACCGCCGACACCCCGTACGCACCGGGGGCCTCGGTCTGGTTCCACCGCGATTTCCCCGACGAGGTGCCCGTCCCGTATCCCATCGATGTGCGCTATCGCGACGATCACATCCTGGTGGCCGACAAACCGCACTTCCTCGCCACCATGCCCCGCGGCAGCCACGTCACCCAGACCGCGCTGGCCCGGCTCCGGCGGGATCTGGATCTGCCCGAGCTGAGTCCCGCGCACCGCCTCGACCGGCTCACGGCGGGTCTGATCCTGTTCTGTGTGCGAGCCGATGAGCGTGGCGCGTACCAGACCCTCTTCCGCGACCGGAAGGTGCGCAAGGAGTACGAGGCCGTGGCCCCATACCTCCCCGGGCTCACCCTGCCGCACACAGCTCGCAGCCGGATCGAGAAGGTCCCCGGAATCGTCGCCGCCTTCGAGACGGCGGGCGAGCCGAACAGCGAGACCCGGATCGAGCTGACCGGGCACCGCGCGGGACTCGGCCGTTACCGCCTCACCCCGGTCACTGGCCGCACCCATCAGATCCGGGTCCATATGAACGCGCTCGGCGTTCCGCTGCTGGGCGACCCGTTCTACCCGGTGGTCACCGATCCGGCACCGGACGACTTCAGCCGGCCGCTGCAACTGCTGTCGCGGATGCTGGAGTTCACCGACCCGGTCACCGGCATCGAGCACCGCTTCGAGAGTGGCCGCACACTGCGGGCCTGGACGGCGTACGAGGACTGGGCCTCGGGAAGGCCCTGAGGTGCCGGGCCCCCGCCGGACATGCCGGACGGGGGCCACAGGACCCGCCGGTCAGCCGACGGAGCTGTACGCGACCACTCCCCGGCGCACCGCGTCGACCGCCTTGCGGGCGTTCCTGGAGACCGTGCTGTCCGCGCCCGGCGCGGCCGCGGCGATCTGGCCGAGCACGTCGATGACCTGTTTGCACCAGCGGACGAAGTCGCCCGCCGGCATCTCGGCGTCGCGCAGCACCTCGTCGAGGCCCCGGCCCGAGGCCCACTGGTACGCCGCCCAGGCGAAGCCGAGGTCCGGCTCGCGCTGCCCCACACCCTCCGTCTGGTTGATCTTGAAGTCCTCTTCGAGGGCGTCGAGCCTGCCCCAGATGCGGACCATCTCGCCCAGCGCGGTCTTCGCCCTGCCGGACGGCACCTTGGGTGTCACCGCGTCGTCGGACTGCCGGGCCTCGAAGACCAGCGCCGACGCGCAGGCGGCGAGCTCCGCGGGGCTGAGGCCCTCCCAGACACCGGCGCGCAGGCACTCCGATGCCAGCAGGTCCAGCTCACCGTAGAGCCGGGCGAGGCGCTTGCCGTGCTCGGTCGCCTCGTCGCCGCGCAGATAGTCCAGTTCGGTCAGCAGCGCGTAGATACGGTCGAAGGTGCGGGCGATGGTGTTCGTCCGGCCCTCGATCCGGCGCTCCAGCTGCCGGGTGTCCCGCTGCAGGCGGTGATACCGCTCGGCCCAGCGCGCGTGGTCCTCGCGCTCGTCGCAGCCGTGGCAGGGATGCGCACGCAGCTCGCTGCGCAACCTGGCGATCTCACGGTCGTCGGCGGCGGTGGACCGCTGCTTGCGGTGCCGGTCGGGCACGATGTGCCCGGCCTTGGTGCGCAGTGCCGATGCCAGATCGCGCCGCGACTGCGGGGAGCGGGCGTTGAAGGACTTGGGGACGCGCATCCGGTCCAGTGCCTCGACCGGCACCGGGAAGTCGATCGGCGCGAGACGCTTGACCTGCCGCTCCGCGGTCAGCACGAGCGGCCTCGGCCCGTCCTGCATCTCGAAGCCGCGGTGCCCGTTGGCCCGCCCGGCCGGCAGTCCGGGGTCCAGGACCAGCGCGAGGCCCGCGAACTTGCCGGTCGGCACATGGATCACGTCGCCGGGTTTGAGCTTCTCCAGCGAACTCGCGGCCGCCGCGCGGCGCTGTGCGGCCCCCTGCTTGGCCAGCTCCGTCTCACGGTCCTTGAGGTCGCGGCGCAGCCGTGCGTACTCCTCGAAGTCGCCCAGGTGGCAGGTCATGCCCTCCCGGTAGCCCGCGATCCCCTCCTCGTTCTTCTGCACCTGCTTGGAGATGCCGACGACGGACTTGTCGGCCTGGAACTGCGCGAAGGAGGTCTCCAGCAGCTCGCGCGAGCGGTGCCGCCCGAACTGCTGCACCAGATTCACCGCCATGTTGTACGAGGGCTTGAAGCTGGAGCGCAGCGGATAGGTACGCGTACCGGCCAGCCCGGCGAGCCCCACCGGGTCCATGCCGCGCTGCCAGAGCACCACGGCGTGACCCTCGACGTCGATGCCGCGCCTCCCGGCACGTCCTGTGAGCTGGGTGTACTCGCCGGGAGTGATGTCGGCGTGCTGCTCGCCGTTCCACTTGACCAGCTTCTCGAGCACCACCGAGCGGGCCGGCATGTTGATGCCCAGCGCCAGGGTCTCCGTCGCGAACACGGCCTTGACCAGACCGCGCACGAAGAGTTCCTCGACGACCTCCTTGAAGGTCGGCAGCATCCCGGCGTGGTGCGCCGCGATGCCCCGCTCCAGACCTTCCAGCCACTCGTAGTACCCCAGCACATGCAGGTCCTCGCGGGGGATCGCTGCGGTGCGTTCCTCGACCAGTTCACGGACCGTCTGGCGCGCCTCCTCGGGGTTGAGCCGGAGACCCGCGTGGAGGCACTGCTGGACCGCGGCCTCGCAGGCGGCCCGGCTGAAGATGAAGGTGATCGCCGGGAGCAGCCCCTCGGCGTCGAGCCGCGCGATGACCTCGGGCCTGCTGGGGGTCCAGATGCGGCTGCGCGAGCGGCGCTCGCGCTCCCGGTCCGCTTCGCGCACCATCTTGCCGCGCCGGCGGTCGCGGGGGTTGTAGGTGCGCTGGTTCTCCTGCCGGGCCATCCGCAGCAGATCGGGGTTGACCTCCCGCTTGGCCCCGCCCCTGCCGCCGTGGTCGGTCGACTCCTCGAAGAGGTCGTACATCCGGCGTCCGGCGAGCACGTGCTGCCACAACGGCACCGGCCGGTGCTCGGAGACGATCACCTCGGTGTCGCCACGGACGGTGTCCAGCCAGTCCCCGAACTCCTCGGCGTTGGACACCGTGGCGGAGAGCGAGACCAGGGTGACCGACTCGGGGAGGTGAATGATCACTTCCTCCCAGACCGCGCCGCGGAACCGGTCGGAGAGATAGTGCACCTCGTCCATCACGACATGTCCGAGGCCGAGCAGTGCCTGCGAGCCCGCGTACAGCATGTTGCGCAGCACCTCGGTGGTCATGACCACCACGGGCGCACCGGCGTTCACGCTGTTGTCGCCGGTGAGCAGGCCGACCTTGTCGGCGCCGTAGCGCCTGGCCAGATCCGCGTACTTCTGGTTGGACAGGGCCTTGATGGGCGTGGTGTAGAAGCATTTGCGGCCCTGTTGCAGGGCGAGGTGCACGGCGAATTCGCCGACGATGGTCTTCCCGGATCCGGTGGGTGCCGCGACGAGCACTCCCTTGCCGGCCTCCAGTGCCTGGCACGCCTCGATCTGGAAGGGATCGAGCTCGAAGTCGTACATGTCACGGAAGGGGGCCAGCGCGGTGGCCTCTTCAGCAGCACGTACCCGGGCGGCTGCGTATCGCTCAGCGGGCGAAAGGTCCTCGGTCATCTTGTCAACGAGCCTACCCGCCCCCTCCGACACTCAGCCGATCTTTAAATCATGGTGCGATGACCCTGACCGCGCCGGGAACGCACTCGGCGGTCACCGGCAGCGCGCCGAGCGGTTCGCCGTCCGCGTACGCGGTGATGCCCGCGGCCTCCAGCATGACCTTGCGCACCCGGTGCACCATGACCTTGGGATGCCCGATGTGGGTCCCCCGGTAGACCCGGGGGAAGACCTTGACGAGGGTCGCGCGTGAGCAGTCCCCGACCACCGTGATGTCGAAGTATCCGTCGTCCAGCTCGGCCCCGGCGCATATCCGCATCCCGCCGCCGTAGGACGAGCCGTTGCCGACGGCGATCAGTGTCGCCTCGATCTCCCGTACCGGTCCGTCGTCGAGTGCGATCCGGTACGGGAACGGGCGGAACGCCGCCAGCTCGGCAACCATGGCCAGGTCGTACTTGAATCGTCCGGCCGGCCATCGCATCCGGTTCCCGCGGTCATTGACCCGCGAGTCGAAGCCGGAGGCGAGCACGGTCCCGAACCACCGGTCGCCCACCCTGCCCAGGTCGATGTCCCTGATGTTCCCGGCTTTGAGCGCATCGGCCGCGAACCGGCCGGCGGACGCAGGATCGAGGACCGGCACACCGAGCGCCCTGGCGAAGTCGTTGCCGGTGCCGGCCGCCACCACGCCGAGCGGGGTCCGGGTGCCGGCCACGGCCTGCAGGGCGAGGTTGATCATGCCGTCCCCACCGACGGCTATCAGTGCTCCGGTTCCCCCGTGGACAGCCTCGCGCGCCCGGCGCAGTGCGTCGCCCGCGTCGGCGCCGAGCACCGTCCGTACCGAATAGCCCGCGTCCCGCAATGCCGAAGCGGCCGGCTGCGCGGCATGCGCGCCCCGGCCGCGCCCTGCGGTGGGATTGACGAAAAGGGTGATCTCGCTGGTCACCCGCCGGACCTTACAAGGTCAGGTGGCGTCGTCGTAACCGTTGAGCCTGCTCGACCTTCCGCCGTCCGACTGCTCGGGCAGGGCGGGGGTGGTCACGCGCTCGATCTCGCCGATGTCCTCAGGGGCGAGATCGAGGTCGGAGGCCTCGTCGTCGTCCGGGCCCTCGGCATCGCGAAGCCTGCGCCGCTTGTCGTTCACCAGAGAGACCGCGACGGCTCCGAAATACATCACCCAGATCGGGCCGGCCAGAGCCAGCATCGAGATGGGGTCCGTGCTGGGGGTCGCGACCGCGGCGAAGACCGTGATTCCCATGATCATCCCGCGCCACCAGCCAAGCAGTCTCTTGCCGGTGAGGATGCCGCCGAAGTTCAGCATGACCAGCAACAGCGGCAGCTCGAAGGCCAGGCCGAAAACTACGATCATGCGTGTGATGAGGTCCAGCAGATCCTCGAGAGGCAGCTGGTTGTCGGTACCGATGACGGCGAACTGAAGCATCACGGTCGCCATCTTGGGCAGCGTCCAGTAGGCGAAGTACGCGCCCATCGCGAACAGCGGGAAGCCCGTGGCGACGAACGAGAGTGCGTACTTCTTCTCCTTCTTGTGCAGACCCGGGGCGATGAACGCCCACAGCTGGTAGAGCCAGACCGGTGATGCCAGGGCCACACCGCCCGTCAAAGAGATCTTGAGGGCCAGCGTGAACGGCGCCAGGAGACCGTTCTGCACGATGCGGGCACAGTTGGCGCTGTGCTGCTTGGCCAGCTCCGTGAAACTGGTGTTGCACCCCACCGCATGCAGGATCGGGTCGGTGAAGAACTCAAGGATCCGTTCATAGAACATGGCCGAGAAGACCGAGGCGATCACGATCGCCAGCAGGCTCTTCACCAGCCGGTTGCGCAGCTCACGCAGGTGCTCCACAAGGGGCATGCGCCCCTCGGCATCCTTGTCCTGTTTGCGGGCAGACACGAGCAACCCACGTCCTCATCTCGTGCGGCGGGCAGCCGCTGACCGCGGCGCCCGCTCCGGCCCGGTTGTCAGCGCTTGGTCGAGTCGGAAGGCTCGGTCACCGGGCGTGCGCTGGTCACGTCTCCGGGAGCGGCCTGGATGGTGCGCGGGACGTCGGTCTGGGCCGTGGTGTCGTGCGGCGGGTCCGCCGGGGCGGGCTGCTGGCCGTCCGACTTCATGGCCTTGGCCTCGCTCTTGAGGATACGAGCGGACTTGCCCAGCGAACGGGCCATGTCCGGAAGCTTCTTCGCGCCGAACAGCAGGACGATGACGACGAGGATCAGGATGATCTCGGGTGCGCCGAGCCTTCCGAACATAAGCTGTACCTTCTCACCGAGGCGGCTGGGGTGGGGCTGCCCGACCGATCGGACAGGTGTCCGGCCGTCGCGCTGGCAGCGATCGTAACCCGCGGGAGTAAACGGGTGGCAATGCCCGCGCATACTCGCGATTGCAGCCCGTGCCTCGCTCCCGGGCCCGCGACCAGCAGCGTACCGCTGAAAGCCGCCGGGCAGCAGGGGCCCTCCCCCGGGGCACGGCCTTCCGCGGCGTGCCACCCCCCCTACGGCAGGGTTTCGCCGCTGCGCGCGAGGCCGGTGGCGGCGCGCTCGAGACTCTCGGCCGCCGTGTTGATCTGCTGTGTGGTGCGGGCCACCTGGCTGCCCAGGCGCTGGGCTTCGAGGAAGACCCTGACCGCGAGCACGCCGAGCACCGCGACCCCGAGGAAACCCAGAGCGATGGCGAACATCGGCCAGAACATGCGGCAACCCTAAACGGTCTCGGCGGTGGAGTGGAGCCGCAGCGTCCGCACGCCGCCGCCGGTGAGCAGTTCGATGATCCGCTCCCCGGCCGGCTTACGGACGGCGGACCCGCACTCGGGGCAGGTGAAGGAGTAGAAGGTGGTACGCCGGCTGGCGCCGATGGCAAGCCTGAACGCCTCGGCGGCCAGCTCGAAGCGGCCCCGGCAGTCCGGGCAGGCCGCCTTGAAGACGGCCGGGCCGATCTGCGCCGAAAATCCGGGCATTACCGTCATATTCCGCAACTCCCTCTATCCCTGCCCTTCATAGGCCGCGAGCGCCTCACGGGCCGCGAGCCGTGCGCTCTCCGCCAGCCCCTGCGGCGACACGATGCGCCCGTCGCCGCCCAGTCGCAGCGCCAGCCTGCGCAGGGATGCCGGCTCCGGCGTGCGCAGGGTGATCCGCAGACCGCCGTCACCCAGTTCTTCGGCGATGTCGTGCGGGTAGTACTCGGCGACCCAGCGCCCGCCCGGGCCCACCTCCACCACGACCTCGGGATCCTCGGCCGCGGGCTGGACGAGCCCTTCCGAGAGATCACGCAGTTCGAGCTCCGGCGGCGCCGACGGCTCGTCGAGCAGCTTGATCTCGGCGACCCGGTCGAGACGGAAGGTCCGTCTCGCCTCGGAGAGGTAGCACCAGGCCTCCATATACGTGTGGCCCACGGCAAACAGCCGGATCGGGTCGACCTCACGCTCGGTGAGCTCGTCGCGGGCCGGTGAGTAGTACCGCAGCCAGAGCCTGCGCCGTTCGGAGATGGCCCGGTCGACGTCGGCGAACACACCGCCCTCGGACTCGAAGGTCACCGAGAGACGGGAACTGGCGCCCGCCGCCTCACCGGCGGCGGCCTCCAGCTTCGCGGTGGCCCGCAGCAGCGCCTGCCGGTCGCCCTCGCGCAGCCCCGGCAGGGTCGAGACGGCGCGGGCGGCCACCAGCAGGGCGGTGGCTTCGTCGGCGGCCAGCCGCAGCGGCTCCGCGACATCGTCGGGGTTGTGCCACCAGATGGACTCGCCGTCGGTGTCGATGTCCAGGAGATCGCCGCCGCGGAAGCTCGTCCCGCACATCGGAAGCACGTCGAGGTCCGAGATGAGCTCGTCCTCCGTGATGCCGAAGGCCCTCGCCACATCCCCGACACGCGCCCCCGGGCGCTCCCGCAGATAGGTCACGAGTGACAGCATCCGGCGGGTCTGGTCGATCGCGTTCGTAGCCACGTGCTCCTCAGTCCTTGGCCACGGCGCGCAGCCGGTCCACCACATCGGCCCGCAGGTCAGCGGGTTCCAGCACCATCACATCGGGGCCGAACTCCACGAGCCAGGCGTCCAGACCATGACCGTACGGAATCTCCAACTCGTCCCATCCCCCACCGAGTTCCCGGCAGCGGGCGGCCCGTGAGCGCAGCGGGTAGCCGGCCCCGGTACGCAGTTTGATCAGCGCCGTACGGGTCGCGGTCTCCCCCGCCCAGGTCTCCACGGTCTCGCGGACGGTCACCACATCCGGCACACCGGCGGTGAAGGGACCGGAACGGGAACGGACCCGTCCGGTGATCCGGGAGAGCCTGAACACCCGTTCGGCGCCGCGCTCCCGGTCCCAGCCCGCCAGATACCAGTGGCCCCGCCAGCACTCCAGGGTCCAGGGCTCGACCTGGCGGGACTCGGGACGGGCGGCGTTGGCCTTGCGGTAGTCGAACACCACCGGGCGCCGGTCACGGCAGGCCAGCATCAGCGGCTCGAAGGCTGCCTCATGCACGGGGATGCGCGGCTCCAGCGCACTGTGCTGAGCCGCGTACGGGTCCTCCGCCTCCGGCATACCGGCCGCGCGCAGCTTCTGCAGCGCGCCGCTGGCCGCACCGGCCAGCCGGGCCTGCTGCCAGACCTTGGCGGCGAGACCGAGGGCGGCGGCCTCCTCGGCGTCCAGGGCGACCGGGGGCAGCCGGTTACTGTCACGGCGGGCCAGATAACCGGCGTCCCCGTCGAGGTTCTCGACCGTCTCGATGACCAGGCCGAGTTCGCGCAGATCGTCCTTGTCGCGCTCGAACATCCGGTTGAAGGCCTCGTCGGAGCCCGCGTCCAGATAGGCCTCGATGGAGCCTCTCAGCTCACGCTTGCTGAGCGGGCGCCGGGTGCCGAGCAGGCACAGGGCCAGATTCATCAGCCGCTCGGCCTTGGCAATCGCCATCGACGCCCTCTCTGGGGTCCGGGGCGTGTCCCCCGGAGGAATGCAGCACGCTCTACGACCGTCGACCGTACCGCCCCGCGCTGTCGTGGCAAAAGCCGAGGGCCCACGCCGGCAGGCGTGGGCCCTCAGAAACGATCAGTTCCGATCAGACCGCGACCAGGTCGCAGACGAAGATCAGCGTCTCGCCCGACTTGATGCGGTCGCCCGCACCGCGGTCGCCGTAGGCGAGGTGCGCGGGGATGGTCAGCTGGCGGCGGCCGCCGACCTTCATGCCCTGCACGCCCTGGTCCCAACCGGAGATGACCTGACCGACACCCAGCTGAAACTGCAGCGGAGTGCCGCGGTTCCAGCTCGCGTCGAACTCCTCGCCGGTGGAGAAGGCCACACCGACGTAGTGGACCTTGACCGTGTCACCGGCCTTGGCCACGGCGCCTTCGCCCTCCCAGATGTCCTTGATCTCCAGGTCGGCCGGCGGCTCGCCGCCCGGGAAGTCGATCTCGGGCTTCTCGATGCTCACGTGACTGCTCCTACTTATCGATACTGGGCAACCGGGACAGTCTTACACTGCCGCCAGGATGTCGACGACGAAGACGAGCGTCGAGTTGGCCGGCAGGGTCGCGCCCTGGGCCTTGCTGCCGTAGGCCAGCTTCGGGGGAATGACCAGCAGCACACGGCTGCCGACCTTCTTGCCGACCAGGCCCTGGTCCCAGCCCGGAATGACCTGACCCGCACCGATGGCGGTGGCGAACGGCGCGCCGGACTTCCACGACGTGTCGAACAGGGTGGCGGTCGGCTTGCCCTGGTTGAGCTTCCAGGCGGCGCCGCTGTACTGCATGTAGACGGTCTGGCCCTTCTTGACCGTCGCGCCGTCGCCCTGGATCAGCACCTTGTCGGTGAGCGTCTTCGGCGGGTCGTTCTTCGGCACCGAGATGGTGGCGGCCGCGTCCTTGTCCGCCTTCACCTGGGGCAGGTTGGACGGGATGGCGGCCTGGGTGCCGTGGGCCCTCTTGGGGATCACTTTCTGGATGTCGAGGGTGAAGACCAGGGTGTCCTTGCCGGTGACCCCGAGCTGCTTCTGGCCCGCGCTGCCGAACGCGGCGGCCGGCGGGGCGACGACCAGCACACGGCTGCCGATCTTCTGGCCGACGACGCCGTCGGCGAACGCCGGGATGATGGTCTTCGAACCGGCGGTGATGAGCTGGGGGGCGCCGCCCTTGTCGTACGAGCTGCCGAGGTCCTTGCCGCTCTTCCAGACCTTTCCGGTGAAGCTGGCCATCACCAGGTCGTCCTTCTTGACGACGGCGCCGCTGCCCTCGGAGAGCGGGTGGACGACGAACTTGCCGCTCGGGTCCTGCTTGGGAATGGTGATGGCGGCCTTCTTGCCCGTCTCCCCCTTGACGCTGGGAAGCGGAGACGCAGAGTCGACAGGCTTGGGCACCGGCGCCGGCGCGGACTGGCTGGGGGACGGAGAGGCGGCCGTGTCGTCCTTCTTCGAGCCCCCACCTCCACAAGCGGTCAGTACCAGGGCCGGCACGATGAGCAAGGCTGCAAAACGGCGTCGCACAATGGTCCTCGGGGGGTAGCTGGGATGTCAGTGGCCGCCACTCTACGACGCCGTGTCCACCACACGGGTTTACGGCAGACGCAGGAGCCCCGCACATCTCTGTGTGCGGGGCTCCTGCGTGTGTTGCGCGAGGACGGTCACATCCCGGCGATGAGCTTCTCCACCCTGTCGTCGACCGACCTGAACGGGTCCTTGCAGAGCACGGTGCGCTGCGCCTGGTCATTGAGCTTGAGATGCACCCAGTCGACGGTGAAGTCCCGCCGCTGCTCCTGTGCGCGGCGGATGAAATCACCGCGCAGCCGCGCCCTGGTGGTCTGCGGGGGCACCGACTTGCCCTCGAAGATCTTCAGGTCGTTGCAGATCCTGGCGGCCTGCCCCCGCTTCTCCAACAGGTAGTACAGCCCGCGCCTGCGGTGGATGTCGTGGTACGCGAGGTCTATCTGGGCGACCCGCGGATTCGACATGGTCATGTTGTGCTTGTCCCGGTACCGCTCGATGAGCTGGTATTTCATCACCCAGTCGATCTCGGTTCCGATCCGGTCGAGTTCCTCGGACTCGATCGCGTCGAGCGTGCGGCCCCAGAGCTCCAGCACCTGCTCGACCTGGCCGGTACGGATGCCGCGGCGCTCCACGAAGTCCACGGCCTTGTCGTAGTACTCGCGCTGCACTTCGAGCGCCGACGCCTCACGACCGCTGGCGAGCCGCACCTTGCGGCGGCCGGTGATGTCATGGCTGACCTCGCGGATGGCCCTGATCGGGTTCTCCAGGGTCAGATCGCGCATCACCGTGCCGGCCTCGATCATGCGCAGCACCAGGTCGGTGGCGCCGACCTTGAGCATCATGGTCGTCTCGGACATGTTCGAGTCGCCGACGATGACATGCAGCCTGCGGTAGCGCTCGGCGTCCGCATGCGGCTCGTCGCGGGTGTTGATGATCGGACGGGAGCGGGTGGTGGCGGAACTGACACCTTCCCAGATGTGCTCCGCACGCTGGCTCACGCAGTAGACCGCTCCGCGCGGAGTCTGCAGCACCTTGCCGGCACCGCAGAGCAATTGGCGGGTGACGAGGAACGGAATGAGAATGTCCGCGAGCCGGGAGAACTCTCCGTGGCGGGCGACGAGATAGTTCTCGTGGCAGCCGTAGGAGTTTCCCGCCGAGTCGGTGTTGTTCTTGAAGAGATAGACGTCGCCCGCGATTCCCTCCTCGTGCAGGCGGCGTTCGGCATCGACGAGCAGGCCTTCGAGAATGCGCTCGCCGGCCTTGTCGTGGGTGACCAGTTCAGCCACGTTGTCGCACTCGGGAGTTGCGTATTCCGGATGCGATCCCACGTCGAGGTAGAGGCGGGCGCCGTTCCGCAGGAAGACATTGCTGCTGCGGCCCCATGACACAACACGGCGGAAGAGGTAGCGCGCCACTTCGTCAGGGGACAGTCGGCGCTGTCCCCTGAATGTGCACGTGACGCCGTACTCGTTCTCCAGCCCGAAAATGCGGCGGTCCATGACTGAACATTACGCCTGATGGCCTGTCCTGAAACCGGGTTCGGCTGCCCCGTTCCGATCATTTTCGGAAGCGGCCACGACGGAACCCATATCGCCGGGAGCTGCGAGGACCCGCTGGGTGGCCATCAGGACGAGCAGAGCGGCGATTCCTCCGGCACCCGCCGAGGCGAACCCCGCGGCCACACCACCGACTTCCACGGCCGGCCCCGCAACGGCCGTTCCCAGTGCGGCGCCTACGCCGAAAGTGGTGACCAGCCAGGAGAACGCCTCCGTCACCGTGCCGCGCGGAGCGTGCCGGTCGACGACAATGAAGGCACAGGCGATGGCGGGCGCCAGGGACACCCCGGCCAGCGTCATCAGGGCGGTCATCGCGGTCGCACCCGGTGCGGACATCAGTGGCAGATAGCCCAGCGCCAGGCAGCCGACGACGATCCGCAGCCGCTTCTCGGGCGCGCCGGGCCACTGCCGGGCGCCGTACACCAGTCCCCCGACGAGGGCGCCGAGACCGATCGCTGCCATCAGTACCCCGTACACCGCGTCGCCGCCGTGGTCGTCGGCATAGGCGACGGCCGCGACCGTGATCGAGCCGAGTGCCAGGCCGATGAAGAAGAAGGCACCGAGCAGGGCGAGCAGGCCCTTCGAGCGCAGTGCCCCCAGCCAGTGGGCCTCGCGCGGCGCCGAGCGCCAGGTGCGCGAGGGCTCCGAGACGACGACCGAGAGCGCGCCGAGCACGCCGAGTACGTTGACCGCCACCAGGGCGGTCGCCTCGGACCACAGCGCCACCGCCAGGGTGATCAGCAGCGGTCCCGCGGTGAACATCACCTCCTGCGCCACCGCGTCCATGGCATAGGCGGCGTGCACCCGGTCCTCCCGCTTCAGAACACTGGGCCACAGGGCACGCAACCCACCTTCCAGCGGCGGCGTGAAGAGGCCGGACACCAGGACAGCGGCGACCGCGAGGGGAACGGGATCGGTCCCCACCGCCGCGAACAGCACCATGCCGAGCGCCGACACCACCGCCGCCGGCAGCATCACCCGGGGTTGTCCGTAGTGGTCCACGGCGCGGCCGAGCAGCGGCTGCCCGACGGCCGTCGCCAGCCCGTAGACGGCCGAGAGCAGCCCGGCGAGGGAGTAGCTGCCGCCTTCGGCGCGGACGAAGAGCACCACGGCGATCGCGGCCGTCGCATTGGGCAGCCGGCCGACGAGGGTGCCGGTCAGCAGCCGCGTCACATGCCTGGTGCCGAGGAGTTCCGCGTAGCCCGCAGCCATGTCCGCCCCTTGTCTCCCCGGCCGATAGCCGAAGTGTTACGTATAACTTCCCGGGTTATACGTACCATGAGCCCTGACCGCGGGTCCAGACGACCGCACACCAGATGCGGGCCGGGGGCCGGCCGAGTGGAGGACCGAGTGGACGCCCGAGCGACGAGCCCGGCGCATACCGGGCCGGCCCGCCCCACCAGCCGCGATGTGGCGCGCGCCGCCGGTGTGTCGCAGGCCACCGTCTCCCTGGTGCTGGGCGACAAATGGCGCGGCCGGGTGTCCGAGCGCACCGCGGGGCTGGTCCGGGACGCGGCCGGCCAGCTGGGCTACCGGCCCAATATCGCGGCCCGCAACCTGCGACTGGGCAGCACGCGTACCGTGCTGCTCGTCGTCCCGGCGCTCACCAACGAGTTCTTCGCCAGGGTGTACACGGGGGCCGCCGCGACCGCAGCGGAACACGGCTTCGGGGTGGTCCTCTACCCGTCACCCGAGGGGGTGGGGCCGGCCAGGGACCCCTTCGCCTCGGCCCGGACCGCGCTGGACGGAGTCATCGCCTCCTCCATGGCGGTCGGCGCACTGACCGCCATCCAGGGTTCCGAGCTG
The DNA here is from genome assembly GCF_036088315.1 of Streptomyces sp. NBC_00344. Classification (NCBI taxonomy): domain Bacteria; kingdom Bacillati; phylum Actinomycetota; class Actinomycetes; order Kitasatosporales; family Streptomycetaceae; genus Streptomyces; species Streptomyces sp. NBC_00344. Next base: position 5,775,891 of record NZ_CP107996.1, on the reverse strand, counting down.
CCCCTGGTGATGCTCGACAGCGATCCGGCCCAGCCCGGAGCCGCCGCCCACGTGAATCTGGACATCGCGGACGGGATGCGCCAGGTGACGGGCCATCTGCTCGCCCTCGGGCACCGCCGGTTCCTGCACCTCGCGCCGGACGTCGACTCCTGGACCTTCGATGTACGCGCCGAAGCGTTGCGCGCCGCCCTGCGCGGCACGGAGGTGCGTACGGTCGCAGCGGCGCTGAACGTCGATGCCGCACGGCGGGCCGCGGAACGCGCGCTCAGCGGCCCGGAGCCCCGCCCCACCGCGGTGATCTGTGACGACGACATCCTCGCCGCCGGTGCCTGCAAGGCCGCCCGGCGGCTCGGGCTGCGGGTGCCCGAGGATCTCTCCGTCACCGGGTTCGACGACCTCGCGCTCGCCACCGCCGTGGAACCGGAGCTCACCACGGTGGCGCTGCCTGCCGAGGACATCGGCCGCCGCGGTATGACGGCGCTGCTCGCCGTACTGGACGGCAGGCAGCCGGAGAACGGCGATCTGCCGGTCGCACTCCTGGTCCGCGGCTCGACGGCGCCACCGCCCGGGTGACGGGGCACCGGCACCACGCCCGGCGCCCCGGAACCGTGCGTACGGTCCGGGGCGCCGGGCGGGAAGCCGGGTGCGGCTACTCCTCTTCTTCCTCGTCGGACGGGGCGTCGGTCTCGGTGACAGCCGCGTCGTCCGCGGCCAGCAGCCGGGACAGCTGACGGCCCACGATGCGCTTGAACTTCCGCTTCTGGGGCCGCGTGCGGTCCAGCACGGCCACTTCCAGTCGCTCGGCGGGGATTTCCCGCTCGCCCCCGTTGGTGTCCCGCGAGAGGGCCTGTACGGCCAGCTTCAGCGCCTCGGCGAGAGTCATACCGTCGCGGTGCCGCTGGTCGAGGAAGGTACTGATGGTCTCGGCGTTGCCGCCGACCGCGACCGAACCGTGTTCGTCCACGATCGAGCCGTCGTGCGGCAGCCGGTAGATCTGGTCGCCTTCCGGATCGGCGCCCACCTCGGCCACGACAAGCTCCACCTCGTACGGCTTCTCGGCCGCGCTGGAGAAGATCGTGCCGAGGGTCTGCGCGTAGACGTTGGCGAGGCCACGCGCCGTCACATCGTCACGGTCATAGGTGTATCCGCGCAGATCCGCGTAGCGCACTCCGCCGATCCGCAGATTCTCGTACTCGTTGTACTTGCCGGCGGCCGCGAAGCCGATCCGGTCGTAGATCTCGCTGAACTTGTGCAGCGCACGGGACGGGTTCTCGCCGACGAACACAATGCCGTCGGCATACTGCAGCACAACCAGGCTGCGACCACGGGCGATGCCTTTCCGGGCGTATTCCGCCCGGTCCGCCATGGCCTGCTGAGGTGAGACATAGAACGGCGTCGACACCGGCTATCCGTCCCTTTCTGTCAGTGACGAGTGCATCGGAAGACCTCAGAGCAGCGGGGCGCGCGGGCCGTCGGGCTGCTCCAGACGCCGCTCGAGGATCGAACGGGCGATCTCGGCGCCCTCCTCGTCGGTCAGCCTGCGGAAGCCTTCATCCGTGATGACGGTGACGATCGGATAGATGCGGCGGGCCACATCGGGGCCGCCCGTCGCCGAGTCGTCGTCGGCTGCGTCGTACAGCGCCTGCACGACCAGGGTGGTCACCTCCTGCTCCGTCAGATCGTCGCGGTACAGCTTCTTCATGGAGCCGCGCGCGAAGATCGAGCCGGAGCCGGTCGAGGCGTAACCGGCTTCCTCGGACCGTCCGCCCGTGACGTCGTAGGAGAAGATGCGGCCCTTCTCACGGTCGACGTCGTATCCGGCGAAGAGCGGAACCACGGCGAGCCCCTGCATGGCCATGGAGAGATTGCCGCGGATCATGGTGGAGAGCCGGTTGGCCTTGCCCTCCAGGGAGAGCGTGGTGCCCTCCACCTTTTCGAAGTGTTCCAGCTCGAGCTGGAACAGCTTGACCATCTCCACCGCGAGGCCGGCGGTGCCCGCGATACCGACTGCCGAGTACTCGTCGGCCGGAAAGACCTTCTCGATGTCGCGCTGGGCGATCATGTTCCCCATGGTCGCCCGGCGGTCACCGGCGAGGACGACCCCGCCCGGGAACGTCGCGGCCACGATCGTCGTCCCGTGCGGCGCCTCGAACGCACCCTGCACGGGCGGCAGCGCACGCTTGCCCGGCAGGATCTCGGGCGAGTGGTCCGACAGGAAGTCCATGAAGGAGGACGAGCCCGGCGTCAGGAAGGCGGCCGGCAGTCGCCCGGTGCTACGAGGGTTGGCTTCCACGCGTTTCCTTCCGGATGGGCGGCGGCCCCGCCTTCTGACGGCCGGGCCGATCTTGTGATCTGTGCACGGACCTTACCCGCGCCCGCGGCGGTCATCCGCGCCGGTGCCGTCGGCTTTTCGGCGACGGCACCGGCAGGGACAACGCGCCTTACTCGCCGCCCTTTTGGACAAATGACCGAACGAAGTCCTCGGCGTTCTCCTCGAGCACGTCGTCGATCTCGTCGAGAACCGAGTCGACGTCGTCCGAGAGCTTCTCCTGGCGCTCCTTGAGGTCCTCCGAGCCCTGCGCCTCCGGCGCCTGCTCCTCGGTCTCCTCGGTGCTGCGCGTCGCCTTCTGCTGTCCGCCGCCGGTGTCCTTGGTCGCCATCTACCTCACCCCGCTCGGTTCGATGTAACTGATCAGACCCGCTTGATCAGACCCTCTTGATCAGACCCTACAAGCGGGGTCCGACATTGGCCTCGCACTTCCCTCAACGTCCGGGACCCATCTCGATGATTCCCACACCTCGGCCTTTTCAGCCTCCGGAGAGCACCCGGACCAGGTCCTCCGCGGTGCGGCACCGGTCCAGAAGCTCCTTGACGTGGTTGCGTGTCCCCCGCAGCGGCTCCAGCGTGGGCACCCGCTGCAGGGTGTCCCGGCCGGGAAGATCGAAGATCACCGAGTCCCAGGACGCGGCGGCCACGTCGTCGGCGTACTGCTCGAGGCAGCGGCCGCGGAAATAGGCCCTGGTGTCCTCAGGAGGGTTCGTCCGGGCCCTCATGACCGCCGGCTCGTCCAGGATGCGCTTCATCCTGTTGCGGGCCACCAGGCGGTTGTACAGGCCCTTCTCGGGCCTGACGTCCGCGTACTGGAGATCCACCAGATGCAGCCTGGCGGCGTCCCACTCCACGTTGTCGCGACGCCGGTAGCCCTCCAGGATCTCCCTCTTGGTGATCCAGTCGAGCTCGCCCGAGAGGCTCATGGGATCGGTCTCCAGGCGGTTCAGCACGTCCTCCCAGCGGCCCAGGACGTCCTTGGTCTGGTCGTCCGCGTCCACGCCGTAACGCTCCTCGACGTACTTCCTGGCCAGCTCGAAGTACTCCATCTGGAGCTGTACTGCGGTGAGGGTCCGGCCGCTACGCAGCGTGACCAGCTGCCGCAGGGTCGGGTCGTGGGAGACCTGGTGCAGGGTGCGGACCGGCTGATCGACGGCCAGGTCCACGTTGATGAAGCCGTCCTCGATCATCGCGAGCACCAGGGACGTCGTGCCGAGCTTGAGATAGGTCGAGATCTCCGAGAGATTCGCGTCGCCGATGATCACGTGCAGCCGGCGGTACTTCTCGGCGTCCGAGTGCGGCTCGTCCCTGGTGTTGATGATCGGCCGCTTGAGCGTGGTCTCCAGACCCACCTCGACCTCGAAGTAGTCCGCCCGCTGGCTGATCTGGAAGCCGTGCTCGTGGCCGTCCTGGCCGATACCGACCCGTCCGGCGCCGGTGACGACCTGGCGGGAGACGAAGAACGGCGTCAGATGGCGCACGATGTCCGAGAACGGCGTCTCCCGCTTCATCAGGTAGTTCTCGTGCGTGCCGTACGACGCGCCCTTGTTGTCCGTGTTGTTCTTGTAGAGGTGGATCGGCAGGGCGCCGGGAACCTGCGCCGCCAGCTCGGCGGCCTCCGCCATGATGCGCTCGCCGGCCTTGTCCCAGAGGACCGCGTCGAGGGGATTGGTGATCTCTGGCGAGCTGTACTCGGGGTGGGCGTGGTCGACGTAGAGGCGCGCACCGTTGGTGAGGATGACGTTGGCCAGGCCGATGTCCTCGTCGGTCAGCTGGCTGCTGTCGGCGGTGTCACGGGCGAGGTCGAAGCCTCGCGCGTCCCGCAGCGGATTCTCCTCCTCGAAATCCCAGCGGGCCCGCCGGGCCCGGTGCATCGCCGCCGCGTAGGCGTTGACGATCTGGGACGAGGTGAGCATGGCATTGGCGTTCGGGTGACCCGGGACGGAGATGCCGTACTCCGTCTCGATGCCCATTACTCGCCGTACGGTCATGCGGCCCTCCTTGCCCGGCAGCGCCCCTCGCGGGGCGCAGCTCAAGTACCGCTCATTCTCCGGTGCGTGCGCGGTCGCCCGTCCGCGCACTGCGCGACTCGGTGGTACGGACGAGCCTAGAACGCCTCTGCGCCGGTGGGGAGATCATTACAGGCATTGCTGTCCCCGCGGCCCAAAGGCCGAAAAACGGGGCGGCCGCGGGTACCCGCAGAGGGGACCCGCAGCCGCCCTGTCTTTTACAGGTACTGACCGGTGTTTGCCACCGTGTCGATGGAGCGTCCGGTGTCCGCGCCCTGTTTTCCAGTGACAAGGGTACGGATGAACACGATCCGCTCGCCCTTCTTGCCGGAGATTCGGGCCCAGTCGTCCGGGTTGGTGGTGTTCGGCAGGTCCTCGTTCTCCTTGAACTCGTCCACGCATGCCTGGAGGAGATGGGAGACCCGGAGACCCTTCTGCCCCTGGTCGAGGAAGGCCTTGATGGCCATCTTCTTGGCCCGGTCGACGATGTTCTGGATCATCGCGCCCGAATTGAAGTCCTTGAAGTAAAGGACTTCCTTGTCGCCGTTGGCGTACGTGACCTCGAGGAAGCGGTTCTCCTCGGACTCGGTGTACATCCGTTCGACGACCGACTGGATCATTCCGCTGACCGTGGCGTCCGGGCTGTCGCGGTGCTCGGCCAGATCGTCCGTGTGCAGCGGCAGCGATGCCGTCAGGTACTTCGCGAAGATGTCCCTGGCCGCTTCCGCGTCGGGGCGCTCGATCTTGATCTTGACGTCGAGCCGGCCCGGCCGCAGGATCGCGGGGTCGATCATGTCCTCGCGGTTGGAGGCACCGATGACGATGACGTTCTCCAGGCCCTCCACACCATCGATCTCGGCGAGCAGCTGCGGGACGATGGTGTTCTCCACGTCCGAGCTGACGCCGGAACCACGGGTGCGGAAGAGGGATTCCATCTCGTCGAAGAAGACGATGACGGGGGTGCCCTCACTCGCCTTCTCCCGCGCACGCTGGAAGACCAGCCGGATGTGCCGCTCGGTCTCGCCGACGTACTTGTTGAGGAGCTCGGGGCCCTTGATGTTGAGGAAGTAGCTCTTCCCCGCGGGCTGTCCGGTGACCTCGGCGACTTTCTTGGCAAGGGAGTTGGCGACGGCTTTGGCGATGAGCGTCTTGCCGCAGCCCGGCGGACCGTAGAGCAGGATGCCCTTCGGCGGCCGCAGTTCGTGTTCCTTGAAGAGGTCGGGGTGGAGGTAGGGGAGCTCGACCGCGTCGCGGATCAGCTCGATCTGGTCGCCCAGACCGCCGATCTTGTTGTAGTCGATGTCCGGAACCTCTTCGAGGACAAGCTCCTCGACCTCGCTCTTCGGCACCACTTCATAGACGTAACCGGACCGGGAGTCGAGCAGCAGGGCGTCGCCGGGACGGATGGTGATGTCCAGGAGTGGCTCGGCGAGCCGCACCACCCGTTCCTCGTCGGTGTGCCCGATCACCAGGGCGCGCTCGCCGTCCTCGAGGATCTCCTTGAGGGTGACGATGTCCCCGGCGCGCTCGAATTCCATGGCCTCGACCACGTTGAGCGCTTCGTTGAGCATGACTTCCTGGCCACGCCGGAGCTCTTCGAGCTCGACGCTGGGACTGACATTCACCCGGAGCTTGCGGCCCCCGGTGAAGATGTCGCACGTACCGTCCTCATTGGCCTGCAGAAACACGCCGAAGCCGGCCGGCGGCTGTGCGAGCCGGTCGACTTCCTCCTTGAGGGCCACGATCTGGTCGCGGGCCTCACGGAGTGTGTTGGCGAGCCGCTCATTCTGAGCGGACACGCCCGCCAGATTGGTCTGCAGCTCGACGATCCGCTCTTCGAGAATCCTCGTATGGCGCGGAGAGTCGGCGAGCTTGCGGCGCAGGACGGCGATTTCCTGCTCGAGATAGGCAACCTGGCCGGCGGGGTCCTCAGACCCTCGCGCGGGCCGGATGCCGCGGTTGATGTCGTCGTCGTGGGCTGCCACGGTCCTCACCTCCTCCAAGGGGAGCTGGACGCTTCCTGACCCTACCTGGGCGGCTGGCGAATCAAACCCCTAGATCACAAAGACTGTCGGAGAGTGTCTGATCTTCACCCTTGCGTACTCCCTCGTGTCTTGGGGATACCCACCCAGCACCGTCGGAAAGCAGCCGGTTGTATCGTCGAACTGTCCAACACCCGTCAGGGCTGGCTCCAATTGGTTCGACCGCGCAGGAAACGTCAGGAGAACGACCGTGCAGCACGAGGCTCCCACCGGTGAGGGCGCTCCGGCCCTCGAGGTCTGGATCGACCAGGATCTCTGCACCGGCGACGGCATCTGCGTCCAGTACGCGCCCGAGGTCTTCGAGCTGGACATCGACGGGCTGGCGTATGTGAAGGGCTCCGACGACGAGCTGCTCCAGTCCACCGGGGCCACAACCCCCGTGCCGCTTCCCCTCCTGCAGGACGTCGTGGACTCGGCCAAGGAGTGCCCGGGCGACTGCATTCACGTGCGCCGCGTCACGGACGGCGTGGAGGTCTACGGCCCCGCCGCGCAGTGACCTCTCACACGCTCCGCGCCTGCGACGGCACCGAGCGTACGAACTTCCCGCCCTGCCAGCGCCACTTGGCCCGCTCCTGGACATCCGGCTTCCAGCGCGGCACGTCGGGCGACGAATAGCCGAGCAGGGTCGCGGTCACCGCGCCCTCCCGGACGGCCAGGGCGCCCACCGTCCGCCGGGACGCGGGGGCGAGCAGCGTCGCCACCACCCGTGGCGTGCCGCCCTTGCCGTGTGGCTGGATGACGACGTATATCCCGCTGGGCGGGGTGCCCGAGCCCGCGTTGCAGCTGACCGCCGCCACGGTTTCGGGGCTGCCGTCCCCGTCGAGATCGCCGGTCGCCTTCCTGGTGACGACGCTGCCCACACTTCCGCACTCCAGCGGGAACGTGACGGCTGCCGTGTCAGGGGCGGCGGCAGCGACCGGTTTCGCGCCCTGGGACGCGGTGGCCGGATCGGGCGTGAGGAATCCCGCTATGGCGACGACGCCGGCCATCGCGGTGGCCGTGGCCAGCCAGTGCACCGGGCTGGTCCGGGTGTGCGCGAGGTCCGGGAGGTCCGGGAGCGCGGAGGGCTGCACGCGGGAGGTCTCCTGTGGGGCAGTTCCGGAGGGGGTGGCCAGAATGGTGCCACACGTCACACGACTTCGGAACGCCGGGGTCCGTATGGTCAACGTAAAGATGCCGCCGCCGAGTTCCCCGGTGTGCTGAGGGAACTCGGCGGCGGCATCGCGACGTTGTCCGCGGTCAGGCGGTGGGGTCGGTATCGCTCTCGTCGCCGGTCTTCGCCTGCGTCCTGACCGCCCCGGGACCGGAGTAGTCATCGCCGTACGCGCCCTTGGAGGGGCGGCGGCGGCGCATCGGGGGCTCCACACCGTCCGCGAGACGGCGGGCGGTGACCAGGAAGCCGGTGTGGCCGATCATCCGGTGGTCCGGGCGGACGGCGAGCCCTTCGACGTGCCAGTTGCGGATCATCGATTCCCAGGGCTGGGGCTCGGCGAAGCAGCCGATCTCCCTGAGGGACTCGACGGTGCGTGAGAGCTGGGTGGTGGTCGCCACGTAGCAGCAGATGATGCCACCGGGCACGAGCGCCTTGGACACCGCTTCCAGGCACTCCCAGGGGGCGAGCATGTCCAGGACCACCCGGTCGACATCCGTGTCGGTCAGATTGTCCTGGAGATCGCCCACGGTGAGCTGCCAGGCGGGGTGTGGCCCGCCGAAGTAACGCTCGACGTTCTGGGTGGCGATCTCGGCGAAGTCCTCGCGGCGCTCGTAGGAGTGCAGCATGCCCTGCTCGCCGATGGCACGCAGCAGGAAGCTGCTGAGCGCACCGGAGCCCACCCCCGCCTCCACGACGCGCGCGCCGGGGAAGATGTCGCCGAAGGCCAGGATCTGGCCCGCGTCCTTCGGGTAGACCACGGCGGCGCCGCGGGGCATGGACAGGACGAAGTCGGGGAGCAGGGGGCGCAGCGCAAGGTAGGCGACGTTTCCCGTGGTGCGGACAACGCTGCCCTCGGGAGCACCGATCAGCTCGTCGTGCGGGAAAGAACCCTTGTGGGTGTGGAAGTTCTTGCCTGCTTCGAGCGTGAAGGTGTGGTGGCGACCCTTGGGGTCGGTGAGCTGGACCTGGTCCCCGACTTTGAAGGGCCCACGTCGGCGGGCGGCACCGGTCGGTTCGGACATGTGAGCAGCCTACCGGCCTCAGGAACCGGGACGCGCCATCGCCTGGACGAATGCACGCTCGACATCCGTGGTGGACAGTACGCCGAAGATCGCGCCGGTCTCCTCCACCACCAGGTATTCGGTGGCGGGGCTGGCCCTCAGCTTGTCGAGGAGCGCCTCCCCCGCGAGCTCGGCCGGCACCTTCATGCTCTCGGTCAGATCCTGGGCCAGCCCGCTGACCGCGACCCAGGGGCGCCGGTGCTCGGGCACCCCGACGATGGCCGCCTCCCTGACCAGGGCCGTGGGCTCGCCCTGGCTGTCGACGATCACCAGGGCGCGCGCGCCCGCCTCGTTGGCACGGCGCAGCGCCTCGGAGAGCGGGGTGGTGGTCTCCACCGGGACGGCACGGCGGGTGAGCGTGCGGGCACGGAGCTCGGGGAGATGTTCGCGCAGCCGGGCCATCCGCAGGCTGTTGCCCGCACCGGTCCAGATGATCGCGGCGAGGATCGCGGCCAGCAGCGCGTCCATCACGGTTTCCATGCCGCCGGCGTCGGCGTCGGAACCGGTGTGGGTGAGCAGCGGAAGGCCGATCAGCACCGTGACGGCGAGCGCCCTGCCGAACCAGGCGGCCGCGATGGTGCCGCTCATCGGTTTGCCGGTGATCTTCCAGACCACCGCGCGGAGCATCCGGCCACCGTCCAGCGGCAGCCCCGGCAGCAGGTTGAAGGCCGCCACGATGAGGTTGGAGATCATCAGTCCGGCGAGCAGTACGCCGGGCACCGTACCCGGATCGACGGCCTTCATCCCGAGGTAGAAGACACCGGAGAGGACGAGTGAGAGCAGCGGCCCGACGAAGGCGAGGATGAATTCCCGGCCCGGGGTGTCCGACTCCTTCTCGATCTCCGAGACCCCGCCGAAGAACTGGAGCTGGATGCGCCGCACCGGCAGCCCGAACCGCAGGGCGGCGACCGTGTGGGCCAGTTCATGGACCAGTACCGATGCGTAGAAGGCGACCGCGAAGAAGAGGGAGACCAGGTAGCGGATGGCGCCGAGCTCCGGCAGCACCCGCTCGAGCTGGCCGCCGAAGACCCAGGTGATGAGCGCGGCCACCAGGAACCAGCTGGGCGCGACGTACACCGGCACGCCGAAGGGGCGGCCCATCAGGATGCCGCCGCCCGGGGCGTCCCGGCGCCCGGGCTTGCCGCCGTCGGGTGCGGAGCCGTGATCGGCATCCCCCGCTCCGGACTGCGGGCGCCCCTTGTCGCCGCTCTCGTCCACGATGTCCCTTCGTGTCTTCCGTCCTGCGCGAGCATCCTCACCGCTGCGTAGTGCGATGTCCCGATCATGCAGTGTGAGGGGTACGAGGTCGATGGTATGCGGACCGGTGTCAGTGGCGGGCCTTAGGGTCTGGGTCATGACTACCGCCCAGCAGCCCACTTCACTCTCGCCGTCACGGGCGAGCGACTTCATGCAGTGTCCCCTGCTGTACAGGTTCCGGGTGATCGACAAGCTTCCGGAGAAGCCGAGCGCGGCGGCCACCCGGGGCACCCTGGTGCATGCGGTGCTTGAGCGGATGTTCGACGACCCGGCCCCGGAGCGGACGGCGCCGCGGGCCAGGGCGCTGGTTCCCGGCCAGTGGGACCGGCTGCTCGCTGCCAAGCCGGAGCTTGCCGGGCTGTTCCCCGACGACGCCGGGGGCGAGCAGCTGGCCCAGTGGCTCTCGGAGGCCGAGCAGCTGGTCGAGCGGTGGTTCACCCTGGAGGACCCCAGCAGGCTGGAGCCCGCGGAGCGGGAACTCTTCATCGAGACCGAGCTGGAATCGGGACTGCGGCTGCGGGGCATCATCGACCGGGTGGACGTGGCACCGACCGGCGAGGTGCGGATCGTCGACTACAAGACGGGCAAGGCGCCCCGTCCGCAGTACGCCGAGGGCGCGCTGTTCCAGATGAAGTTCTACGCGCTGGTGGTGTGGCGGCTGAAGGGGATCGTGCCGCGCAGGCTCCAGCTGGTCTACCTGGGTAACGGCGAGGTCGTGACCTACGATCCGGTCGAGGCGGATCTGCTGCGGGTGGAGCGCAAGCTGCTGGCCCTCTGGGACGCGATCAGGACGGCCACCGAGACGGGCGACTGGCAGCCGCGCCAGACCAAGCTCTGCGGCTGGTGCGATCATCAGGCGTTCTGTCCGGAATTCGGCGGTACGCCGCCCGTGTACCCGCTGGCAGTCACCGGCGGCGCCGGGTCCGTGTCCTCGGAGCCCGACCCGCAGGGGCCGCCCGCGCAGAGACCGGGCTCGCAGGAGCCGGCCTGACCTGCGCCGCGCGCCCCGAGGAGTCGGCGGGCAGTGCTCAGGGCAGAATGGGGCGGGTCTATCAAAGGAGTTGCTGTGGCGATCCGCGTCCTACTGGTCGACGACCAGCCGCTGCTGCGCACCGGTTTCCGGATGATTCTGGAGGCCGAGCACGATCTCGCCGTGGTCGGCGAGGCCGGTGACGGCCTTCAGGCCCTCGACCAGGTCCGCGCGCTGCAGCCCGACGTCGTGCTGATGGACATCCGGATGCCCAGGATGGACGGGGTGGAGGCGACCCGTCAGATCACCGGCCCGGGCCGCGACGGCCCGGCGAAGGTGCTCGTGCTCACGACCTTCGATCTCGACGAGTACGTCGTGGAGGCGCTGCGTGCCGGTGCGAGCGGCTTCCTGCTGAAGGACGCGCCCGCCAATGAATTGGTGCAGGCGATCCGGGTGGTCGCGGGCGGCGAGGCGATGCTGGCGCCCAGCATCACCCGCCGGCTGCTCGACAAGTACGCGGACCACCTGCCGTCCGGTGAGGAATCCGTTCCCAACACCCTGCACACGCTGACCGAGCGCGAGGTCGAGGTACTCAAACTCGTCGCCCGCGGCCTGTCCAACGCGGAGATCGCCGCCGATCTGTTCGTCAGCGAGACCACCGTCAAGACGCATGTGGGCCATGTGCTGACGAAGCTCGGGCTGCGTGACCGGGTGCAGGCCGCGGTGTACGCGTACGAGAGCGGTCTGGTGCGTCCCGGCGCCCAGCAGTAGGGAGGGGCGCCGCTTCTGCCGCCTGCCGCCGATCCGGACCGGCGGCAGGCGGTTCCGTGCCCGCCGCCGGATGGCCGCCCGCGTGGGCCCTCCCCCACCAGGTGCCCGCCGGTTCAGTTCTTGCTGATCTCCCAGAACCGGAACACGGTCGACGCGTCGAGCGTCCACTCGAGCCCGGTGATGTCGTCGTGGGCGACGGCGTACTGCTTGCCCTGCCACAGCGGGAGGATGGGCAGATCCGTCGCGACGATGTCCTGGAGCTCGCTGAAGTCCCCGGACGCTGTGGTCCGGTCGGTCGCCGACGACTCGGCCGGGATCAGATTGTTGATGATGGTCTTGTTGCTGTAGTTGTTGCCCAGCACATTGCCCTTGCCGAAGAACGGCGAGGTGAAGTTGTCGGCGTCCGGGTAGTCGGGCACCCAGCCCTTCACGTAGACGCCGTACTTCCCCGCGGCGATCCCCTTCTCGTACTGCCCGTACGGCACGGACTTCACCGTGGCGTCGAAGAGGCCGCTGGCGTTCAGCTGCTTGGCGATCGCTCCGAACTCCTCGTCGGTCGCGGGGCCGTAACGGCTGGGCGTGGACCAGAGGGTGAGCTTCACCTTGCTGGTGATCCCGGCGGAGCGCAGTGTCTGGGCGGCCTTGTCGGGCTTGGGGTTGTCGCCGTACATGTCGAAGAACGCGGTGCGGTGGGACGCGATCCCGGCGGGGACGATCGAGTACAGCGGCTCGGCCGTGGACCGGTAGACATCGGTGACCAGGGCGTTGCGGTTGATGAGGTAGGCCATCGCCTTGCGCACGGCGAGCCGGCCGGCGACCGGGTCCTTCATGTTGAAGACCAGGTGCTGGACCTCGGCGCTCGAGCCCTCCACGACGTCGATGCCCTTGTCACCGGTGACCGAGTCCTGGATGGACTCGATGTCCTTGGCGGTCAGGCCACGGTAGGCGAGGTCGATGTCGCCCTTCTTGAGCGCGGCCCCCAGCGCCTTCTGGTTGTTGTGGAAGAGCTTCATGGTCATGCCGGAGTTCTTCACCTGCGCCGTGCCCTCGTAGCGCGAGTTGACCGAGAAGACCGCCTGCTTCTTGTTGTAGGAGTCCAGCTTGTAGACACCGGATCCGACCGCCTTGCCGTCGGTGCGGAGCTTGTCGAAGCTGTACTGGCGGTGATCCACGATGGAGCCCGCGCCTGAAGCGATCTTGCTGGGGAAGGTGGCGTCGGGGAACTTCAGATGGAAGACGACGGTCCTGTCGTCCGGAGTCTCCACCTTTCCGATCGAGGTGAGCAACGGGCCGGGACCCAGCTCGTCATTGATCTTCAGCACCCGGTCGAAGGAGAACTTGACGTCCCGCGCGGTGAGTTTGTCGCCATTGCTGAACGTGAGGCCGCTGCGCAGCGTGCAGCGGTACGTCGTCGACCCGCCGGACTCGAAACGGCACTCCTTGGCCGCCTCGGGCTGCGGGGTCGAGCTGCCCTTGGGAAAGCTCATCAGGGACTGGAAGACGTTGTTGAAGAGCAGCCAGGACCCGGGGTCGTAGCCCGACGCCGGGTCGGTGGCCTGGATCTCGTCGGACATCCCCATGACCACCGCCTTGCCGGTCCCCCCGGCGTCGTCCTGCGTGCCACAGCCACTGAGCAGCCCGGCTGCCAGTCCCCCCACGAGAAGGACAGGCAGCGACTGGTTACGACGTATCTTCACGCAGGTGCCTCACATAGTCCGTGCCGATATCAGCTGACGCCGCGGCCCAGCTCCCAGATCTGCAGGGCCGATGAACTGCTGAGCGCCCATTCCGCTCCGGTCAGATCATCACGCGCGGCAACATACTGCTTACCCTGCCAGAGCGGCAGCACCGGGACGTCGTTCGCGACGATGTCCTGGATCTTCTCGAAGGCACCGGTGGCCGCCGTGCGGTCCGCGGCGCGGCGGGAGTCGGGGATGTACTTGGTACGGATCGCGTTGTTCACATAGGGCGAGTTGAGGAAGTTCCCCTTGCCGAGGAACGGCGCCACGAAGTTGTCCGAATCAGGGAAGTCCGGGAACCAGCCGAGTCCGTAGACGGCGTAGTCACCGTGGGTCTGCGCGGGGCGGTACTGCGCCCACTTGGTGCCCTGGGTCTTGACGTCGAAGAGACCCGAGGCATTCAGCTGCTGCTTGAGCAGGGCGAATTCCTTTGCCGTGCCTGGTCCGTAGTGGTCGGTCGTGTAGTGGAGGGTCAGCCGCACCTTGCTGGTGATCCCGGCGTTGTGCAGGATCCTGGCGGCCTCGGTCTTGCTCGGGTCGCCGTACTTGTCGAAGAACGAGTTGGTGTGCCCGGCCATGCTGGAGGGGATCAGCGAGTAGAGCGGCTCGGCTGTGGCGCCGTACACCTCGCTCGCGATCTGGCCCCGGTCGACGAGTGCCGCCATCGCCTGGCGGACCGCCTTGTTCTTCACCGAGGGGTCATCGGTGTTGAATCCGAGGTAACGGATCTCCAGACCGGGGCTCTCGACGAAGTTGATGTCCTGCGTCGCGCCGGCGGAGAGCGTCCTGATCTGTGCCGGAGACATGGAGCGGGTCATCATGTCGATGTCGCCGGACTTCAGTGCCACGCCCATGGCCCCGGCGTCGCTGAACGAACGGATCTCGACCTTGTCGTTCTGCAGCTTCAGCATCCCCTTGTAGTGGGGGTTCTTGGTGAAGACCGCCTTCTGCATCCGGTTGTTCGAGACCACCGTCTTGAGGGTGTACGGGCCCGAGCCGTCCACCACGAAGCCGTTGCGCAGCCGGTTCGGCTCGTAGGTGCCCTTCTCCACGATGCCCGCCGCCGGGGTGGCCAGCTTGTACGGGAAGGTGGCGTCCGGGGTCTTGAGATGGAAGACCAGCTCGTTGTCGCTCACCTGCTCGATGGTGTCGATGTTGTCGAGCAGACCGGCCGGGCCGTTGCGGTCGTTGATGCGGGTGACGCGTTCGAGGGAGTACTTCACATCAGCGGCCTTGAGCGGGTCGCCGTTGGAGAATTCCAGTCCGCTGCGCAGCTTGCAGCGGTAGCTCTCGTTCTCGGTGTCCGTGAACCGGCAGTCGGATGCCGCGTCCGGCTTCGGCTGGCCGCCGCCGCGAGGCACCTGCAGCAGCGACTGCAGGGCGGGGCGCAGGATGTTCCAGGCACCCGCGTCGTAGGCGTAGGCGGGGTCGAAGGGGGCCGGAGCCTCCTGGTCGGCCACGAACGAGTCCGTCGTGCCCACGACGATGGCCTTGCCGCCGCTGTCACCGCTGTCCGTACTGCCGCACGCGGCGAGTATCGGAGCGAGCAGGCCCACTACGGCCGGCAGCACCAAAGTCTTGCGGTTCATTCTGGACGTTCTCCTCATCCGGCACTGGGGATACAGCGGCGTACAGACACTCCGCCGCTGCCGCCCGGTCGGGGCGGTGCGATCGGGCCGGGTACAGAGCGATCAGTCCTGTGTTCGCGGCCGCCTGGTGGGCGCCGGGACAGGGGTGTGTGCGGCGAAGTTCTCGCAATGAGATTAGTGGGGAACGTCAGGAAAGCTGGACCGGCGGCGACTTGAGGTGCTTGCACACCATCTTCACGAATAGCGGAGTGTGGATATCCGAGCACAGGAATGATTCGTACACCGCTCCACCAATCGGGACACATGGGCACGTCCCGTAGGACTGATGAGCCCGCCCCAGCACGGGGAAGCGTCTGTGTCGACGCCCCCGTGGGTGATAAACGTCACGCGAGTTCCTGCTTTAGCAAAGCAGGAATTGCGGGCCCCGTGCTCACGGAATACACACAATTGATCGAAGCTGGTTGGCTCCGAAATTAAAGAAGCACGCTCGGTGCACGACTCAGTGCATTCCGTTGACCAGGGTCCTGAGAAAGGCCAGGTCGACCTGTTCGAGCGACGCCAGGACCACTCTGCCGCCCGCCGGGACGATCGGCGCGACCGACGGGACGGCCACCACACGGCAGCCTGCGGCCTCCGCGGCGGCCACCCCGGTCGCGGTGTCCTCGATGACCGCGCAGCGTGTGGGATCCGCGCCCAGGCCCGCCGCCGCGGCCAGATACGGCTCCGGGTGCGGCTTCGTGCGGGTCACTTCGTCGCCCGCGATCGTCAGCGCGAAGTTGTCCGGGCCCAGCGAGTCGAGGACCCGGTCGATGATGCGCCGGTGCGAGGCCGAGACGAGGGCGGTGGGCACCTGGTGGGCGGCCAGCTCGGTGAGCAGCCGCAGCGCCCCCGGCATCAGGGGTACCCCGCGGGAGATCCGCGCCTCGAACCTGTCGTTGAGCAGCACGGTGATCTCGGGCAGTGTGATGTCCGCTCCGGTCACCTCGATGAGGTAGCCGGCGCTGCGGGTCATCGGGCCGCCCACCACGACGTCGCGCCATCCTTCGTCGAGCCGGTGGCCGAGGCCTGCGAAGACCTCCACCTCCGCGTCCCACCAGAAGCCCTCGGTGTCCACCAGGGTGCCGTCCATGTCGAGGAGGACGGCCTGCAGAGCGGAGTCTTCGGCCATACGGGTACTGAGCGCAGGGACCGTACTGGTCATCCGGTCACACCTCCTGGAGGGACGAGAAGGCCGGCCGCCCACCCAGCGTGGGGAAGCGACCGGCCTGCACTGGACCGACCAGTGTACGACGTCCTGACGGATTACCGCGCGTTGAAGTACTTCGCCTCGGGATGGTGGATGACGATCGCGTCGGTGGACTGCTCGGGGTGCAGCTGGAACTCCTCGGAGAGGTGCACTCCGATCCGCTCGGGCTCCAGCAGCTCGGCGATCTTTGCCCGGTCCTCCAGGTCGGGGCAGGCGCCGTAGCCGAGCGAGAAGCGCGCGCCCCGGTACTTCAGCGCGAACATGTCCTGGACGTCCGAGGGATCCTCACCGGCGTATCCGAGCTCGGAACGCACCCGTGCGTGCCAGTACTCGGCCAGCGCCTCGGCCAGCTGCACGGACAGGCCGTGCAGTTCGAGGTAGTCCCGGTAGGCGTTGGCCCCGAAGAGCTCGGCCGTCCTCTCGCCGATCCTCGAACCGACCGTGACCACCTGAAGGCCGATCACATCGGTCTCACCCGACTCCTCGGGCCGGAAGAAGTCCGCCAGGCAGAGCCGGCGTCCGCGGCGCTGGCGCGGGAACGTGAAGCGGGTGCGCTCGCTGCCGTCGTCGTTGAGCAGGATCAGGTCGTCGCCCTTGGACACACAGGGGTAGTAGCCGTAGACGACGGCCGCCTCCAGCATGTTCTCGGTGTGCAGCTGATCGAGCCAGCCGCGCAGATGCGGGCGGCCCTCGGTCTCCACCAGCTCCTCGTAGCTGGGGCCGTCGCCCTTACGGGCCTCCTTGAGCCCCCACTGGCCCTTGAAGAGCGCGCCCTCGTCGAGCCAGGTCGCGTACTCCTTGAGCTGGATGCCCTTGACCACCCTGCTGCCCCAGAAGGGCGGCTCCGGGACCGGGTTGTCGATGGCGACGTCCGAGCGCACCGACCCCTCCGCCTCCTCGGCCTCGAGGACCACCGCCTGATCGCGCTTGGGAACCCGGCGCTGCTTGAGCTCGGGCAGCGTTGCCCCCGGTACGCCGCGCTTGACCGCGATCAGGGCGTCCATCAGCCGCAGCCCCTCGAAGGCGTCGCGCGCGTAGCGGACCTCGCCCTCGTAGATCTCGTGGAGGTCCTGCTCGACGTACGCCCGGGTCAGCGCCGCTCCACCGAGGATCACCGGGAAGTCGGCGGCCAGCTTGCGCTGGTTGAGCTCCTCCAGGTTCTCCTTCATGATCACGGTCGACTTGACCAGCAGCCCGGACATCCCGATGACGTCGGCCCGGTGCTCCTCGGCCGCCTCCAGGATCGACGAGACAGGCTGCTTGATGCCCAGGTTGACCACGTTGTAGCCGTTGTTGGAGAGGATGATGTCCACCAGGTTCTTGCCGATGTCGTGGACATCGCCGCGCACCGTGGCGAGGACGATGGTGCCCTTGCCGTCGTCGTCGGTCTTCTCCATGTGCGGTTCCAGATAGGCCACCGCGGTCTTCATGACCTCGGCGGACTGCAGCACGAAGGGCAGCTGCATCTGTCCGGATCCGAACAGCTCGCCGACCACCTTCATACCGGCGAGCAGGGTGTCATTGACGATCTCGAGCGCGGGGCGGGTCTCCAGCGCCTCGGTGAGATCGGTCTCCAGGCCGTTCTTCTCGCCGTCGATGATGCGGCGCTGGAGCCGTTCGTCGAGCGGAAGGGCGAGCAGTTCCTCCGCCCTGCCCTCCTTCATCGACTTCATGTTGACGCCCTCGAAGAGCTCCATGAGCTTCTGCAGCGGGTCGTATCCCTCGGCCCGGCGGTCGTAGATCAGATCGAGCGCGACCTTGACCTGATCCTCCTCCAGGCGGGCGATCGGGAGGATCTTGCTTGCGTGCACGATCGCGGAGTCGAGGCCTGCCTTGACGCATTCGTCCAGGAAGACGGAGTTGAGTACGACCCGGGCCGCCGGATTGAGTCCGAAGGAGATGTTGGAGAGGCCCAGCGTCGTCTGGACGTCCGGGTGGCGGCGCTTGAGTTCGCGGATGGCCCCGATGGTGGCGGCGCCATCTCCCCGGGACTCCTCCTGACCGGTGCAGATGGTGAAGGTCAGGGTGTCGATGAGGATGTCGGGCTCGCGCACACCCCAGTTGGCCGTGAGGTCCTCGATGAGCCGCTCGGCGACGGCGACCTTGTGCTCGACGGTACGGGCCTGGCCCTCCTCGTCGATGGTCAGCGCGATCAGCGCGGCGCCGTGCTCGACGGCCAGCGCGGTGACCTTGGCGAAGCGCGACTCCGGTCCGTCGCCGTCCTCGTAGTTGACCGAGTTGAGAACGGCCCGGCCGCCGAGCTTCTCCAGGCCGGCCCGCAGTACGGGCACCTCCGTGGAGTCCAGCACGATCGGCAGGGTCGACGCGGTCGCGAAGCGGCCGGCCAGTTCCGACATGTCCGCGACACCGTCGCGGCCGACGTAGTCGACGCAGAGGTCGAGCAGGTGCGCGCCTTCGCGGATCTGGTCACGGGCCATCTCCACGCAGTCGTCCCAGCGGCCGTCCAGCATGGCCTCGCGGAACTTCTTGGACCCGTTGGCGTTCGTCCGCTCGCCGATCGCGAGATACGAGGTGTCCTGGCGGAAGGCCACGCTCTGGTAGAGCGACGCGGCTCCCGGCTCGGGGCGTGGTTCACGCACGGTGGGGACGGTGTCCCGTACCCGCTCGACGACCTGGCGCAGATGCTCGGGCGTGGTGCCGCAGCATCCGCCGACCAGGGACAGCCCGTACTCGCGGACGAAGGTCTCCTGGGCGTCGGCCAGCTGCTCCGGGGAGAGCGGGTAGTGCGCGCCGTTCTTGCCGAGCACCGGCAGGCCGGCATTGGGCATGCAGGAGATCGGGACGCGGGAGTGCCGGGCGAGGTAGCGCAGGTGCTCACTCATCTCGGCGGGACCTGTCGCGCAGTTCAGCCCGATCATGTCGATGCCCAGCGGTTCCAGCGCGGTGAGCGCCGCACCGATCTCGGAGCCGAGCAGCATGGTGCCGGTGGTCTCCACGGTGACCGAGCAGATCAGCGGGAGGTTCGCGCCGGTGGCCTCCAGGGCGCGGCGGGCGCCGATGACGGAGGCCTTGGTCTGGAGCAGGTCCTGGGTGGTCTCGACGAGCAACGCGTCGGCGCCGCCCGCGATCATGCCTTCGGCGTTCTGCTGGTAGGCGTCCCGGAGCTTGTCGTACGGGGCGTGGCCCAGCGTCGGCAGCTTGGTGCCGGGGCCCATCGAGCCGAGCACCCAGCGCTGCTGTCCGGTCGAGGCGGTGAACTCGTCGGCGACCTCGCGGGCGATGCGCGCACCGGACTCGGAGAGCTCGAAGACACGGTCGGGGATGTCGTACTCGCCCAGCGCCGCAAGGTTCGCGCCGAAGGTGTTCGTCTCCACACAGTCGACGCCGACGGCGAAGTACTCCTGATGGACCGAACGGACGATGTCCGGCCTGGTCACATTGAGGATCTCGTTGCAGCCTTCGAGGTTCTGGAAGTCCTCGAGGGTGGGATCCTGCGCCTGGAGCATGGTGCCCATGGCGCCGTCCGCCACCACCACTCGGGTGGCGAGCGCCTCACGGAGTGCGTCCACTCGGGTCCGGCTGTCAGGGGAAGGGGTCGGCAACGAGGCCATGGAATGTACTCCCTGGGATGCGACGGCTGTCGGCTTTGCGCCCTCCGGCAGGATGACGCACCCGGCCAGGGTAACGGGGACGGCGTGCCGACGGCGCGGCGTCCCACGGGGCGGACGGCTGCCTCGGATCCGGAGGGCAGCCGGTCCCCCCGGGTATCCATGTGCCCCACTCCGGGTGACACTGGTCGGCATCGGCCGATAGTGTTCAGCATTGCCGAACAGAGTGGAGGGTGGCCGGGCGATGGCTAAGAACATTCAGTCCCTGGAACGGGCGGCTGCGATGCTGAGGCTGCTCGCGGGCGGCGAGCGACGGCTCGGCCTTTCCGACATCGCCTCCTCACTCGACCTGGCCAAGGGCACGGCCCACGGCATCCTGCGCACCCTTCAGCACGAGGGCTTCGTCGAACAGGACGCGGCATCCGGCCGCTACCAGCTGGGCGCCGAACTGCTCCGGCTCGGCAACAGCTATCTCGATGTGCACGAGCTCCGGGCGCGCGCCCTCGTCTGGACCGACGACCTGGCCCGCTCCAGCGGGGAGAGCGTCTATCTGGGCGTGCTGCACCAGCACGGCGTCCTGATCGTCCACCATGTCTTCCGGCCGGACGACAGCCGGCAGGTGCTGGAGGTCGGGGCCATGCAGCCGCTGCACTCCAGCGCACTGGGCAAGGTGCTCTCGGCCTTCGACCCGGTGGCGCACAGCGAGGCCCTCGAGACCGAGCGCAAGACCTTCACCACGCGCACCGTCAGCGAACTGGACGCGTTCGAGTCCCTGCTCGACATGACCAGGGCGCGCGGCTGGGCCGCCGACGTCGAGGAGACCTGGGAGGGTGTGGCATCGGTGGCCGCTCCCATCCACGACCGCCGCCGGATGCCCGTCGGCGCCGTCGCCGTCACCGGAGCCGTGGAACGGGTCTGCCAGGAGGGCGAACTGCGCTCCGAGCTGGTCGCGGCGGTGCGCGACTGCGCCCGTTCCGTCTCGCGGGACCTGGGCGCCAGCCGCTTCTGAGGCAGGCCGCGCACCACCCCCGGCACGGCAGGTACGAACCGTGACCGAGTTTCCGGGCGCAGACTCTTGACGTTTATCGACCGTCGGACAAAACTGCCGTTCATCGGTCGGCATTGTCGAACACCTACCGGAAATAAGCGTTAGAGTGTGACAGCGCCAAGGGCCGCTAACGCCCTCACCTGAGGGCGCGGACGACCGGAGGAAACCCGGCGTCCGGCTTCCCCTGGACGAAGGACAAAGGAGTCGCGGGTGTCCAGCTCCGACATCTTCATCGGCGAGACCATAGGTACCGCCGTGCTCGTACTGCTCGGCGCCGGCGTGTGCGCCGCAGTAACACTCAAGCGCTCGAAGGCCAAGGACGCGGGATGGCTCGCCATCACGTTCGGGTGGGGTTTCGCGGTGCTCACGGCTGCGTACATCGCCGGCAGCGTCTCGGGCGCCCACCTCAACCCGGCGGTCACCATAGGGCTCGCCATAGAGGGCGGCACCCCGTGGAGCGATGTGCCCCTGTATCTCGTCTCCCAGCTGTTCGGCGCCATGATCGGCGCGGTCCTCGTGTGGGTCGCCTACTACGGACACTTCCAGGCCCATCTGACCGACCCGGAACTCGTTGAGAAGCACGTGTCCGGCCCGGAGCTCAAGGCCACAGCGGGGCCAGTGGGGCCCGGCCCGGTCGGCGGTGTCTTCTTCACCGCGCCGGAGATCCGCAACGCGGTGCAGAATATGGCTACGGAGATCATCGGTACCGCCGTACTGGTACTGGCGATCCTCACCCAGGGCCTGAACGACAAGGGCAACGGCCTGGGCGCGCTCGGCGCGCTGATCACCGCGCTGGTCGTCGTCTCCATCGGCCTGTCGCTCGGCGGGCCGACCGGCTACGCCATCAACCCGGTCCGTGACCTGGGTCCGCGCATTGTGCACGCGCTGCTGCCTCTGCCCAACAAGGGCGGCTCGGACTGGAGCTACGCATGGATACCCGTGGCAGGACCGTTGATAGGCGGCGCTCTCGCGGGCGGTCTCTACAACCTCGCGTTCACGTGAGCCCCCAGCCGAGAACCGGTACTGACGACCACTCCCCTTCGGACTTTCGGAGCACACCGTGACCACTGACGCTCACACCACGGGGCCGTTCATCGCGGCCATCGACCAGGGCACCACCTCCAGCCGCTGCATCGTGTTCGACAAGGACGGCAGGATCGTCTCCGTCGACCAGAAGGAACACGAGCAGATCTTCCCGAAGCCCGGCTGGGTCGAGCACAACGCGGCCGAGATCTGGACCAACGTCCAGCAGGTCGTGGACAGTGCGGTCGAGAAGGCCGGCATCACCGCCGCCGACGTCAAGGCGATCGGCATCACCAACCAGCGCGAGACCACGCTGCTCTGGGACAGGACCACAGGCAAGCCGGTCCACAACGCCATCGTCTGGCAGGACACCCGCACCGACGCCCTCTGCCGGGAGCTCGGCCGCAACGTCGGCCAGGACCGCTTCCGCCGCGAGACCGGCCTGCCGCTGGCCTCGTACTTCGCCGGGCCGAAGATCCGCTGGCTGCTGGACAACGTCGATGGCCTGCGTGAGCGCGCCGAGGCCGGCGACATCCTCTTCGGCACCATGGACTCCTGGGTCATCTGGAACCTGACGGGCGGTGTGAACGGCGGCGTCCACGTCACCGACGTCACCAACGCGTCCCGCACGCTGCTGATGAACCTGCACCGCATGGAGTGGGACGAGAAGATCCTCGCCTCCATCGGCATCCCGGCGGCCGTGCTGCCCGAGATCCGCTCATCCGCCGAGGTGTACGGAACGGCCGCGAGCGGTGCGCTGGCGGGTGTGCCCGTCGCCTCCGCGCTCGGCGACCAGCAGGCGGCGCTGTTCGGCCAGACCTGTTTCTCCGAGGGCGAGGCCAAGTCGACGTACGGCACCGGCACCTTCATGCTGATGAACACCGGCGACACGCCCGTCAACTCGTACAACGGGCTGCTCACCACGGTCGGCTACCGGATCGGCGACCAGAAGGCGGTGTACGCGCTCGAGGGGTCGATCGCCGTCACCGGTTCGCTCGTCCAGTGGCTGCGCGACCAGATGGGAATCATCAACAGCGCGGCCGAGGTCGAGACGCTGGCCTCCTCGGTGGAGGACAACGGCGGCGCGTACTTCGTCCCCGCCTTCTCCGGTCTCTTCGCCCCGTACTGGCGCCCGGACGCCCGCGGCGTGATCGCGGGTCTGACCCGCTATGTCACCAAGGCGCACATCGCCAGGGCTGTGCTCGAGGCGACCGCCTGGCAGACCCGCGAGATCAGCGACGCGATGACCAAGGACTCCGGCGTCGAGCTGACCGCGCTCAAGGTCGACGGCGGAATGACCTCCAACAACCTGCTGATGCAGACGCTCTCCGACTTCCTGGACGCACCGGTGGTGCGCCCGATGGTGGCCGAGACGACCTGCCTCGGCGCTGCCTACGCCGCCGGACTCGCCGTCGGCTTCTGGCCGGACACCGACGCCCTGCGCGCCAACTGGCGCAGGGCCGCCGAGTGGACACCGCACATGGACGCAGACGTCCGTGACCGCGAGTACAAGAGCTGGCTCAAGGCCGTACAGCGGACCATGGACTGGCTCGAGGACGAGGAGTAAAAAACATGACCACCCTGCAGAGCGTCCCGGCACTCGGGACGCACCCGGCCTCCGGCTCCCTTCCGAGCCGAGCCGAGACTCGGGAGCAGCTCTCCAAGGCGACGTACGACCTCCTGGTGATCGGCGGCGGCATCCTGGGCATCTCCACCGCCTGGCATGCGGCGCAGTCCGGGCTGCGGGTGGCCCTGGTGGATGCCGGCGACTTCGCCGGCGCCACCTCATCCGCCTCGTCCAAGCTGCTCCACGGCGGACTGCGCTACCTCCAGACCGGTGCGGTGAAGCTGGTCGCCGAGAATCACTTCGAGCGCCGCGCTGTCTCCCGTGACGTCGCCCCCCACCTGGCCAATCCGCTCACCTTCTATCTGCCGGTGTACAAGGGCGGGCCGCACGGTGCGGCCAAGCTCGGCGCGGGTGTTTTCGCCTATTCGGCGCTCTCCGCCTTCGGTGACGGGGTCGGCCACGTCATATCCCCGTCCCGGGCGCAGCGTGATGTTCCCGAGCTTCGTACGGACAACCTGAAGGCCGTCGCCGTCTACGGCGACGACCAGATGAACGACGCGCGGATGGCTCTGATGACGGTGCGTGCCGCCGTCGAATCCGGCGCCACCGTGCTCAACCACGCGGAGGTCACCGGCCTCCGCTTCACCCGGGGCAGGGTGACCGGCGCCGAGCTCAAGGACCGTCTCGACGGAGAAGAGTTCGGTGTGAGCGCCCGGCTGGTACTGAACGCCACCGGGCCGTGGGTCGACCATCTGCGCAAGCTGGAGGACCCGGAGGCGGCTCCTTCCATCCGCCTCTCCAAGGGCGCGCATCTGGTGCTGAAGCGCACCTCCCCCTGGCGGGCCGCGCTGGCGACGCCGATCGACAAGTACCGGATCACCTTCGCCCTCCCCTGGGAGGACCAGCTGCTGCTCGGTACCACCGACGAGGAATACGAGGGTGACCCGGCCGATGTCCGGGTCACCGAGAAGGACATCGCCCAGATCCTGGACGAGGCCGCGTTCTCGGTCCGCGACCAGCAGCTCTCGCGTGATCTGATCACCTACTCGTTCGCGGGTCTGCGGGTGCTGCCTGGGGGACCGGGCGACACCTCGAAGGCGAAGCGGGAGACGGTCGTCACCGAGGGACGCGGCGGCATGCTGTCGGTGGCCGGCGGCAAGTGGACGACGTTCCGGCACATCGGCCGCACGGTGATGAACAAGCTCGCCGACCTGCCGGGACACCCGCTGGGCGAGGACATGGAGCCGATCTCGCGTCTGCCCAAGAAGCAGCCGCTGCCCGGCATCGCCAACCCGAACGCGGTCGCGCACCGGCTGCTGGCGGACGGCGGCACGCAGGGACCGGAGATGGCGGCCGACACCGCGCGGCACCTGGCCACGCACTACGGTTCGCTCGCCTTCGACATCGCCCGGCTCGCGAACGAGGACCCGGCGCTGTCCCGGCGCATCCACCCGGATGCCCCGGAGATCTGGGCGCAGGTCGTCTACGCCCGCGACCACGAGTGGGCGGAGACCGCCGACGACGTACTGCGCCGCCGTACCACGCTGACGATCCGCGGACTGGCGACGGACGAGGTGCGGTCCGAGGTCGAGGACCTGCTCGGCAGGAACTGAGCACCGCAGGGGTGCGGGGCGGCCTTCCGGGGGAAGGCCGCCCCGCACCCCTTTTCCGGTCCGCCCGCACCGGACGGGCCACCATCAGGGTGAGACCTCTTCCAGGGCCCGGCCCGCTGTCTCGTCCGCGCCGAACACGGCGACGACGGCACCCGCCAGAGCGACCGCGCCGAGCACCGCGAACACGAGGGAGACGCGGCCGCCCGCGTACACCATGCCGACGACGATCGGTCCCAGGATGACCCCGAGACGGTTCAGCGCGCCGCCGACACTGCTGCCCAGGGCCCGCATCCTGGTCGGGAAGAGCTCCGGTGTGTACAGGTACAGGCAGATATTGGATCCGAAGAGGAAGACCGCCGCGAGGGAGGTCCACACCAGCACCTGGGCCGGGGTGTGCGCGCCGAGGCAGGCGAGAACGAACAGGACGACGGCGGACCCGGTGAGGGAGACGGTGATGACCCGCCTGCGTCCGGCGCGGTCCACGGTCAGCGCGACGGCCAGACAGCCGAGGAGACCGGCACAGGATGTCACCGTCGAACAGAGCAGCGCGTCGGAGAGCGTCAGGTCGTAGCGGTTGCGGTAGATCGTCGGCAGCCATGAGGTGATGCCGTAGTTGACGAAGTAACCCGTGAACCAGAGAGCGCCGATCACCAGGGTGCGACGGCGGTAGCGGCCGGTGAAGAGCCCCCGCAGGCCGTCGGCGGCCTGCCCGGAGGGTCCAGCCGGGCGGCCGGGGCCGACGGGGGGCGTGGCGGGTACCGGAGGAAGCGGCTCACCGGTGGCCCGTCCCACCTCGGCCTCGATCCTCGACATCACGGCGGCGGCCTCCTCGTCCCTGCCGTGCTCGGCGAGCCAGCGCGGCGATTCCGGCACGGCCCGCTGGACCAGGACGCAGAGCACGCCGGGCACGGCTGCGATGACGTACATCCAGCGCCAGCCGAGCAGAGGCACGACCCAGGCGGCGACCAGCGCGCCCACGGTGAGCCCCGCGGGGAAGACCAGCTCGTACAGCAGGACGAAACGGCCGCGGCGGTGGCTACGGGTGATCTCGGCGATGAAAGTGGCGGCCACCGGAACCTCGCCTCCGATGGCCAGGCCCTGAACGAAGCGGACGGCCATGAAGGAGTCCGGTGACGTGGTGGCGGCCAGGGCCAGATTGGCGAGGCTGGAGAGTCCCACGCACAGGACGATGACCTTGACCCGGCCGATCCGGTCGGCGAGCCGGCCGGAGAGCAGCGCACCGGCGAGCATGCCGATCGATCCGACGGTGAGCAGCCAGGTGGTGGCCGACGTGGTCAGATGCCACTCGTCGCGCATCTGCGGCAGGGCGTAGGCGATCAGGAGCTGGTCGAATGCCTCGAAGAAGGTCACGGCGCCCACGATGAGCCGCACGGTGACATGCCAGCGGCTCATGGGCAGCCGTTCGAAGCGGGCGGCAATCGCCGCCCGGAGGGCAAGGTCGGGGGAAGCGTCGATCGTCATGCAGGGTCCTCCGACTCCGCGGATGAGGGGACGAGGGCGAGCGCTGGGGGCGGAACGCGTCGTTCCACAGGGTTCGGGGACACCCTGCCGATGAAGCGCGTTAGGCGTAAGTCTCTTAGGGCTTAAGTTGTATCGCTTGACTACCGGCGTACGTCAAGAGCCTCCACTGGGAAATCATCATCCGGTTGGACCTTGCGCTAAATTAGTTAAGCCCTTAGATTTCTAGCACTCACTCAAATCCGGCCCCGCAAGGAGGCTCCCGCATGCTCCGGTCCCCAGCCGCCGCTGTGCCCGACGAAGCACTCATTGCCGGCCAGTGGCGCCGCGGTGCCGGCGCTCCGGCCGAGACCGTCGACCCCGCCACCGGCTTGGTGCTGGCCACCGTGCACGCCGTGTCCGTGGCAGAGGTCGACGAGGCAGCCGAGGGAGCGGCCCGCGCCGCGGCGGATCCCGCCTGGCGGTCGCTCCTTCCGCACCTGCGCGCCCGGCTCCTGCACCGGACAGCCGATCTGATCGACGAATCGGCCGAACACCTGGCCGCCCTCCAGACCGCCGACACCGGCAAGGCCCTCACCGAGACGCGCGCCCTGGTGGCCAGCGCCGCCGGGACCTTCCGCTACACGGCGGCCGCACTCGAGACCGCCGAAGAGGCGATCACCCCCTCACGCGGCGACTACGTCACCATGAGCCGGTACGAACCCATCGGTGTGGTCGGCGCGATCAACCCCTGGAACTCCCCCGTCGCCAGCGATGCGCAGAAGCTCGCCCCCGCGCTCGCCGGCGGCAACGCGGTGCTGCTCAAGCCCGCCGAGTGGACCCCGCTGGTCTCCCTCGCACTGGGCCGTCTGATCACCCGGGCCATCGGCGAACTCGGCCTGCCCGCAGGGCTGCTGTCGGTGCTGCCGGGGCGCGGCAGCGTCGTGGGGGACGCCATCGTGCGCCATCCGCTCACCGGCAAGGTCACCTTCACCGGCGGCACGGACACCGGACGGACCATCGCGCATGCCGCGGCGGAGAAGCTCATGCCGGTGTCGCTGGAGCTCGGGGGCAAGTCCCCGACGATCGTGCTCGCCGACGCCGACATCGAACAGGCCCTGGCCGGAGTGATGTTCGGCATCTTCTCGTCCAGCGGCCAGTCCTGCGTCGCCGGTTCACGGCTCTTCGTGGCCCGCGAACTGTACGACTCGTTCGTCGGCCGGCTCGTCGAACGGGTGGAAGAGCTGCGGGTCGGTCCCGGCACGGCTCCGGACACCCAGGTGGCACCACTCGTGCACCACAAGCACCGGGACTCCGTCGCCGCCCATGTGGAACGGGCGCGCGGCGAGGGTGCACGCGTGCTCTGCGGGGGTTCGGTGCCGCCAGGGGATGCCTACCGCGACGGCGCCTACTACCTGCCGACCGTGCTCGCGGGGCTCGACAACACCTCGCTCACCTGCCAGGAGGAGATCTTCGGTCCGGTGCTCGTCGCGCTGGATTTCGACGGCGAGGAGGACCTCGTACGGCAGGCCAACGACTCGGTGTACGGACTGGCCTGCGGCATCTGGACCCGTGACCACCGGGCCGCCTGGCGGATCGCCCGCCGGATCGATGCGGGCACCGTCTGGATCAACACCTACAAGCAGTTCAGCATCACCACTCCTTTCGGCGGCCTGAAGGACAGCGGTCTCGGCCGGGAGAAGAGCCGCGACGGCATCCGCGCCTATCAGCGCCAGAAGTCCCTCTACTGGGGCACATCGGACGCTCCGCTCCCCTGGGCCAACTAGCCGCGCACGCCCGTACGCCTGTCTGGAGACTGCCATGCTTCAACCGCCCATAGCCCGGCTGCGTTCCCTTCGCCACGTCGAGCTGCTCACCCCCGCATTCAGCGAGGCCGCCGACTTCTATCAGGAGGTCTGGGGCCTGGAGTCCGTCGAGTCCGACGGCGGCGCGCGCTGGCTGCGCGGCAGCGGCGCGGAACATCACGTCCTGCATCTCACCCGCGCCGACCGCACCGGGCTCGGCCGTATCGCGTTCGCCGTCGCGACGCCGGCCGAGGTCGACGAGGCTGCCCGGCGGCTGCCGGCCCACGGCATCACACCCCTCTCGGGGCCGGGGCCGCTCGACCAGGTGGGCGGCGGCTACGGTCTGCGCTTCACCGACCCCGAGCAGCGGCTGATCGAGATCAGCGCACAGGTCGATGCGGTGGCGCCGCGCGGCCGGGACGAAGCGGTGCCGGTCGGCGTCACGCATGCCGTGCTCAACACCGCGGACATCGACGCGTCCGTCGCCTTCTACCGCGACGTGCTGGGCCTGCGGGTCTCCGACTGGTCCGAGCACCAGATGGCGTTCCTGCGCTGCAACTCCGACCACCACTGCATCGCCTTCAACCAGGCCGAGTGGGCCTCGATCAACCACGTCGCGTACGAGATGAGTTCGGTCGACCACTTCATGAGGGGGCTGGGACGTCTGCGACACCACGGCATCACTCCGCAGTGGGGACCGGGCCGGCACGGTCCGGGTGACAACACCTTCTCGTACTTCACCGACCCGTCCGGGCTCGTCTGCGAATACACATCGGAGGTCGCACAGATCGTCGAGGACACCTGGATCGCCCGGGTGTGGCGCCGCAGTCCCGAACTCTCCGACCTCTGGGGCACCGCCGGGCCGCCCTCGCCGGAGATCCGCCGCAGCATGGCGGGCTCCCCGGACCCCGGCCCCCTGACCACCGCCGGCCCCTGCTCCCTCTCCTCCGAGGAGGTTTCCGCATGACTCTCAAGGTGGGACTCGTCGGCTGGGGCGCCATCGGCCGCGTGGTGGGCTCCGCCCTCGCCGGAGGCGCCGTCGAAGGCGCCGAACTCGTCTGTGTCGTGGACAACCGCGCGCTGGGCACGGCGCCCGCCCCGCAGCTCACCTTCGAAGAGGCGCTGGAGTGCTGCGACTTGATCGTCGAGGCCGCGGGCCAGGGTGTCGTACGGGAATGGGCGGAGCGCATCCTGCGTTCCGGCACCGACCTGCTGATCGCATCGACCGGCGCGCTCACCGACGAGGAGCTGAAGAAGCGGCTGCTGAGCGCGGGGCCCGGCCGGGTGTACTTCACCTCCGGCGCCGTCGGAGGTCTCGATCTGCTCCAGGCGGTCTGCCGCCTCGGACCGCTGCACGACGTACGGCTGACCACGACCAAACTGCCGTCCACCCTCGAACAGCCATGGATGGACGAGGCGTTGCTGGCCCGTCTGCGGACGGCGACCGGTCCCGTCGAGGTCCTGTCGGGCACCGCCCGCGACATCCCGGTGAAGTTCCCGAAGTCCACCAACGTGGCGGCGTCCGTGGCCCTGGCCGTCGGAGACCTGGACGCCGTGCGGGTGCGGGTTGTCGCCGACCCCGGTGCACACCGCACCCGCCATGTCATCGAGGCGGCGGGCCCGCACGGCAGCTACCGCTTCGAGGCCGCGCATCTCCCCGACCCCGTCAACCCCGCGACCAGCCAGGTCGTGCCGTACGCCGTACTGCGCAGCCTGGGTGCGATCGCCGGGCGGACGGGACAGATCCTGTGACCGCCGGAGTGCATGTGGAGCAGGCGGGGGCAGAAGGGCCGCTGCTGCTGTGCCTGCACGGCATCGGCTCGTCGTCCGCCGCCTTCGCACCGCAGCTCGCCGAGCTGTCGGCGTACCTGAGGGTCCTGGCCTGGGACGCTCCCGGATACGCCCGGTCCGCCGACCCGCAGGGCGCGTTGACGCTGGACGACTACGCGGACACCGCTGCGGCGCTCATCGCGGAACACGGTGGACGCGCCCATGTGCTGGGCGTGTCCTGGGGCGGAGTGATCGCTCTGCGGCTCGCCTCCCGCCACCCGGGACTCGTCGACTCCCTGATCATCGCCGACTCCAGTGCGGGTTCCGGAACGGATCCGGCGAAGGCCGGCGCGATGCGGCAGCGGGCCGCGGAACTGGCCGAGTCCGGCCCGCGGGCCTTCGCCGAGCGGCGCGGTCCCCGGCTGGTCTCCGCCGCGGCGCCCGTCGCACTGGTGCGAAGGGTCGTCGACACCATGGCCGGCTCCGTCCGGCTGCCCGGATACGGCTGGGCGGCCGAATCGATGGCCGCAGCGGATCTCCGGGCCGAACTCACCGGTGTCACGGCGCCCGCTCTCGTCCTCTGCGGCGACCAGGACACGGTTACCGGCCCCGGGGCGAGCCAGGTCATCGCCGGCTCCCTCCACACGTCCGCCTACGTGATCGTCAAGGACGCCGGTCATCTGGCGAACCAGGAGCAGCCCGAGGCCTTCAACGCCTGGGCCCTCTCCCACCTCCGTATCACCGCTCGGATCCCTGAGCGGCCGATCAGCCCCGCACCATAAGGAGCACATCATGCCTGTCAGCACCACCGACTACGACAACGGCGGGGATCTCGCCCGGTACACCGACGCGCTGATCGCGACGAAGGACTCCCGCGAGCCCGACTGGGACACTCTCGCGTTCCAGGCGAAGGCCGGCGAGCAGTACCGCCGCGCCCAGATCCGCTACGTCGGCTCCGGGGCCACCGGCAATCACGACGGCGACAGCCGCATCCTGCCGTCCGGCGGCTTCACCTTCTCGAACATGCTGCTGCCGCCGGGGGCCGAGGGGCCCGAGCACACGCACCACGACGTCGAGGAGGCGTTCTTCGTCCTGGAGGGTCAGGTCCGCGTCGGCATCCACCGGGGTGACGGTGAGTCCGAGTACCGGACCCTCGGTTACCGCGACATGATCGTGGTGCCGGCCGGTGTGGCCCGTTCACTGAAGAACGAGGGCGACACCGACGCCCTGTTCTGTGTCGTGATCGGCACCCGCAAGCCGCAGGTCCCGACCTACCCCGAGCACTCGCCGATGCACGGCGTGACCCGCGACTGATGCCGACTGTCGTCATCACCGGCGCCGGCCGTGGCCTGGGACTGGCCATGGCCCGCCGGGCGGGCACCGACGGGTTCCGGGTCGTGCTGGCCGAAGTGGACACGGAGCGCGGTGAGTCGGCGACCGGGGAGCTGTGTGCCGCCGGCATCGACGCCCACTTCGTCCGCTGCGACGTGGCCGAGCCCGCCTCGGTCGACGCCCTGGCGGCGCGGGTCGCGGAACTCGGTCCGCTGCACGGACTCGTCAACAACGCCGCGCTCGCCAACGGCGTGGGCGGCAAGGAGTTCCAGGACATCACGGTGGCCGAGTGGGACCGCCTCATGGCGGTCAACGCCCGCTCGCCGTGGCTGGTCTCCCGGGCCCTGCTGCCCCAGCTGCTGGACCACGGCGGCGGACGCATCGTCCACCTCGCGTCGGACGCCGCCCTCTACGGTTCGCCCCGGCTCGCCCACTACGTCACGTCGAAGGGCGCCGTCATCGCCCTCACCCGGGCCATGGCCAGGGAGCTCGGCGACCGCGGCATCACCGTCAACGCGGTGGCGCCCGGGATCACCGAGGGCGAGGCGACCGAGTCCGTACCCGCCGATCGGCATCAGCTCTACCGCAGCAACCGGGCCATCTCCCGTCCCCAGCAACCGGACGACCTTCTGGGACTCGTCGCGTTCCTGCTGAGCGAGGAGTCCCGTTATCTCACCGGACAAGTGATCGCCGTCAACGGCGGCTTCACGATGAACTGACCACGGAGTACCTGATATGGATCTGGGCCTCGCCGACCGCACCGTACTGGTGACCGGTGGAAGCTCGGGCGTCGGCCTGGCCACGGTCCGCGCCCTGCTCGACGAAGGCGCGCTGGTCGCCACCTGCGGCCGGGACGCGGACCGGCTCGCCCGGGCCGCCGCAGGTCTCGGCGCCGGCTCCGACCGGCTGCTGACCGGCCTCTGCGACGTCCGGGACGCCGAGGCGGTGCGGCGGTTCACCGACAGGGCCGCCGCGCACTTCGGCGGACTGGACGGGCTGGTCAACAATGCGGGCCAGTCACGGATGAAGAACTTCGCGGACTCGTCCGCCGATGACTGGCGCGACGAGCTGGAGCTGAAGTTCGCGGGCGTGCTCAACCCGCTGCACGCGGGGATCGAACACCTCCGCGCGTCCGCGGTCGCGTCGGTCGTGAACGTCAACGCGGTTCTCGCCAAGCAGCCTGAGCCCCGGCTGATCACCACCAGTGCGGCCCGCGCCGGGATTCTCAATCTCTCCAAGTCGCTGTCCCAGGAGCTGGCCGCGGACGGGATCCGCGTCAACTCGGTCTGCCTGGGACTCATCGACACCGGGCAGTGGACTCGCCGCCACGCCGCGTCGGGCAGCGCACTGCCGTACGAGCAGTGGCAGGCGGCGCTCGCCGCCGAGCGCGGAATCGCCCTCGGCAGGCTCGGCCGCGCCGACGAGGTCGCCTACGCGGTGGTGTCCCTGCTGTCCCCCCGCGCCTCGTACATCACCGGCACCGGCATCGACGTCTGCGGCGGCGTCGGCCGCTCCATCCTCTGAGGAGACCCACCATGCGTTACACCACCGGAGGCGATCTCCTCGTCGCCGTCCTGCGTGAGCTCGGCATCGACACCGTCTTCGGCATCGTCAGTGTGCACAATCTGCCGCTGGTCGAGGCCGTCGACCGGGAGCTGCGTTTCGTGCCCGTGCGCCACGAGGCCACCGCCGTCAACGCGGCCGACGCCTACGGGCGGGCCCGCGGCTCCATCGGCTGTGCGCTCACCTCCACGGGCACGGGCGCCGGCAACGCGGCCGGCTCTCTGGTCGAGTCGCTCAGCTCGGGGACAGCTGTCCTGCATGTCACCGGGCAGATCGACAGCGCCTACCTGGGCAGCGGCCGCGGTTTCATCCATGAGACCAAGGACCAGCTCGCCATGCTGCGCGCGGTCTCGGCGTACGCGGCGACCGTGACATCGGCCGACGACGCAGGCCGGATCCTGCGCGAGGCGGCCCGGGCGGCGCTCACGGCACCCGGCGGCCCGGGCAGCGTGGAGTGGCCCGTCAACCTGCAGTACGCGGCGCAGACCGACAGCGGAGCACAGACGGCCCGGCCCGCGCACCCGGTTCCCGACCCGGCCCAGCTCAGCTCCGCCGCCGCGCTGCTGGCCTCCGCCCGGCGCCCGCTGATCTGGGCGGGCGGCGGTGCGAACGGTGCCGGGCGGCAGCTCGCCGCCCTGCTCGACGCGACGGGCGGCGGTCTGCTGACGTCCAACTCCGGGCGCGGTGCGGTACCGGAGGACCACCCTCGGGTGATCGGTAACTTCGCCACAACCGATGGGGGGCGCGCCCTGCTGGCCGAGGCGGACGTCCTGCTGACGGTCGGCACGCACTTCCGCTCCAACGAAACGGCCGACTACGGTCTCGTGCTCCCCGATGCCCATATCCAGATCGACATCGCGGCCGACGCGCCCGGCCGGGTCTACCCGG
Source organism: Streptomyces sp. NBC_00344 (assembly GCF_036088315.1). NCBI lineage: Bacteria > Bacillati > Actinomycetota > Actinomycetes > Kitasatosporales > Streptomycetaceae > Streptomyces > Streptomyces sp. NBC_00344. The sequence goes on along the minus strand of NZ_CP107996.1, from coordinate 5,742,089 downwards.
CACGCCATGCCCTGCACGGCCACGCGCCCGACGTACTGGACGCCCTGCTGCCCAACGCCGTGGCGGCCGAGCCCGGCTGGAGCGGCCGGGTGGCCGCCGTACGCGCCCAGGTACGGGCGGATCTGCACGATGCCATAGGGCCGCAGGCCGCGATCTGCGACGCGATACGGGCGGCGCTGCCCCGTGCCGCGGTCGTGGCCCGTGACGTGACCATCGCGTCGAGCAGCTGGGGCAACCGGCTGCTCGAGATGTACGACCCCCGGGACAACGTATTCCCGCGGGGCGGCGGCATCGGGCAGGGGCTCGGCATGGGCATCGGAGCCTCACTCGCCCGCCCGGACGGGCCCACGGTCGTAATGGCCGGCGACGGCGGGCTCGCGGTTCACCTCGGTGAACTCCTCACTCTCGCCCAGGAACGGCCCGCCCTGACGCTGGTCGTCTTCAACGACGGCGGTTACGGCGTGCTCCGCAACATGCAGGACCGCTACGGCGGTCGCCGCTCAGGGGTGGATCTCGTCACGCCCGACTTCGAGCTGCTGGCACGGGCCTGCGGTCTGCCGTACGCGCGAATCGGGGCAACGGAGCACGCACAGCCCGTCCTGGAACACGCGATCGCCTCGGGCGGCCCGGTGCTGGTCGAGGTCGATCTGGCCGCGCTCGGCCCGATGAAGAACCCGTTCACCCCGCCCGTCAAGATTCCGACCGCGTAGGGAGGCCGCCATGGACGCGCCCCGAGAGCTCCGGCTCGAACTTCTTGTACGCACCATGACGTGGGAGGCCGAAGGTGTTCTCGCCGTCGAGCTCGTCCACCCGGAAGGCAAACCGCTGCCCGGCTGGGAGCCAGGCGCCCATCTCGATCTGGAGGTCGGCGGCCGTACCCGCCAGTACTCGCTGTGCGGGGACCCCCACGACCCGGCCTCCTACCGGATCGGTGTCCTCAACGAGCCGTCGTCGCGCGGCGGTTCACGGTATGTGCACACCCAGCTGCGGCCCGGCCTGACGGTCACCGCCGTCGGCCCGCGCAACCGCTTCGAGCTGCTGGACGCGGCCCGCTACGTCTTCATCGCGGGCGGGATCGGGATCACCCCGATCCTGGCCATGGCCCGCGAGGCCGGCCGCCGCGGCATCCCCTACACGCTGGTGCACGGCGGGCGCTCCCGGGCGTCCATGGCATTCGGCTCCGAACTGGCCGCACTGACCGGCGGCGACGTGGTGTTCCATCCGCAGGACGAGCTGGGCCACATCGACCTGGAGAAGGCGCTGGACGGTGCCGGACCCGGCACCCTGGTCTACTGCTGCGGTCCCGAGCCGCTGCTCGCCGCGGTGGAGGCCCGTTGTCCCGCCGGGCTTCTGCATGTGGAGCGCTTCGCCGCCCCGGTCACCGAACGCACCGGCGCGGACGCCTCCTTCGAGGTCGAGTGCCGTGCCTCCGGGGTGACCCTGACCGTCGGGAGCGACACCTCCGTCCTGGCGGCCGCCGAGGCCGCGGGGATCGGCGTCGGAAGTTCCTGCCGCGACGGCATCTGCGGCACCTGCGAGACCCGGGTGCTCGACGGCGTTCCCGATCACCGCGACTACGTCCTCAGCGAGGCCGAGCACAGCTCGAACACGACCATGATGATCTGTGTGTCGCGTTGTGCGTCCGGCCGCCTCGTCCTCGATCTCTGAACCCTTCTGGAGGCACCGTGTCCACCGACTGGCCCTATCTGGACGTGCATCAGTCACGCACCCACGAGCCAACGCCGTACGAATACCAGCTCGCATCGACACTCGAAGAGGTCTTCACCAAGGACGGCCACGAACTGACCGATGTGGTATCAGGCCTGAATACCCGTCAGGTCCATGCTCCGGACGGCTCCCCGTGGACCGAGGAGTCCTTCCGTGCCGAGATCCACCGTCTGGGAGCGTGACATGACGACTCCTGCCGCCGACCACATCTACGCGACCGGGCTGCGCAACCAGTGGCATCCCGTCGTGCCGTCTCACTTCGTGGCGCCGGGCGCCATGCGCAAGGTCACCGTCCTCGGCGAGCAGTGGCTGCTGTTCCGGCGCTCGGACTCCACACTGAGCATGCTCGCCGACCGCTGCCCGCACCGCGGGGCGCCCCTCTCGCTCGGCAAGCACCTCGGCGACCGGGTGGCCTGCTGGTACCACGGTGTCGAGGTCCGGACGGACGGCACCGTCTCCTCGGTGCCCGGTCTGCCGGGATGCAATCTGGAGGGCAAGAAGCTGGTCAGGAGTCTGCCGGTGCGGGAGGTGGGCGGAGCGGTCCTCGCCTACTTCGGCGACGAGCAGCACCCCGACCCGGCGCCGCTGACCCTGCCCGAGCCCCTCACGGACCCCGGCACCGACGCGATCCTCTGCTACGCCGAGTGGAACGGTCCGTGGCGCTACGCGGTGGAGAATCTGCTCGACCCCATGCACGGCGCGTTCCTGCACCACGAGTCGCACACCATGTACGACGGGGACACCACGGCGAAGTTCCGTATCCGGGAGACCGGCCGCGGATACTTCTTCGAGAAGACCGACCAGCGGGGCGTGAACTTCGACTGGGTCGAGCTGTGCCGCACCGGCGTCGACTGGGTGGATCTGTCCATCCCCTACCCGCCGTCGGCGGGCCCCGGCGGCCCGTTCGGCATCGTCGGCATGGTCTGCCCGGTGGACGAGAGCCGTACGGGTGTCTTCTTCTGGCGCTACCGCAACGTCCAGGGCTGGCAGCGGGACAGCTGGCGCTTCCTCTACCGGACGCTGATCGAGAAGCGCCACTGGGAGGTGCTCGAACAGGACCGGGTGATGCTGGAGGCCATGCCTGCCGATGCGGACCAGCACGAGAATCTGTACCAGCACGACCTCGGGGTGGTCCGGTTGCGCCGGCTCTACCGCACGGAGGCCGAGGCCCAGGCGGCGGCGCTGGCCCAGACACGGTGACCGTCCGCCGCCGGAGGTCCCGTGCCGGCCGGCCGGCGCACCGGTCAGGCAGCTCGGCCCCGCGTCCCGGGCCGGCAGTGACCGTCGTGCGGCCGCCCGGGACGGCGCCGCCGGTGTGCGGCGGCCGGTTTCCGCCGCGGCGGCGGGTTCAGCCCCCGGCGCCGTCGGGGCCCGCCGTGTCCTCGTCCGACTCGGTGATGGACCGTTCGAGCCGGGACAGCAGCCGCGCCATCTGACGGCACTCGGCCGGGGTGAGTCCGCCGAGCATCCGCCGTTCGTTGTCGAGATGCTCGGCGAACACCTCGTCGACCTTCGCGAGTCCGGCGTCGGTCAGGCGCGAATAGACGACCCGCCGGTCCTCGGCGTCCCGTTCGCGGACGATCAGACCGTCCTTCTCCAGCCTGTCTATGCGCAGGGTCACTCCGGCGGACGAGACCAGACCCGAGTCGGCGAGCTGGCCCGCCGTCAGCCGGTAGGGCGCACCGGCCCTGCGCAGCGCGGTCAGTACGTCGAATCCCGCCACCGACAGTCCGTGCCGGTCGATGGCGCCGGTCAGCCGGGTGCTGTATCTGAGGAAGGTCCGGTGCAACCGGGCAAGGACCTCGAGCGGCGATGTGTCCAGTTCGGGGCGCTCTCGCGCCCAGTCCCCGATGATCGACGCAACGGCATCCTGATGTGCGCCCGCCGTCTTCTTCCCGGTCATCCGCCGCAGCCTCCCTTTCACCGCACCCGCCCTGCCTACAGGGAAACCTTAGCCCTCAAATAATTGGGCCGCCGCAGGGCCGCCTGACGGGCCGGTTCGGCGGACCCGATGCAAAGGGGGCGCCACAGGCGCCATAATCGTCTGATACATCGGATGTCTTCGAGGCGAGGTTCCCCATGGCTGTGACCGACGAAGCCATCGAGAAGATCAAGGAAATGATCGTCTCGGGTGCGCTGCGGCCCGGCGACCGGCTGCCCAAGGAGAGTGAACTCGCCTCCGAACTGGGCCTCTCCCGCAACTCGCTGCGGGAGGCGGTCCGCGCGCTGTCGCTGATCCGTATCCTCGATGTGCGCCAGGGCGACGGTACGTACGTGACCAGTCTCGATCCGCAACTGCTGCTGGAAGCCATGAGCTTCGTCGTGGACTTCCACCGCGACGACACGGTGCTGGAGTTCCTGGCGGTGCGCCGCATTCTGGAGCCGGCCGCGACCGCGATGGCCGCGCACCGGATCAGCACGGACGAACTGGACGCGCTGACCGCACAGCTTGACGCACTGGGCCCGCAGCCGTCGGTGGAGGAGCTGGTCGCCTGCGATCTGGAGTTCCACCGGGGCATCGTGCAGAGTTCGGGAAATTCCGTGCTGTGCTCGCTCCTCGACAGCCTCTCGGGACCGACGACCAGGGCACGGGTGTGGCGCGGGCTGACCCAGGAGGACGCGGTCAGCCGTACCCTCCATGAGCACCGCGCCATCCTGGGCTCGCTCAGGGACCGGGACGCCGAGGCGGCCCGGTCCTGGGCGACGGTGCACATCGCCAGCGTCGAGCAGTGGCTCAGGTCGACGCTGTGAGCGCGGTCAGTCCTGCTTCTCCCCGCTGGCGAAGCGCGAGATGACCAGGGCGACGATGATGATCGCCCCGTTGAGGAACTGGTTCCAGAGCGCCGGCACCCCGCCGAGGGTCATCACGTTGACGACCAGCTGCAGCGTGAGAACGCCCGTGAGCGCGCCGAAGAGCGTGCCGCGTCCGCCCTTGAGGCTGATGCCACCGATGACGGCGGCGGCGAACACCTGGAAGATCCAGCCATTGCCCTGGTTGGCCGCCACCGAGCCGTAGTGACCGGTGTAGAGCACCCCGGCGAAAGCGGCGAGCAGCCCGCCGACCGCGAGCACGATCCAGGTCACCCGGTCGACCCTGATACCGGCGGCCCTGGCCGCCTCCGGATTGCCGCCGATCGCATAGAGCGAGCGCCCGTGCCGCAGCCAGGCGAGCGCCGCGCCGCCGACCGCGAAGAGCGCGAGACAGATCCAGACGGCGGCGGGGGCGCCGAGCCAGGACGCGCTGCCCAGGTAGCTGAAGGACGACGGTACCTCGATGATCGACTTGCCCTCGGTGATACCGATCTGGAGCCCCCTCAGCATGGTCAGCATGCCGAGTGTGGCGATGAATCCGTTGACCCGCAGCCTCAACATCAGAAAGCCGTTGACCGCGCCGATGGCGATGCCGACCAGCAGGCAGGCGGGAACCGCCATCCAGGCAGGCAGCAGCCCGAGCCCCTCGAAACGGCCGCCGTGCGACGGCAGTACCAGCCACATCGCGATGACCGGTGCGATGCCGATGGTCGACTCGAGCGACAGGTCCATCCGCCCGCAGATCAGGATCAGCGCCTGGCCGAGCACCAGCAGGCTCAGCTCCGAGGACTGCTGGATCACACTGATCAGGTTGTCCGAGGTCAGAAACACCGGCGAGACGATGAACCCGATCACCATCAGCACCAGGATCACCGGCACCAGCGAGAAATCGCTCCAGCGGACCAGCGCCAGCCTGCTGCGGAGCGGGGCGGCCTCCGCCTCGCTCCCGTCGGCTGTCAGTGACCCCATCGTGTCGGTCATGCCCGCTCCCCCACACCTTCCATGGCGGCGACGAGTTCCCCGTCCGTCCACCCGCTGTCGTATTCGGCGACCACCCGTCCGTGGAAGAGCACGACCACCCGGTCGCACACCCGCAGGTCGTCGAGTTCATCGGAGACGATCACCGCCGCGCTGCCCTCGTCGGCGACGCGGCGGACCACTCCCAGAAGCGCGTCCTTGGACCTAACGTCCACACCCGCCGTCGGACGCACGGCGACGAGGGTGCTCGGCTTCCGGGCAAGGGCGCGGGCCACCACCACCTTCTGCTGGTTGCCTCCGGACAGACCGGAGACCTTCTGTTCGGGGCCGGTGGTCTTGATGTCCAGCGAAGAGATCATCGAGCGGGCGAACTCCCGGGTGCGGGAGGGCAGTACGCTCCCCCACGGCCCGAGCTGGTCGGCCACCGTCAGGGTGGCGTTCTCGGCCACGCTGCGTTCCGGCACCAGCCCCTGCCGGTGGCGGTCCTCGGGGATGTAGCCGATGCCGGCGTCCAGCGCGTGCGGGACGCTGCCGGGCACCACTGTCCGGCCGTGCACGGTGACCCGCCCTCCGGTCGGCTTCCGCATCCCGGCCAGGGTCTCGCCCAGCGCGGTGTTGCCACTGGCCGCCGCGCCCGCGACGCCGAGAACCTCGCCGGGCCGTACCGCGATGTCCAGCGGCTCGAACTCGCCCTCCAGGGCGAGCCCGTCGGTACGCAGCAGGGGCTCGGCGGTATCCGGTACGGCACCGGCGGGCCGTACCGCCCGGGCGACAGCGTGCCAGGACGAGGCGCCGGCACTCGACTCGCCCGTCATGGCTGAGACCAGATCGGCCTTGCCCAGTTCCGCGACGGGCGCAGTGAGCACGTGCCGGGCATCACGGTAGACGGTGACGGTGGAACAGAGTTCGTACACCTCCTGCAGATGATGGGAGATGAAGAGGAACGCCACCCCCTGGCTCTGCAGCTCACGGAGCTTGGCGAAGAGACTCTGGATGCCGCGGGCGTCGAGCTGGGCGGTCGGCTCGTCCAGAATGATCAGCCGGGCGCCGAAGGACAGGGCGCGCGCGATCTCCACGAACTTCACCTGCTCCACGGTGAGATCCCTGGCCCGCGCATGGGGGTCGACCCGCACCCCGTACTCGGCGAGCAGCGCCCCGGCCCGTGCGCGCAGCCGGCTCCAGCCGATCCAGCGGCCGCCGGGTCCCGTGTTGTCCAGGCCGAAGTTGTTGAGAAAGAGATTCTCGGCGACGGTGAGATCCGGGACGACCATGGACTTCTGGTAGACGCAGGCGATCCTGGACTGCCAGGCCCTGGTGTCCCCGAAGGCGGGCGCCGGCTCTCCGCCGAAGGCGACCCGGCCCGCGTCCGGTTTGTGGAGTCCGGTGATCACGCCGACCAGCGTCGACTTGCCCGCGCCGTTGCGCCCGACGAGCGCATGCGACTCGCCGGGCCTGACCGTCAGACGTACGTCGTCGAGCGCGACGGTCGAACCGAAGCGTTTGACGATGCCCTCCGCATGAACCGCAGGTGCGTCCGGCATGGCTAGTTCTTCTTCGCCAGCTGATTGGCCCACAGTTTCGGGTCGTTGACGTTCGCCTTGGTGACGAGCGGTGCGGGGAGCTGGTCCTCGAACCCGTTGGGGATCTTGATGATGGTGGAGTCGTGGTCGGTGCGACCGGGCTTGAACGTCTTGCCTTCGAGTGCCGCCCGGGCATAGAAGAGCGCGTACTTGGCATAGAGATCGGCCGGCTGCGAGATCGTCGCATCGATCTTCCCGGCCCTGATGGCGTCGAACTCCTCCGGGATCCCGTCGTTGGAGATGATCGTGATGTGGCCCTTGGTACCGGCGGGCTTCAGCAGCTTCTTCTGTCCGAGCAGCGCGAGGGTGGGCTGCAGGAAGACGCCGCCTGCCTGCATGTAGATACCGTTGATGTCGGGGTGGGCGGCCAGCGTGGACTGCAGCTTGGCGGACGCGACATCGCCCTTCCAGTCGGTGGCCAGCTCGAAGACCTTGATCTTCGGGAAGCTGCCGGCCATGCAGGACTTGAAGGCCTCCGAGCGGTCACGGCCGTTGATCGAGGAGAGGTCGCCCTGGAACTCCACGACCTTGCCCTGCCCCTTGAGCTGCTTTCCCAGGTACTGGCAGGCCTTCTCGCCGTATGCGCGGTTGTCGGCACGCACCACCATGTAGACATCGCCCTTGTCGGGGCGCGTGTCGACGCTGATGACGGGGACCTTCTTCTTGTTCAGGCCGCCCAGCGTGGATGCGATGGCCCCGGTGTCCTGCGGGGCCATGATCACGGCCTTGGCGCCCTGGTCGCTGAAGGTCTGGACGTTGGCGACGAGCTTGCCTATGTCGTTCTGCGAGTTGGTCAGCGGCAGCGCCTCGACCTCCCCGGCGTCCACGCCCTTCTTGATGTACTGCTGGTAGGAGTTCCAGAAGTCGCTGTCGCTGCGGGGCAGGTCGATCCCGACCTTCTTGTCCGCCGGTCCACTGCCCGAGTCACGATTGCAGCCCGCGAGGGCGGTGACGGCCAGCAGTACGGCGCAGGCCGCCGCACTCGTTGTACGCACTCTCATAGCGTTCCTGTCCTTGTCCGAGTGGCGCTCGATGCTGTGCCGGCCGTGCCGGCCGTTCCGGATCAGCCGGCCGTGGGGCGCAGGCGCAGCCCCTGCATACCGCCGTCGACCGCGAGTGCGGTGCCTGTCACGGCGGCCGCGGCCGGACTCGCGAGATAGACGACCGCTGCCGCCACCTCGTCCGCGGTGACCAGCCGCCCGGTGGGCTGGCGCGCGTTGAGCGCGGCGCGCTCGGCTGCCGGGTCTTCGGCCTGTCCGAGCAGCCGGCCGATCCAGGGGGTGTCCGCGGTGCCGGGGTTGACGCAGTTGACGCGGATGCCCTCCCGGACATGGTCGGCCGCCATCGCCAGGGTCAGGGACAGGACCGCGCCCTTGCTCGCGCTGTAGAGGGCCCGCTGGGGCAGCCCCGCCGTCGCGGCGATCGAGCAGGTGTGGGTGACCGACACACAGCCGGGGCGTTCGACGGCCGCGCGCCGCAGGTGCGGCAGCGCATGGCGGGCGGTGCGGACCATGCCGAGGACATTGATGTCCAGGACACGCCGCCACTCCTCGTCGGGGTTGTCGGCAACCGTGCCGATGGCCCCGATGCCCGCGTTGGACACCACGGTGTGCAGGGCGCCGAATTCCGCTGCCGCGGTGGCCACCGCCTCCCGCACCGCGTCGTCGTCCGTGACATCGGCCTTGAGCGCGAGGGCGCCTTCCGGCACTCCCTCGGTCTCCCGGTCGATGACCGCGACGCGTGCGCCCCGCGCGGACAGTTCGGTGGCGATGGCCGCTCCGATGCCGGAAGCGCCGCCGGTGACCAGAGCGGCGAGACCTTCGAAGTCGAGTGCAGCGGTCACGAGTTGACCTCCTCCGTAGTGCGGCGGGCCCGCCAGACGGGTCCCTCGGGATAGCTGTGTCCGGCGATCGAACCGGGATGCATACGGGCGGAGAACCCTGGTGCCAGCGGAGCGAGATACCGTCCCGCGCGGATCACCACCGGGTCGACGAAGTGCTCGTGGAGATGGTCCACGTACTCGATGACCCGGTCCTCCCAGCTGCCGGAAACGGCCACGTAGTCGAACATGGCGAGATGCTGCACGAGTTCGCACAAGCCCACCCCGCCGGCGTGCGGGCAGACCGGGACGCCGTACTTGGCGGCGAGCAGCAGGATCGCGAGGTTCTCGTTGACTCCGGCGACCCGGGCGGCGTCGATCTGTACGAAGTCGACGGCGCCGGCCTGCAGCAGCTGTTTGAAGACGACCCGGTTGGCGGCGTGCTCGCCGGTGGCGACCTTGACGGGCTGCCCCGCGCGGACCGCGGCGTGGCCGAGGATGTCGTCGGGACTCGTGGGCTCCTCGATCCAGTGCGGTTCGTAGGGGGCGAGCGCCTCCATCCAGCGCAGTGAATCCGGTATGTCCCAGCGCTGGTTGGCGTCCACCGCGATACGGATGCCGGACCCGACAGCGGCCCGTGCGAGCTTCATCCTCCGCACGTCGTCGTCGAGGTCGGCGCCGACCTTGAGCTTGATCTGTCCGAAGCCGTCGGCCACGGCCTCCTTGGACAGCCTGACCAGTTTCTCGTCGGAATAGCCGAGCCAGCCGGGCGACGTGGTGTAGGCGGGGTAACCCTCCGCGCGCAGTCTGGCGGTCCGCTCGGCGCGCCCCGGCTCGGCGGCGCGCAGGATGGCGAGGGCCTCCTGCGGGGTGAGGGCGTCGGTGAGATACCGGAAGTCGACGAGGGAGACCAGTTCTTCCGGCGACATCCGCGCGAGGAACTCCCACACCGGTCTGCCCGCTGCCTTCGCGGCCAGGTCCCAGGCCGCGTTGATGACGGCGCCCGCGGCCATGTGCATGACCCCCTTCTCGGGGCCGAGCCAGCGCAGCTGCGAGTCATGGGTGAGGTCGTGGTGGAGCGCGGCGAGTTCCACCGGGGTGAGTGGGGCGGTCCGTCCCAGGACATGGGGCCGCAGCGCCTCTATGGCTGCGGCGGTCACCTCGTTGCCCCGTCCGATGGTGAAACAGAAGCCATGGCCGGCAACACCGTCCGGGGCGTCGGTGCTGAGCACCACATACGCCGCGGAGTAGTCGGGGTCGGGATTCATGGCGTCGGAGCCGTCGAGCTGTTCCGAGGTGGGGAATCGGATGTCGTGGACCTCGAACCCCGTGACGGTCGGGCTCATTCACACTCCCAGGAAGAACATCGGACCTTTCTTCGGTCATCCGATGTATAGACCTCGCCGTGGCGCAGCGTCCAGAGGCGGGACGAAAATGGCCGGCACAGCTCGGATGAATCACTTCGATATGGGCAGGCTGTCTGCGCTGCGGCCCGAGATGACGGAGTCGGTCCGGAGCTGCAAAGGGGCTGCGGCCGGGCCCCGCGGAAGCCGTAAGGTTGGTGCGTACGCAAAGAACTTCGGAAGGAGGCACTGGGTGATCGAGCTGGAGGGAGTTCCCGAGCTGATCGACCCGGTCATGGTGGCCGCGTTCGAGGGCTGGAACGACGCCGGTGACGCCGCCTCCACCGCGGTCGCCCATCTGGACCGGGAATGGAAGGGCGAGGTGTTCGCGGCGCTGGACGCCGAGGACTACTACGACTTCCAGGTCAACCGGCCCACCGTGTTCCTCGAAGCGGGGGTCCGCAAGGTCACCTGGCCCACCACCAGACTCTCCGTGGTCCGCGTCGGCGGTGACAAGCCCCGGGACCTGGTACTTGTCCGCGGTATCGAGCCGTCCATGCGCTGGCGCTCTTTCTGCAACGAGATCCTCGGCTTCGCCCATGAACTCGGTGTCGAGATGGTGGTTGTCCTCGGCGCACTGCTCGGTGACACCCCGCACACCCGGCCGGTTCCGGTCAGCGGAGTCACATCGGACGCCGACCTCGCGCGCACCATGGACCTGGAGGAGACCCGGTACGAGGGCCCGACGGGCATCGTCGGCATCCTCCAGGAAGCATGCACCCATGCGGGTGTCCCGGCAGTGAGCCTGTGGGCCGCGGTGCCGCACTATGTCTCGCAGCCGCCCAACCCGAAGGCCACACTGGCGCTCCTCAACCGCCTGGAGGATCTCCTCGATCTGCGCATCCCGCTGGGCGAACTGCCCGAGGACGCACGGGCCTGGCAGGTCGGGGTCGACCAACTGGCCTCCGAGGACAGCGAGGTCGCCGAGTACGTCCAGACACTGGAGGAGGCACGCGACACCGCGGAGCTTCCCGAGGCGTCCGGCGAAGCCATCGCCCGTGAGTTCGAGCGGTATCTGCGGCGGCGTGACGGCGGTCCCGGCCCGGGCCAGCAGGCCGGCGGCCACGCGACGGACGGCGGCGAGGGCAGCAGCTACCGGCGGGACACATCGGGCGGGGCGGGCGGCCGGTCGCGGCCGCCGAAAGCGCCGCGGCCCGACAGTGACTCCGGTGGCTCTCCCGACGAGGACAGCGGGCCCGAGGAAACCACCGAGGACTGAGCCGGGGACATCCGGTGGACGCCGCCTTCGGACATCGAAGGCGAACACCAGGAGGGGCGGTGCCTGAGCACCGCCCCTCCTGGTGTTGCTGTCCGGGATGCCCGGTGAGGGCCGGGGCCTCCCGTTCGGATCGTGCCGGGCCGACCTGATCCGAAGAAAGACCCTGCTCCGGACGAAAGGCCCTAGAGCGCCACTCCGAGCAGGGCGTCGACAGCGCGCGACACCAGGCCGGGTGCGTCTTCGCGCGTACCACCGCCGGACTGCTGGAGCGCGGCCCAGCGGTCGACGGCACGCAGCGCCGAAGGTGCGTCGAGGTCGTCGGCGAGCGCCGCCCTGATCTCATCCACCAGAGCGTCGGCGGACGGCCCGTCGGGCCGGGAGACCGCTGCGCGCCAGCGGGCGAGCCGCTCGACGGCGTCCTGGAGGACCCGGTCGGTCCATTCCCAGTCGTCGCGATAGTGGTGCCCCAGCAGGGCCAGCCGGATGGCTGCCGGGTCGACGCCGTCGTGACGCAGCTTCGACACGAAGACCAGGTTGCCCTTGGACTTGGACATCTTCTCGCCGTTCAGGGCGACCATTCCGGCGTGCACATAGGCCTGCGCGAACGGATGCTCACCGGTCAGCGCCTGGGCGTGCGATGCGCCCATCTCGTGGTGCGGGAAGGCGAGATCGGAACCGCCGCCCTGCACGTCGAAGCCCATTCCGAGGTGGTCAAGGGCGATGGCCACGCACTCGATGTGCCAGCCGGGCCTGCCGCGGCCCAGTGAACCGCCGTCCCAGCTCGGCTCGCCCTCCCGGGCAGCCATCCAGAGCATCGGGTCGAGCGGATTCTTCTTGCCGGGACGCTCGGGGTCTCCGCCGCGCTCCGCGGACAGCAGCCGCATCGTTTCGGCGTCGAGGCGCGAGACCTCGCCGAAGTGCGTGTCGCTCTCCACGGAGAAGTACACGTCGCCCTCGAGCTCGTACGCGGCGCCGCAGTCCCGGAGCCGCTCGACGAGCGGCACGATGCCGGGTATGGCCTCGACGGCCCCGATGTAGTGCTTCGGCGGGAGCATCCGCAAGGCGGTCATGTCCTCGCGGAAGAGCGCCGTCTCCCGCTCCGCGAGTTCGGTCCAGTCCTGACCGTCGCGCACCGCCCGCTCGAGCAGTGGATCGTCCACGTCGGTCACGTTCTGGACGTAGTGAACCTGCCGCTTGGTGTCGAGCCACACGCGCTGAACGAGGTCGAACGCGTTGTAGGTCGCCGCGTGACCGATGTGGGTCGCGTCGTACGGCGTGATGCCGCAGACATAGATACGGGCGACGGGGCCGGGGTCGAGGGTGACTCGGCCGCCGGTCGCGGTGTCGTGGATCTGGAGGTCGGCGCCCTTGCCGGGCAGGGCGGGAACCTCAGAAGCGGGCCAGGCATGCATGTCATGAGCGTAACCGGACGTCAGTTCAGGAGACGAACCGGACCGGGGACTTTGGCCGAATAGGCGGTCTTGCGTGACAGCGGCAGCGAGTCGGGCCGCACCGGTGCCGGGTCCCGCCACCGGCCCGCCCGAGCCCGAACCGCCCTCCTGGGCTGCTCCGGACGGGGCGGCCAGGCACAGAGGCGGCCCTCAGACCGGAGGCCACGGGATGGATGGCCAGTCGCCGCTCGGCTCGGGATGACGGCCGCTCGAGCGCAGCGAGGCGACCCGTCCGCGCAAGGCGTCCAGCTCGGCGGCGGTGATGAGCTCGGCCAGACGGGTGGCAAGCCCGCTTCCGGGCTCCAGGCCACCGGCCAGTGCGTCCAGCACCGCGCAGGCCTCTGCAGTCAGCGGCTCTCCCGCCCACCCCCACAGCAGGGTCCGCAGCTTGTCCTCGACGTTGAACGTGACGCCGTGGTCGATGCCGTACAGCCGGCCGCCGGACACCGGCAGAAGATGGCCGCCCTTGCGGTCACCGTTGTTGATCACCGCGTCGAGCACCGCGAGCCTGCGCAGCCGTTCGTCATCGGCGTGCACGAGCAGCGCGGTCCGTCCCTCGCCCACCTCGGCGAAGGCGACGGCCTTCCATCCCTCGCCGGGCTCCTCCTCCTCGACGAGGGCCAGCAGGGACGGCTCGGCCTCGGCCTCGATCCACAGCTGGCACATGCCTTCGCCGTACGGTCCGTCACGCAGAACCGTCGGCGGCACCAGGCCCCAGCCGGTCGCCTCGGAGATCTCGTAGGCGGCCACCTCGCGCTGGGCCAGCGTTCCGTCCGGGAAGTCCCAGAGCGGACGCTCACCGGCGACCGGCTTGTACACGCATGCGGCCTCCTCACCCTCGTGGGAGACCGAGCAGTACAGCACGGCGTTCGACGCCTCCCGCACCCGGCCGCGAACGGTGAGCTCCCCCTTGCTGAGCAGCTCGTTGACCGTCACGCTCCGCGGCGGTATCCGTTCTGGCGCGGACATACGTGTCCCTCCGGGTCGAGCGGCAGGCTGCACAGCGGGCACGGCGGGCGGCCCGCGTTCACGACGTCGAGCGCGCGTTTGGCGAACGCCCGTGCCTGGGCCCCGGTCAGCCGGACCCGGAGCATCGGCGGGCCGTTCTCGTCGTCCTGGAGGAGCCGTTCCTCGGCCTCCGCCAGGTCTTCGTCGGTGTCCGCTTCCAGCTCGACCAGGGCCTGGGCCTCGATGATCATGCGCTGTTCGTCACCGTCCCAGGCCAGCGCCATGGTGCCGACGCGGAACTCCTCCTCGACAGGGGCGTCCAGGGGCGCGGTGTCACCGGCTTCGGACGGGGCTACGGCAGGGACCGGTGAGTTGCCCCCGGTCCTGCGCACGACCTCGTCCAGAAGTTCGTCGATGCGCTCGGCGAGCGCGGCCACCTGGGTCTTCTCCAGAGCGACGCTGGTGACGCGGGGCCCGGACGAGGCCTGGAGGAAGAACGTACGGCGCCCAGGCAGCCCGACCGTACCGGCAACGAAGCGGTCCGGCGGGTCGTAGAAGTACACCTGACGGGACACGTCCTGATCTCCAGAGGGGATTCGACTGCGGGGGTGGGGCGGATTACAGCCAGCCCACCCTACTGCGCGGAGCGATCACGGTGCGCCCGCGCCACCGCCGACTGCCGCGTCCGTTCCCGAAGGGTTCTCGGGCGGTGCCAGCGAAGCCAGATCACCGGTGTCACCGAGGCGTACCAGGAAGGGGCGCAGGCGGGTGTAGCGGATGGCTGTCAGGGAAGACGGATCCACGTGAATCCGCTGGAAGAGGTCAAGATGCATGCCCAGTGCGTCCGCGATCACAGACTTGATGATGTCGCCGTGCGAACACATCACATAGACCGCGTCCTCGCCGTGCTCGGCGTCGATCCGGGCGTTCCAGTCGCGTACCGCCTCCACGGCCCGCGCCTGCATCCCGCGCATCGACTCACCGCCGGGGAAGGCGGCCGACGAGGGGTGCTGCTGCACCACCTTCATGAGCGGCTCGTCGGTGAGTTCGGCGAGCTTGCGGCCCGACCAGTCGCCGTAGTCGCACTCGTTGATCCGGTCCTCGGTGTGCACGGGAAGGTCCGGGCGGGCGGCCAGCAGCGGTGCCAGGGTCTCCCGGCAGCGCTGCAGGGGGCTCACCACGGCCGCTGCGAGCGGCAGCCCGCTCAGACGGTCCGGCAGTGCGGCGGCCTGCGCCGCACCGCGCTCGTCCAGGGAAACACCCGGCGTCCGGCCGGCCAGCACCCCGGAGATGTTGGCGGTGGAGCGTCCGTGCCGTACAAGGATCAACATGGCCATGGCAGCCAGCGTAGGACACCCCCGGGTGTTGACCCCTGCGCGTGCGGACCTGAGCCGGCAAAGGAAGAATGCGCGCCGTGATTGTCGATTGCGCTATTTATCAGGACGGACGCCGCGTCGACGGACCGTCCGACTTCTCCGACGCCCTGGCCGAGGCGCGGTCCCGCGGCGATGCCTTTCTGTGGATCGGGCTGCACGAGCCGTCGGAGAAGGAATTCGCGATGGTCACCAGCGAGTTCGGTCTGCACGCCCTCGCGGTGGAGGACTCGCTCCGTGCCCACCAGCGGCCCAAACTCGAGGTGTACGACGACTCGCTCTTCGTGGTGCTGAAGCCGGTGATCTACGAACCGCAGACCGACACCGTGAGCACCGACGAGTTGATGATCTTCGTCGGTGACTCCTTCGTGGTGACGGTCCGGCACGGCGACGCCGCCCCGCTCGCCGCCGTACGCCAGCGTCTCGAGAAGGAGCGGGATGTGCTCAAGCACGGTCCCACCGCCATCCTGTACGCGGTGAGCGACGCGATCGTGGACCACTACATCGATGTGGCGGCGGAGCTCCAGACCGACCTGGAGGAACTGGAGGCCGAGGTCTTCGCCCCCAACGGCGGCGATGCGAAGAACACCGCGTCACGGATCTACACCTTCAAGCGCCAGGTGCTGGAATTCCGCCGGGCGACCGGGCCCCTGACGGCGCCCATGACACGCCTTGCCGGGGCGGGGGTGCCCTTTGTGAGCGAGCGGTCCCAACCGTTCTTCCGGGACGTCGGCGACCATCTCACCCGCGCCAACGAGCAGGTCGAGGGGCTGGACAGGCTGCTGTCCGACATCCTCTCGGCCCATCTGGCGCAGATGGGCGTCCGGCAGAACGACGACATGCGCAAGATCTCCGCCTGGGCGGCCATGGCGGCCGTACCGACGATGGTCGCCGGTATCTACGGGATGAACTTCCAGCACATGCCGGAACTGACCTGGACCTGGTCCTATCCGGTGGTCATCGTCCTGATGGCCGGGATCGTCTTCGGTCTGTACCGGCAGTTCAAACGGCGCGGCTGGCTCTGACCCGCGGACCCGCCTGCCGCCGCGCGTAACCGGTGGGGCCGCCGGAGCGTTGTCCAGCAGACGGCCGTGGCGGGGACGACCCCCGAGCCCCCACCACGGCCGCGAATCCTTCGGATCAGGCCAGGCCCGCCCGGTCCAGGGCGTCCGTGCCGGCGCGCAGCGCCGCGAGCCGTTCGTCGAGGGTGAAACCCGCGGGAGCCAGCGTCAGAGTGGTGACTCCCGCAGCGGCGTAGGCCTGCATCCGGTCGGCGATACGGTCCACCGAGCCGAGGAGCGTGGTCTGGTCGATGAGCTGGTGCGGGACCGCCGCGGCCGCGCCCGCCTTGTCGCCGGCCAGGTACTTGTCCTGGATCTCGGCGGCCTCCTTCTCGTAACCCATGCGCTGCGCAAGGCGGTTGTAGAAGTTCTGCTTGCGGCTGCCCATGCCGCCGACGTACAGCGCGGTGTACGGACGGAAGGTGTCCGCGAGCGCGCTGACGTCCTTGTCGTCACCGGCGGCGAGCGGCACGGTCGGACAGACGTCGAAGCCCTCCAGGGTCTTGCCGGCCTTCTCGCGGCCCGCCCGGATGTGCGTGAGCGCGGTGTCCTCCAGGTGCTCGGCCGAGGGGAAGATCAGCAGGGCTCCGTCGGCGATCTCGCCGGTCTGCTCGAGGTTCTTGGGTCCGATCGCGGCGATGTACAGCGGGATGTGCTCCCGCTGAGGGTGCACGGTGAGCTTGATCGGCTTACCGGGGCCGTCCGGCAGCGGAAGCGTCCAGTGTTCCCCCTCGTAGGAGAGGCGCTCACGGGCCATCGCCCTGCGGACGATCTCGACGTACTCGCGGGTCCGGGAGAGCGGCTTGTCGAACTTCACCCCGTACCAGCCCTCGGAGACCTGCGGTCCCGACACACCGAGGCCGAGACGGAAACGCCCGCCGGAGAGTGAGTCCAGGGTGGCCGCCGTCATCGCGGTCATGGCGGGGGCGCGCGCGGGGATCTGGAAGATCGCGGAACCCACGTCGATGCTCTCGGTCTGAGCCGCGACCCAGGAGAGCACCGTGGGTGCGTCGGATCCGTACGCCTCGGCCGCCCAGCACACGTCGTAGCCGAGCCGGTCCGCCTCCTGCGCGACGGCGAGGTTGTCGCCGTCCATCCCGGCGCCCCAGTAGCCGAGGTTGATTCCGAGCCGCATGGCCGCTCCCTTACTGATCAGTAACGTCCTTGTCGCGGGGGACTCTAGCGCGCGGGGGCGGGATCCGTCAGTGGCGCGTCGCACCGCGCTCCCACCGAGCGGGCTTCCGGCCAGTAATCTCAGCGCCCATGGAGCAGAGGCATCTCGGCCGCACGGGCCTGCGCGTATCCCGGATCGGGCTCGGCACCCTCACCTGGGGGAGGGGGACCGATGAGCAGGACGCCGCCGATCTGCTCAAAGTCTTCTGGGAAGCGGGGGGCACCCTCGTCGACACGGCGGACGTCTATGGCGACGGCGACGCCGAATACCTGATCGGGCAGCTCTGTGAGCGGCTGGTTCCGCGCCGCGATCTGGTCATCGCGACCAAGGCGGGCAGCGTGCCCGATCCCTACCGCCGCTTCGACGGCTCGCGCGGACATCTTCTGGCGGCGCTGGACGCCTCTCTGGACCGGCTCGGAACCGACTACGTCGATCTGTGGCAGGTGCACGCCTTCGATCCCGGGACCCCGCTGGACGAGACGCTGCAGGCGCTCGACATCGCGGTCGCCAGCGGCCGGGCGCGCTATGCGGGTATCTCCAACTTCTCCGGCTGGCAGCTGGCCAAGGCGGCGACCTGGCAGCTTGCCGCGCCGGGCGTACGGACCCGGTTGGCGAGCACGCAGATGGAGTACTCGCTGCTGCAGCGGGGTGTGGAGCGGGAGGTGCTTCCGGCCGCGGTGGATCTGGGGATGGGCCTGCTGCCGTCGTCACCGCTGGGGCGCGGGGTGCTCACCGGGAAGTACCGGCAGGGGACCCCGGCCGGTTCACGCGGCGCATCGGAACAGCTGGCTCCGTTCGTCGCGCCCTATCTCGACGAGCCGGCGAGCCGCATCGTCGACGCCGTCGCCATAGCGGCGGACGGGCTTGCCACCACTCCGCTGGAGGTGGCGCTCGCCTGGATCCGCGACCGGCCCGGAGTGGTCGCCCCGATCATCGGCGCGCGGAACGCACAGCAGCTCACCGCGGCATTGTCAGTGGAGACGCTTAGTCTTCCTGACGAGATCTGCCGGGCACTCGACGACGTGTCGGAGCCCGTTCACCGTTATCCCGACCAGGACTGGACCGAGCTGTGAGTACGGACCCTGTCGCCACCCAGGCCGGCGATGAGACCGGTGCCGGGGCCGAGGCCCGCACCGAGGCCGAGACGGCTGCCGGGGCCGCCTCCGAGGCCGCTTCCGAGACCGTTGACGAGACGACGGAGGGTGGTGTCACCGTGGACGCATCCAAGGGCCCCGACGAGCCCGGTGAGGCCGAGGGCCCCGACGAGCCCGCTGCGGCCGGGGGTTCCGAGGAGCCGGCCGCGTCCGAAGCCGATGCCGAGCTGGCCGCGCAGCGGGAGCTGCTCGCCAGGATCGAGCAGCGCAAGGCCGAGAAGGACGGACCCATCGAGGCCGGAGGAAAGCTGAGCGGCCGGGCAGCGGATCTGCTCGCGGCCGTCCGTGCGGTGGAGAGCGGCCGGCAGCCCTCGGTGCAGTTCCCGCCTCCGGCGCCCGAGCCGCGGCGCCCGGCAGCCACCGCACCGGTCAGGAACCGGCCCGCGGGGGCGCACGAGGCGTCCGCGCCCGCGGTGTCGCAGGAGACCGTTGCCGCTGTCGGTGCCGTCCTCGCCGAGGGTGGCGCTCCCGATGCGCTGGCGGTGCGGGCCGCCGGAGTGCTCGGTGAACAGGCGGCCGACAGGCTGCGCGACGATCCGTGGCAGCTGCTTGCTGTGCCGGGAGTGCGGCCCGAGCAGGCCGACGCCTTCGCCCGCGTGCTGCTCGGCGGCGAGTGCGGCCCCGGTGACGAGCGGCGGGCGACCGCACTCGTCGGCTGGCTGCTGGAGCGCGCCGCCCTCGGAGGACACACCGTGCTGGAGGCCGCCGCGGTGCGAACGGCGCTCGCCGAGCACTCCGTGCCGGATCCCGACGAGGTCCTGCAGAGCGCGATCGCGGAGGGTGTGGTGCTGGTCTTCCAGGACGCCCTGGAGGACCAGCCTGAGGGACCCGTGGCCCCGGCGCCGGGCGACGAGGGCGCACAGGACGACGAGGCAGAACAACCGGTACGGGTCCTGCTGGGACTGGACCGCTACGCACTCGCCGAGGAGAGCCTCGCCGACGGACTCGCCCGGCTGTCCGACGCGGGGTCACTCACCGGCCGGGAGCTCGACTGGGAGTCCGCTGCCGGGGCCGCTTCCCCCTCGGCCGCCGAGCTGATCCGGGCCATGGCGTCGCACGGTCTGGTCGCCCACACCGGCGGGGACGCGGCCCGCGCCGAACCGGTGGCACTCGTCACGGCGGCCCGCGGCCTGGGACTGCGCGTCTGCGCGGCGGCCCACACCCCCGACGGCAGGGCCCGGCTGGCCCGGGCTCTGGACGACCCGTCGGCCGCGGTCACGGTCTCCGGGCTGCTCGATGGTTCGGAAGGCCCGGGACGGGACGGAGAGGGTGCGCTGGCACTCGATCTGCTGGCCGTCGTGGACGCCCCGCAGCTCGACGTCGAGACTGCCGCGATGCTGGTGGAGTCCCTTGCGGACGGGAGCCGTCTGCTGCTCGGCGGGGACCCGGGGGTGCTCGGTTCGGCCGGCGCCGGGCAGGTGTTCGCCGACGTCCTGGCCGCCCGTGCCTGCCCCCGGGTCGCCTCGCGCACCCCCGATCCCGGGCCGATCGGGGAACTGGTCTCGGGTATCGGCGCCGGTGAGCTGCTCCAGGTCGACGCACCCGGCTGGGAAGTGGTGATCGTCCCGGTGCAGGATGCCGGGGAGGCGGTGCACCGCACCGTGCAGCTGGTCGCCGACTCCGTCCCCAGGGCGATCGGCGTGCCGACGGGCGAGACCCAGGTCATCACCCCGGGTCACGGCGGTTCGGCGGGCACCTGGGTGCTCAACGCCGCACTCAAGGAACGGCTCAACCCGGGGCCGGGACGCTTCGGTGGCTTCGATCCGGGTGACCGCGTGGCCCACACCCCGGCGCCCGGCAGGACGCTGCCCGGCACGGTCGTCTCCGCGGACGCCGGAGGACTGCACCTGGACTGCGCGGGCACCCCCGTCATCGTGCCGAGGGACCGGGTGGAACGGGAGGTCCGGCACGGCTGGGCACTCACCGCGCACCAGGCGGCCGGGCTGCGCTGGCCTGCCGTGGTCGTGGTGCTGCCAGGAGATGCGGCGCGGACGCTGAGCCGCCCCTGGGTGTACACCGCCTTCAGCCGCGGCGAACGCCATCTCTCCGTGGTGCACGGGGTGGACGGGGCGCTGCCGCAGGCGGTGGCGGACATCCCCGCTCAGGAGCGCACCACCCGGCTGCGTACCCTGCTGCGGCCCTCTGCCGGGTAGAGCCCGGCCCGGGGCCGGACGGACACGGCGACGGCCGGGGCGTGGGCGCCCCGGCCGTCGCACGGCCACCGGCTCTGCGCGCTCAGGCCCGTTCGCCCTTGAGTTCGCCGCCGGTCCGGTCATCGGCGTCGTCGAGCAGCTCCTCGTCGTCGAAGACCGAGCTGACGTCGAAGCGGCAGACGATCTGCTGAGGGTCCGCCTGGTCGAACGGTGCGTCGAGCCACTCCCCCGGCTCGGGCAGCTCATCCACCGCCGAGATCCAGAGGGTGGAGTCGCCCTCCTCCAGACCGAACTCCTTGTGCCGGGAGGCGACCTCGTCGGGTTCGTACTCCCCGAACAGCACCCCGAGAGCCGCGTGCACACTGCTCCCGGCGACCGCGGCAACGCCGCTCCCGCTGTCCGCGTCCGGGTCGAGGTCGGCGATCCGCTGGGCCTGTGCCATCAGCCGCTGCGGCTCCACCACCGCGTAATCGCGGCGGATCAGCACACTGAGTGCGTGCGGCTCGTCCGGGCCCGCGTAGGGCGGCAGCGAGTCCTCTGCGCCCGGGATCTCGAAGGGTGTGACCTCGTCGTAGCGGTCGTAGAGCTTCTCGTCGTAGACCTCGGCGGCCGCCGCGAGCGTGTTGAACGCCCGGTAGACGGCCTGATCGTCCTCTCCCGTGCGGGCTTCGACCGCCTCGAGGTGACGGTCCAGCGCGGCTTTGACCGCCTCGGCGGCGGCGCGTACCTCGGCAGCCGTGGGCTGCGCAGCATCAGACATGGGGCAGACGCTATCCGTACCGGGCCTCTGCCCGCACAATAGATGCGATGCCGGAATACGAATTCGTCGACGTGTACGTACCGCGCGGGGTCTCCCGCTCGGATACCACGCGTCTCCTCACCGATCACGCCGAGTACGGACACTGGGAGTTGGACCGACTGACCCTGCACCGGGACGGCAGCCGCAGAGTGCGGCTGCGCCGGAGGATCATTCGCCAGGTGCGCGCCACATGGTGAAGGAGGAGCGGGCCCCCGCGACTGCGGGGGCCCGCTCCTCCGTTCCCTGCGTACCCGACCGGCTCAAGCAGCCGGTCCGTTATGCGGCCGCGCGGGACCGACGGTAGAGAATGGCACCGCCGAGAATGAGTCCGGCGCTCGCCGGAATGACCAGCCCGAGGCCACCAGCACCGGTCTCAGCGAGCTGCTCGGCGTTCACGGGCTCCGGAGCCGCCTGGGCGACCGGGGTGTTCGGGGTCACCACGGGCGTCGTCGGCGCGTGCGGCGCCGGGTGGTGGGGGGCCCGGGGGTGGTGCGGCGTGACAGCCGGCGGGGTGCTTTCGTTGACGCAGTCGTTGCCACCCGTCGCGTTCCCGAGGCCGATGACGCTGACGCTGTTTCCGCAGGCGTTCACCGGTACGTCGACCGGAACCTGCACGCCGTTGCCCGAGAGGACGCCGGGCGAGCCGACGGTGTCACCCTCCGCAGTCGCGCCGCCGCCGTGGTGGCGGCTGCCGCCGTAACCGCCCTTGTCGTCGCCGTAGCCGCCGTCGCGGCTGTCGCCGCGGTGGTGGCCGGAGTGCGCCGACGAGGTGTTGATGCAGTGGTTCCCGATCGCCGGGTTGAGCAGTCCGATGACGTTGACGGTGTTGCCACAGGCGTTCACCGGAATGTGCACCGGGACCTGAACCGAGTTGCCGGACAGCACGCCCGGTGAGTTCGAGGCGCTGCCGTCGGCCGCCGAGTCGGCGTGCGCGTAGCCGCCCGTAATGGCGAGCACTCCGCTCGCGGCCGCCACCGTGATCAGGCCTTTTTTGGTGACCTGTCGCATAGGTTCGTTCCCTGTCTTCTACCTACCGGAAAAGCCCGCGGGCTTCGTTGCCCAGGGGCCGAATGCCTCTCCAGCCCCAGAACGCGGGGTGCGCACCCCAGGGCCGGCGAGGCTCAGACCCTTGCGGGTCGGAGGCGCAACGTCACACGTTTGCACAGGTGTTGCCGAAGGCCGAGTTCAGCAGCCCGATCACGGAGACCGAGTTACCGCACGCGTTCACCGGAATGTGAACGGGCGCCTGGACCACGTTGCCGGAGAGCACACCGGGAGAGTGCGCCGCGGCACCGTGGGCGCCCGCATCGGCGACGGCCATGCCCGCACCTGCGAGCACCAGACCGCCAGTGGCAGCCGCAACAGCAGCGACCTTCTTGATCATTAGTTCCTCCTAGTTGGCAAAGCAGTCCAAACCGCGGACCGCACCACCTGTAACGAGGGGAACCCGGTGGGGCTACGAGCAGGTGCCTCCATTCACTCGTTTCGGTCGCATACGCACGTACAACCGATTAGCTGGATTGCCACTTCCGGCGCTCTCCGGTCAGCATCGGTCAAGGAAGCGGTCAAGCACCCGTACACCGAACTTGAGCCCGTCGACGGGCACCCGCTCGTCGATCCCGTGGAACATGCCGGCGAAGTCCAGCTCCGGCGGCAGCTTCAGCGGCGCGAAGCCGAAGCAGCGGATGCCGAGATCGTCGAACGACTTGGCGTCGGTGCCTCCGGAGAGCATGTAGGGCACAGCGCGGGCGATCGGGTCCTCGGCCTTGAGCGCCACCTGCATGGCATCGACCAGATCGCCGTCGAAGGTGGTCTCCACGGCCTTGTCGCTGTGCACGTCCTCACGCTTCACCCGCGGGCCGAGCAGCTTGTCGAGGTCGGTGAGGAACTCGTCCTCGTAGCCCGGCAGGAAGCGCCCGTCGACATGCGCGGTGGCCTGCCCCGGGATGACGTTCACCTTGTAGCCGGCGCCGAGCATGGTGGGCGCCGCGGAATTGCGCAGCGTGGCGCCGATCATCTTGGCGATACCGCCGAGCTTGGCGAGGGTGGCCTCCATGTCCTCAGGGTCCAGCGGGGTGCCGAGGGCGTCGGAGAGCTCGTCGAGGAAGGAGCGGACGGTCTTGGTGACCCGCACCGGCCACCGGTGCCTGCCGACCCGGGCCACCGCCTCGCAGAGTTCGGTGATCGCGTTGTCACTGTTGGTCATCGATCCGTGGCCCGCGGTGCCGTCCACGGTGAGCCGCATCCAGTGCATGCCCTTCTGTGCCGTCTCGATGAGATACAGCCGCAGATCCTCGTTCACGGTGAAGGAGAAACCGCCCACCTCACCGATGGCCTCGGTCACACCCTCGAAGAGCTCGGGACGGTTGTCGACGAGGTGGTGCGCACCGTAGACACCGCCCGCCTCCTCGTCCGCGAGGAAGGCCAGCACGATGTCGCGCGGGGGCTTGCGTCCGCTGCGCAGCCTGTCCCGGACGACCGCGAGTGTCATCGCGTCCATGTCCTTCATGTCGACCGCGCCACGGCCCCAGACGCAGTCGTCCACGATCTCCCCGGCGAAGGGGTGGTGCGTCCAGTCGTCGGCGTTCGCCGGTACGACGTCGGTGTGCCCGTGGATGAGCAGCGCGGGACGGGACGGATCCTCGCCCGCGATCCTGGCCACCGTCGACGCACGCCCCGGATGGGACTCGATGATCTGCGGATCGAGGCCGACCTCGGCGAGCTTCTCCGCCACGTATTCGGCAGCGGCACGCTCTCCCGGCCCCGAGTGGTCACCGTAGTTGCTGGTGTCGATCCGGATCAGATCGCGACACAGGTCCACGACCTCGTCCTCGCCGGAGACGGCCTGCGACCTGTCCGCGCTGTTCGACTCGCTCACGCTGATTCCTCCCACTGTCACTGCTGGTGGTCCGCCTCCCCATCCTCGCGCGCCGCACCCCCGGACCCCAAGCGCCGGGGCCCGCCGTCATCCGTACTTCATCCGGGCCCGCGCCGGGGAGTGCGTACGGATCGGCGGGTGATCGAGCACCTCCCAATGTTTGCTATGGTTTTCCACGTCGGAACGGCCAGGGGCCGTGCGGCAGACACCTGGTCCGGGTGGCGGAATGGCAGACGCGCTAGCTTGAGGTGCTAGTGCCCTTTATCGGGCGTGGGGGTTCAAGTCCCCCCTCGGACACGCAAGATCGTCTTTGACGGTGCCGACCGGATTCCGGTCGGCACCTTCTGCGTTTCGTGGTCGGTGGTCCGGGCGCCGACGGCAGTCCGCCAGGAGCGTCGGCGGCGCCCGCATCCCCCGCCGTCTTCGATGACGACGGCGTGAAGCTCCGGGTGAGCCGGAACGGGTACTGCTCACCCCACCGCCCGTGCGCGCCACGGCGGAGCCCACCGTGATCGGTTTCTGGATCTCCGCGCCCGACGCCCGGTGCCCGCGTCCTCCGGAACCGTCACGTCGCGCGCCGGGGCCGCCATGCGGGGCCTGCCTCACCGGCCGGCGAACAGGACCCGGAAGGGCCGGCCGGCCTCACCGGCGTGATCGCGGTCGCCAGGGGTGAGCGGCGGCAGGAAGTTCAGTGAAGGTCAGCCCACTGCGGGACCGCGCCGGTGAGCTGACATACCATCAGGTAGAGCGGGATCGGCGGGGTGTACGGCAGCGAGTCCTGCGGCCAGTGCAGCAGGCGCGGACGTGCGGCCGGGACGCGCGCACCGGCGGCGTAGCGCACCTGGGGCGGCCAGGCGAGTTCGAGGTCGGAGCCTGCGGGTACGATCCACCACCACCAGTCGTCGTCGGCGAAGACGCAGCCGGGCTTGGGCAGTCGGGCCAGCAGCCGGAAGCCGTGGTACTCGGGCACCCCCACGGCGTCACAGCCGAGCGGAGTGGAGAGCGTGGGTACGCGTGCCAGCGCGGTTCTCAGCACGGACGCCCCGTGTCGTGCGCCAGCTCCGCCCAGACCAGCCGCCCCGGGCCGTGGAGTGCTTCCCTGACACCCCAGGCGCTGCTCACCGCGTCGACCAGAAGCAGTCCGCGACCGTGTTCGCCCTGCGGGGAGAGACAGAGCTGCGGGCCGCCGGATGCATGCCCCTGGTCCTGTATCGCGATGCGCAACTTCCCCCCGTTGTCCCGCAGTTCGCAGGCCACATGATCGCCCGCGGTGTGTACGACCGCGTTGGTGACCAGCTCGGAGATGATCAGCAGAGCAGTGTCGCTGGCGTTCTCGGAGAAGTCCCAGCAGGCGAGCCGGTTCCGTGCCAGCCGGCGGGCGCGGGCGACGGAATCGGTGCGTGCGGGTAATTCGAATACGTAGCGCCGTACATCACTTCCGGGGCACCGGTCGATGAGCTGGGGGACGAGCGCAGTGCCTGGAGCCACGACCGAATCCTCACGGTGGGGGGAACGGCGACCGTCACGCCTTCCCCCATGGGCGCGCGCCAGTCCCGTAACTGGTTCACCGCTCCACTCTCCTCCGTCACGGACACCTTGGCAAGAGGCACTTTGAAAAGTTCAGAGTGCCGTTTCCCTGATTGGATGGACATGGCACACTGCTGACAACTGCCCATGTGGAGGTCTCAGTTGAGTGAGCCGCGGTCCGCCCCGACCGTTGGCCAGGTCGTGCTCGGAAAACGCTTGCAGGAACTGCGCGAGCGGGCCGGCCTGAGTCGCGAACAGGCTGCCAAGGTACTCAGAGTCGCCCCGGCCACCATCCGCCGGATGGAGACCGCCGAGGTGGCTCTGAAGATCCCGTATGTGCAGCTACTGCTGCGAGCGTACGGAAACACCGAGGCCGAGGCCGACGCCTTCGTCGAGTTGACGGAAGAGGCCAATCAGCCCGGTTGGTGGCAGCGTTTCCACGGGATCCTGCCCGACTGGTTCAGCATGTACGTCAGTCTGGAGGGCGCCGCGGCACTCATCAGGGCGTACGAACCGCACTTCGTGCCCGGTCTGCTGCAGACCGAGGACTACGCACGTGCGGTGATGCGGAGCGGCGCCGTGGGCGAGACCAGGCCCGAGGACATCGACCGGCATGTGGCGCTGCGGATGGAGCGGCAGTCCCTGCTGACCCGGCCGGACGCCCCTTCGTTCTGGGTGGTGATGGACGAGACGGTCCTGCGGCGCCATGCCGGCGGCCCCGAGGTCATGCGTGCGCAGGTCGACCGGCTGCTCCAGGCAGCCGACCAGCCGCACATCACCCTGCAGATCGCGGAGTTCAGCGGCGGCCACCACCCGGGGACGTACGGCCCCTTCGTTCTCTTCCGTTTCGCCGTACCCGAACTGCCCGACATGGTCTACAGCGAGTACCTGACCGGCGCCGTCTATCTCGACGCGCGTCAAGAGGTGGCTGCCCACCTCGAGGTCATGGACCGCATGGCGGCTCAGGCCGCCACTGCACAACGCACGAAGGAGATCCTCAAGGATTTCCGCAAGGAGCTGTAATGGATCGCATATACAACGGCATGCCTGCCGCCGATCTCGGCGCGGAAGGCTGGCACAAGCCGTGGAGCGGTGGCAACGGGGGCAACTGTGTCGAGGCCATGAAACTGGCCGACGGCCGTGTCGCCGTACGCCAGTCCGCAGACCCTGAAGGCCCCGCGCTCATCTACTCGCCGGGCGAGGTGGCGGCCTTCATCCAGGGCGCCAAGTCCGGCCAGGCCGACTTCCTTCTGACCTGAACGGACGCGTCGTCCCTGTCCTGCATCGTCCTACCCTTACGGAGCGCCCGATGACCGGAGCAGACCCTCAGGACATCCGGATCGACACCAGCAAGCCACATCCCGCACGGATGTACGACTGGTTCCTCGGCGGCAAGGACAACTACCCCGTCGACCAGGAGATGGCCGAGCAACTCCTCGCCCTCGATTCCCGGGGCAAGGAGATGGCCCGGGTCAACCGGGCGTTCATGCACCGTGCCACTCGCTGGGCCGCGGAGGCCGGCATCCGGCAGTTCCTCGACATCGGAACCGGCATACCCACCGAGCCCAACCTGCACCAGATCGCCCAGCGGAGCGCCCCGGACGCCCGCATCGTCTACTGCGACAACGATCCGATCGTGCTGGCCCACGCCTCGGCGTTGCTGCGCTCCACCCCCGAGGGCGCGACGGACTACATCCAGGCCGACGCGCGGGAGCCGGACTCCATCATCGAGGCAGCCGGGAAGGTCCTCGACTTCAGCCGGCCGATCTCACTGTCCCTGGTGGCCCTGCTGCACTTCGTGGCCGACGAGGACGCCTACCAGCTGGTCAACACGCTGATGGAACCGCTGTCTCCGGGCAGCTGCGTCGTCGTCTCCCATGTGACGGGAGACTTCGACCCCGGCGGCTCGGCCAGGGCCGTCGAGATGTACCGCGCCCGCGGGCTCACCCTGCGGCCCCGCTCACGCGAGGAGACCGCCCGGTTCTTCACCGGATTCGAACTGGTCGAGCCAGGTGTCGCGCTGGCCGCCGAGTGGAAGTCCGAGCTGGGCGAGCCGGTGCCGGTCGCGGGCGACGACCCGATTCCCGGCTGGGTGGGTGTCGCCCGCAAGGCATAGCGGCCGGGGTGGTTCAGTGGCCGCGCGCCAGCCATTCCGGCAGGCCGGGGGCCTCGGCACCGATGCTGGTCGGGTCGCCGTGACCGGTGAGGACCGCGGTGTCCGCGTCCAGGGTCAGCAGCCGGTCACGGATCGACGCGACGATCGTCGGGAAGTCCGAGAAGGACCGTCCGGTCGCACCGGGCCCGCCCTGGAAGAGGGTGTCCCCGGTGAAGACGCTGGCCAGCGCCGGTGCGTACAGGCAGACCGCGCCCGGGGCATGGCCTGGGGTGTGCAGCACCGTCAGTTCGGTTCCGGCGACCGACAGCGTCTGCCCGTCGGCGAGTTCGCCGTCAGGGGCCCGGTCGGGATGGGTCAGCCGCCACAGTGCGAGATCGTCGGGATGCAGCAGGACCGGCGCCCCGGTCGCAGCGGCGAGCGCGGGCGCCGCGTCGATGTGGTCGTTGTGCGCATGGGTGCAGACGATGGCGCGCAGGGTGCGCCCGGCCAGCGCGGCCTCGATGGCACCGGCGTCATGGGCGGCGTCGATGACGATCGCCTCCCGGTCGTCACCGACGATCCAGACGTTGTTGTCCACGTCCCAGGTGCCGCCGTCGAGCGAGAAGGTTCCCGATGTGACGAGGCGGTCGATGCGAGCGGTCATCGGAACTCCACCACCGACCGCAGTACATCGCCCTCGTGCATCCGCTCGAAGGCCTTCTCCACCTCGTCGAGCCGGATGGTCTCGGTGACGAAGGCGCCGAGGTCGATCCGGCCCTGCTGGTGCAGATCGATGAGCATCGGGAAGTCACGGGACGGCAGACAGTCCCCGTACCAGGAGGACTTGAGCGAGCCGCCGCGCCCGAAGACGTCGAGCAGCGGGAGCTCCAGGCGCATCTCGGGTGTCGGTACGCCCACCAGAACGACCGTGCCGGCCAGATCGCGGGCGTAGAAGGCCTGCTGGTACGTCTCCGGGCGGCCCACCGCCTCGATCACCACATCGGCGCCGAAGCCACCGGTCAGCTCCCGGACGGCCTCGACCGGGTCCGACGTACGGGAGTTGACGGTATGGGTCGCGCCCATCTTCCGCGCGGTGGCGAGCTTCCTGTCGTCGATGTCGACGGCGATGATCCTGGCCGCGCCGGCCAGCCGCGCCCCGACGACGGCAGCGTCCCCGACACCGCCGCAGCCGATGACCGCGACCGAGTCACCCCGGCCGACCTGTCCGGTGTTGATGGCGGCGCCGATACCGGCCATCACCCCGCAGCCCAGCAGTCCCGCCACCGCGGGCGAGACGGACGGGTCGACCTTGGTGCACTGCCCCGCGGCGACCAGGGTCTTCTCGGCGAAGGCCCCGATGCCCAGCGCGGCCGAGAGCTCGGTGCCGTCGGCCAGTGTCATCTTCTGCTTCGCGTTGTGCGTGTCGAAGCAGTACTGCGGCCGGCCGCGCAGACAGGCCCGGCACTGGCCGCACACGGCGCGCCAGTTGAGGATCACGAAGTCGCCCGGCGCGACGTCGTCCACGCGTTCGCCCACCGACTCCACGACCCCGGCCGCCTCGTGTCCGAGCAGGAACGGGAAGTCGTCGTTGATCCCGCCCTGCTTGTAGTGGAGATCCGTGTGACAGACCCCGCAGGCCTGGATCTTCACCACGGCCTCCCCGGGGCCCGGGTCAGGGACCAGGATCGTCTCCACGCGGAGCGGCTCGTTCTTGCCGGGGGCCACGACCCCTTGGACCTGCTGCGTCATGCCTTCAACAGCCTTCCGTGTCACCGAACGGTATGCCGCTTCAGTCTTCCAGGCCCGGGCGCTCCGCGGCGATGGCCGCGACACGGCCGCGTACCACGAACCAGCCGCCGACCAGAGCCGCGGCGATCAGCGGCAGACACTCCACGGTCGTACGGCCGACTCCGCCGCCCCACCACATCAGGAACACCACCCCGACGAGGAAGCAGAGCGTGACGATCTGGGTGTACGGAGCCCACGGCAGCCGGTACGCCGGACGGCTGACCCGGCCCTCCTTCGACCGCTGCCAGAAGAGCAGCGAGCAGATCATGACCATGCCCCAGGTGCCCAGGATGCCGATCGAAGCGAAGTTGAGGACGATTTCGAAGGCCTCGCCGGGGACGACGTAGTTGAGGATGACACCCAGCACGCCGAAGCCTGCCGTCAGCAGGATGCCGCCGTAGGGCACCTGGCCCTTGTTGAGCCGGCCGGTGAAACGGGGAGCGGAACCGGACAGGGCCATCGAGCGCAGAATGCGGCCGGTGGAGTACAGCCCGGAGTTGAGGCTGGAGAGGGCCGCGGTCAGCACGACCAGGTTCATCACGCCCGCCGCGCCGGGGACACCGAGCTTGCCGAGGACCGTGACGAAGGGGCTCTCGCCGTCGGAGTACGCCGTGTACGGGAGCAGCAGTGCCAGCAGCACGACCGAGCCGACGTAGAAGATGCCGACCCGCCACATGATCGAGTTGATCGCCTTCGGGATGATCTTTCCGGGGTTCTCGGTCTCGCCCGCGGCGACGCCGCACAGTTCGACGGAGGCGTAGGCGAAGACGACGCCCTGGATGACCAGCATCATCGGCATCACGCCCTGGGGGAAGAGGCCCCCGTTGTCGCCGATGGTCGCGAGGCCCGGAGCGTGTCCGCCTACCGAGTGCTGGGTGACCACGAGGAAGATCCCGATGCACATGAAGACAACCAGCGCGGCGACCTTGATGATCGCGAACCAGAACTCCATCTCGCCGAAGTACTTCACCGAGATCAGGTTCGCGGTGAGTACGACGGCCAGCGCCACCAGCGCGCAGACCCACTGCGGGACCGAGCTGAACATCGCCCAGAAGTGCGCGTAGGTCGCGGCAGCCGTGATGTCGGCGACAGCCGTGGTCGACCAGTTGAGGAAGTAGAGCCAGCCGGCCGCGAAGGCGCCCTTCTCACCCATGAACTCACGGGCGTAGCTGACGAAGGCGCCGGAGGACGGGCGGTAGAGGACCAGCTCGCCCAGAGCCCGTACGACGAAGAAGGCGAAGGCGCCGCAGACCGCGTAGGCGATGGCGAGGGACGGCCCCGCACCTGCCATCCGGCCGCCGGCCCCGAGGAAGAGCCCGGTGCCGATGGCGCCGCCGATGGCGATCATGTTGATGTGGCGGGACTTCAGGTCCTTGCTGTAGCCCTGGTCGCCGGCATCGACGTGCGGGGTTGGCGCTGCCGCCGTTGTGGTGCGGTCACTCATGTGGTGCTTCGCCTTACGTGGGGGAAACCGGCCGATCAAGGCGTCAGCGTAGAGGGGTGAACGGGGTACGAGAACCGATTGAAATGTTTGTCACATAACGTTTGAAAGCCCATATGTCAGGGCGAGAGGATGTCGAGCTCCTTCAGCGCGCCGACCGCGATCTCTCTGGTGAGTTCCTCCGCGCGGTTTGCATTCCCCTCCCGTACCGCCTCGGCAACCTGCACATGCAAGGTCACAGCCACTGGGTCCGGATTCTCGTACATCACTTGGTGCTCGGTGCGCCCGGTGAGCACTTCGGCGACCACATCGCCGAGCCTGGCGAACATCTCGTTGCCCGATCCGCGCAGTACGAGGCGGTGGAAGGCGATGTCGTGCACAAGATAGGCGGGCAACTGGTGACCTCGCGAAGTGGCGACCATCCCGAGGGCCTGCTCGGTGAGAGCGGCGCACTGCTCAGCCGTGGCGTTCCGGGCCGCGAGCCCGGCGGCGACGGGCTCGACGGAGTACCGCAGAACGGTCAGTGACCGGAGCTGACGCGAGCGGTCGGTGCCGGCCAGCCGCCACCGGATGACCTGCGGATCGTAGACGTTCCAGGCCTCGGTCGGCCGCACGGTCACGCCGACCCGGCGCCGCGATTCCACGAGATGCATCGACTCCAGGACCCGGACCACCTCACGGATCACCGTGCGGGACACCTCGAAGCGCTCGGCGAGCTCATCGGTCCGCAGCACGCTTCCCGGCGGATACTCCCCCGAGGTGATCGCCGGACCGAGGTTTTCCAGCACATGGGCATGCAGCCCCCGGCCCTGAGTGGTCATGGCGACAGCCTACGGGTCCCGCTCCCCCTGCCAATAAGTATGACTTGTGTGTCACAGACTCTTGAATACGTCGTACCAATAGGTTTCAGTTGCGCGACGGACCCATGTCGAAGAAGACAGCGAGGCAACACCGATGAGCACCCCCCGAGTCGTCGTCCTGATGGGCGTCGCAGGGACCGGCAAGACCACGATCGGTCCACTGCTGGCCGAAGCGCTGGGCGTTCCGTACGCCGAGGGCGACGACTTCCACCCCCCGGCGAACATCGCCAAGATGTCCGCCGGCACGCCCCTCGACGACGCGGACCGTCTGCCCTGGCTCGACGCCATAGGGCAGTGGGCGCACAGCCGTGCGGGGCTCGGCGGGGTGGTCAGCAGCTCGGCGCTCAAGCGCGCCTATCGCGACCGGCTGCGGGGCGAGGCCCCCGGTGCCGTCTTTCTGCATCTGACCGGTGACCGCGCGCTGATCGAACAGCGGATGAAGGAACGCAAGGGCCATTTCATGCCCACCGCACTGCTGGATTCGCAGTTCGCGGCGCTCCAGCCGCTGGGTGACGACGAGGCGGGCGTCGCCGTCGACATCTCCGGAACCCCACAAGAGATCACCGAGCGGGCCGTGGCAGCGCTGCGCCGGCTCGGCGACTAGGCCTCCAGACCGTACAAGTCAAAGGATTCCACCGTGTCCAGTCTCAGCGTCGAGATCCTGGCAGCGGACGTCGAGCCGATATCCTCGGCCGGCCATGCGCAGCTGGGGATCGCCGTCCTCGCAGGCATCGCCGTCATCGTCCTGCTCATCACGAAGTTCAAGCTGCACGCCTTCCTGTCCCTGACCATCGGGTCGCTGGTGCTGGGGGCCGTGGCCGGCGCACCGCTCGACAAGGTCATCACCAGCTTCACCACGGGTCTCGGTACCACCACGGCGAGCGTCGGTGTGCTGATCGCGCTCGGCGCGATCCTCGGCCGGCTGCTCGCCGACTCCGGGGGCGCCGACCGGATCGTCGACACCATCCTCGCCCGGGCCAGCCGGCGGATGATGCCCTGGGCGATGGTGCTGATCGCTGCCATCGTCGGACTGCCGCTCTTCTTCGAGATCGGCATCGTGCTGCTGATTCCGGTGGTGCTGCTGGTCGCCAAGCGCGGCAATTTCTCGCTGATGCGGATCGGTATCCCCGCACTCGCCGGCCTCTCCGTGATGCACGGTCTGATACCACCGCACCCCGGCCCGCTGGTGGCCGTCGCCGCCGTCCACGCCAATCTGGGGCTCACGCTCGCCCTCGGTGTGCTCGTGGCCATCCCGACCGTGATCATCGCGGGCCCCGTCTTCTCCCGGTACGCGGCCCGCTGGGTGGACATCCAGGCCCCCGACCGGATGATTCCGGAGCGCCCGTCCGACGAGCTCGGGAAGCTGCCCAGCTTCGCCGCCACCGTGTCCACCGTGTTGCTGCCCGTCGTGCTGATGCTGGCCAAGGCGCTCGTCGACGTCGTGGTGGACGACCCCGCGGACACCGTCCAGCGTGTCTTCGACGTCATCGGTTCGCCCCTGATCGCCCTGCTGGCCGCTGTGATCGTGGCCATGTTCACGCTGGGCCGCGCCGCCGGCTTCACCAAGGGCCGGATGGCGACGACCACCGAGAAGTCACTCGCCCCGATCGCCGGCGTGCTGCTGATCGTCGGGGCCGGCGGCGGCTTCAAGCAGACCCTGATCGACTCCGGTGTGGGCCAGATGGTTCTGGACATCTCCAAGGACTGGTCGATTCCCGCGCTGCTGCTGGCCTGGCTGATAGCCGTGGTGATACGCCTGACGACCGGCTCGGCAACCGTGGCGACGGTCTCGGCGGCCGGTCTGGTCGCCCCGCTCGCCGCCGACATGTCCAGCGCGCATGTGGCGCTGCTGGTCCTCGCCATCGGCGCGGGTTCGCTCTTCTTCAGCCATGTCAATGACGCGGGCTTCTGGCTGGTGAAGGAGTACTTCGGAATGACGGTCGGGCAGACGCTCAAGACCTGGTCGGTGATGGAGACCCTGATCTCGGTCGTCTCGATGATCTTCGTCCTGCTGCTGTCCCTCGTCATCTAGGGCCGGCAGGAGTCCTGCCTGCGGCCGGCGCTGCCTGCTGTGGGCAGACCTGCCCGCCACCCCACCGGCGGCCCGCCGTCCAAGGAGCGCATCCGACATGACACATCCGTTGTTCGACGTCAGCGGCCGCACCGCGCTGGTCACCGGATCCAGCCGTGGCATCGGGCTCGACCTCGCCCGGGGGCTGCTCGAAGCGGGCTGCACGGTCGTGATCAACGGCCGTGACGAGGACCGGCTGAAGACCGCTGCCGGGGAACTGGCGGACGCCGGAGGCACGGTGCGTACCGCGGTCTTCGATGTCACCGACGGGCCCTCCGTCGCCGCCGGCGTCGCCGAGGCCGAGGAGCAGGCGGGACCGCTCGACATCCTGGTCAACAACGCGGGCATGCAACTGCGCGCACCCCTGCTGGAATTCACCGAATCCGACTGGCACCGGATCGTGAACACCAATCTCACCAGTGCCTTTCTGGTGGGCCGCGAGGCGGCCCGGCGGATGACCGGGCGCGGGCACGGAAAGATCATCAACATCTGCTCACTGCAGAGCGAGGTGGTACGCCCGGGCATCGCCCCCTACGCCGCCACCAAGGGCGCGCTGAAGATGCTCACCAAGGGCATGTGCGCCGACTGGGGGCCGTACGGCATCCAGGTCAACGGCCTCGGCCCCGGGTACATCGACACCGAGCTGACCCGGCCGCTGGTGGAGGACGAGGAGTTCAGCTCCTGGGTGCGCGGCAGGACCCCGGCCGGACGCTGGGGAACCACCGGGGACCTGGTGGGCGGCGTACTCTTTCTCGCCTCCCCCGCCTCCGACTTCGTGAGCGGCCAGATTCTGTATGTCGACGGCGGAATGACGAGTGTGCTGTGATGCGCGGATGTGTGATCCACGGAGCCGGCGACCTCCGGGTGGACGAGCTGCCCGAGCCGGTGGCGGGACCCGGACAGGCCGTCGTGGCGGTGCGGTACGGCGGGGTGTGCGGATCCGATCTGCACTACTGGCGCCACGGCGGCGTCGGTGACTTCCTGCTCCGCGAGCCGATGGTGCTCGGGCACGAGATCGTCGGCACGGTCCACTCGTACGGCGCGGGGGCGGACGGCCCCGCTGCCGGCACCCCGGTGGCGGTGCATCCGGCGACCCCGTGCGCGCGTTGCCCCGAGTGTCTGGACGGCCGTGCCCATGTCTGCCGGGACACCCGCTATCTGGGCAGCGCGGCCCGTATGCCGCACGTCCAGGGCGGCTTCGCCTCCCGGGTGGCCGTGCCCGCGGCCCAGCTGAGGGCCCTCCCCGAAGGGCTTGCTCTGCGCAGGGCCGCACTCGCCGAACCGCTGTCGGTGGCCCTGCACGCGGTCCGCAGGGCAGGGCCGGTCCTGGACAGGCATGTACTGGTCACCGGGGCGGGGCCGATCGGCTGTCTGGTGGTCGCCGCTCTGAGGGCGGCCGGTGCGGCGGCCGTGACCGTCACCGATCTGCTCCCGCGGGCCCTCAGGTTCGCGTCGGCCGCCGGTGCGACCACGCTGGTGCGCGCGGACGATCCTGCGGACCCCGGCCGGCCGGACGAGGTGGACGTGGCGATCGAGGCGTCCGGTTCGGCCGGCGGCCTCGACACCTGTCTGCACTCCATCCGGCGTGGCGGTGTGGTGGTGCAGCTCGGCATGCTGCCCCCGGGCAGGAGCCCGTTCGCCGGGAACCTGGTGGTGAGCCGCGAGATCGAGCTGCGGGGAGCGCTGCGCTTCGACACGGAGTTCGACGAGGCCATCGCGCTGCTCGGCCGGGAGGCGTCATTCGACGCCCTGGTCAGCGCGGTGGTGCCGGTGGAGCGGGCCGGCGAGGCCTTCGCACTGGCCCAGGACCGGGGGCAGTCGTGCAAGGTGCTGCTCGACTTCGGAACCTGAGCGGGGCACCGGGCGGGCACGGGACGGCGCCCGAGGCCCTCAGTCCTCGTCGAGCCACAGTGGATGCTCGCGCTCGGCCCACCCCCGCCGCACCTGACCGGTCCGCATCCCCCTGCGCGCCTCGGGATCTCCGAGAGCCATTCCCACATGTCCGGCGATCACCACGCCGACCGCCAGGGACAGCCAGTCGTGGATGAAGGTGGCGCTGGTCCGCCACACCAGCGGTGTCAGATGGGTGAACCACATCAGCAGGCCGGTGCCGAGCATCACAAGCGACGCCCCCGCGATCCAGCCGGCGTAGATCTTCTGACCACCGTTGAACTTGCCCGCGGTGCGCGGTGAGCCGTCCCTGCGCAGAGCCGAGCGGAGCCAGGCGCGGTCGTAGGAGGCGAAGCGGTTCAGCCGTCCCAGATCGGCCCGCAGCGCCCGGGACACCAGGCCGAGCAGGACCGGCACGGGGAGCAGCAGGCCCGACCACTCGTGCACGGTGACCACCAGGAAGCGGCGGCCGACCAGCTCCGCGAACTGGGGTACGTACAGACAGGCCGCCGACGCGATGCACACCAGCATCAGACCGGCTGTCGAGCGGTGCGCCCACCGCACGGAGCGGGTGAAGCGGTGCAGGTCAGGCCGTGGGGTGGTCGTCGCGTCCGTTGGACTTGCCGACCCAGGCGTCGATGTCATAGCCGCGCTCCTCCCAGTACCCCGGTTCCACACCCTTGGTGACGGTGATACCGGAAAGCCATTTCGCCGACTTGTAGAAGTACATGGGGGCGACGTAGAGGCGGACGGGACCGCCGTGGTTGTGGCTGACCGGTCTGTCCTGCATCTTCAGAGCCACCAGTACGTCCGCCCGGCGCGCCTGGTCGAGTGTGAGGCTCTCGCTGTACGCGCCGTCGAAGCAGGTGAACCGGATCGCGCCCGCACCCTTGCGCACCCCCGCAGCGTCCAGCAGCCGGGAGAGCCTCACCCCCTCGAAGGGGGTGCCGGGGACGCGCCATCCTGTGACACACTGCACATCCCGGACCAGGCGGGTCTGCGGGAGCCCGCGCAGCGCGTCGAGGGTGTAGGTGGTGGGCCTGTCCACCAGCCCGTCGACGGACAGCCGGTAGGAGCCGGTGCCCTTGTGCGGTACGGACGAGGTGACCGAGTAGTAACGGAATCCGCCGCCGTTGGGCAGCAGGCCGGTGAGCCCGGTGGGGTCCTTGCCCGCCACCGCTCCCAGCGCGGCGTCCACTCCGCGCTGGATGTACGGCGCGGTGACCAGCCCCGCTGCGCCGAGGCCGAGCATGCCAAGTACCAGGCGGCGGCCGACGGGGGATCCGTCCAGGTCCGGCGGCGGGGCGCCGGGATCCTCGCGGCCGGACCCTTCAGGATCGGGGTGTTCTGCGTTCACCCCTCGATTCGAGCACTCGCGGCCGCCGGAAGCCAGCGGCCGCGGGTGCCCGTCAGAAACTCGTCATATGTTCGCTGCCTGCGCCTCCGCGGCCTTGTCGAGCTGGAAGGCCTCGTTGCCGAGCCCGATCCGGGCATGCACATCCGGCCTCGCCGAGCGCAGCACCAGGCCGTACACCAGGCCGCCGGCCAGCGTCAGGCCGATGATGCCGGGCAGCAGCCAGCTCAGGACGGAGCCGGGGCCCGCGCCGACCAGGACATCGAAGTCCTTGACGGTGAGAACGGCGATGGTCAGCAGGGCCAGGCAGGCCAGGCCCGAGGCGATCAGCCGCCAGGCCTGCGAACGGCCCGCGCCGCGCCCCGTGAAGAAGGCGATGACGGCGACGGACGCCGCGGCCATCAGCAGGATGATGCCGAGGGCGCCGATGTTGCCCATCCAGGTGAAGAGGTGCAGCACGGGCGCTGTCGGGTCACCGGCCGGATGGTGGTCGGTCACCGCGAAGGCGATGACCACGACCAGGGAGATCACGGTCTGCAGCAGCGATCCGGTCCCCGGTGCACCGCTGGACTTGTTCGTACGTCCGAACGCGGCGGGCAGCAGGCCTTCGCGGCCCATCGCGAAGGCGTACCGGGCGACGACGTTGTGGAAGCTCAGCATCGCCGCGAACATGCCGGTCACGAAGAGGACATGGAGGACGTCGGTGAAGGACTTGCCGAGAATTCCCTCGCTGAGCCCGAACAGAAGTCCCGGGCCGAGCTTTCCGGCCTGCGCGTTGATCGCGGACGGCCCGGCAGCGAGGGTCAGCGCCCAGGAGCTGATCGCGAAGAACAGTGCCACGAATCCGATGGCCAGGAACATGACCCGGCGGACGACGATCTGCGGACGGCTGGTCTCCTCGGCGTACACCGGCGCCTGTTCGAATCCCACGAACGCGGCGATGCAGAAGCAGAGCGCCGTGCCGAAGCCCGCCCCGGTGAGCGTGTCGGGGTTGAAGGCGTGCAGCGAGATCCCCTCCTTGGCGGGGTCGGCGACCGCGGCCACATCGAAGACGACCACCAGAACACACTCGATGAGCAGCAGCACACCGAGCACCTTGGCGTTCAGGTCGATCTTCAGCCAGGAGAGCACGCCGACCACCGCGACCGACACCAGCGCCGGTATCCACCAGGCGAGTTGAGTGCTCAGATAGGTGGCGAAGAGATTGGACACCTCGAAGCCGAAGATGCCGTAGATGCCGACCTGCATGGCGCTGTAGGCGACCAGCGCGACGAAGGAGGCGCTCGCCCCTGCGGTCGCGCCGAGTCCGCGGGCTATGTAGGCGTAGAAGGCGCCCGCGTTGTGGACATGCCTGCTCATCTCGGCGTAACCGACGCTGAAGAGCGCGAGCACGACGGCCAGGATGACGTACAGGATCGGCTGTCCGACGATTCCCATCAGCCCGAAGATCGTGGGCATGACACCCGCGACGACCATCAGTGGCGCACTCGCCGCGAGCACGGAGAGCAACAGCCCCGCCGTCCCCAACCGCCCCGCCCGCAGCGCCTGTTCCTGACCCTTGAACGTTCTGATCTCGCTGATCTCGCTCGTGCTCGAACTGCCCGTCGACATGGCGGGTCGGTCCCTTCGGTGAGGAATTACATGGAGCCGAGCGCGACGCTGCGCGCGGCGCTGAAGGCCTGATACGGGTCCCGGTCGGGATACGACCAGGGAGCTGGGGTGACGTGCTGCCCGATGCGGTGGAAGAGCGCCGCCGCTTCGGCGTGACGTCCGCCGCAGTACTTCGCGTGGGCGAGGAAGTTCAGATCTATGCGGTTGCGAGGGTGCTCCTCGCTCTCCCACTCCAGCCACCAGTCGAAGGCCGTCTTCATCACCTGCCGGGCCCGGCGTCCTGTCCAGTGTTCGGAGCGTGCGGGATCGGACGGTTCGGAGCCCGCTGTGGCGAGCACGCGGTAGCGCTCGGCATGAGCGACCACGGGAAGGACGGCGAGCGGCGAGTCGGCCGGCGCCTGTTCGGCGGCCCAGGCCGCGAAGTCGTACACCTCGTGGAGCGGGTCCTGGCCCGAATCGGGCTGGCGTTCCGCCAGCCGCGCGGCCATCAGATGATGGGCGTGGTGGTGCTCGGGATGCCGCGAGCGGACTTCGTCGAAGAGGCGGACGACCTCCTCCTCGGTACCCCGGCTCCGGGCGAGGATCAGCAGGCCGAGCCACGGTGTGGGATCGGCCGGCGCCAGCTTGGCCGCATCGCGGCACAGTTCACGCGCCCGGTCCTCGGTGTCCTTGCCGTGCAGTGCCCGCATCACCGTGGCACAGGCGAGCAGCGCCGCCGCGTCGGCACTCTCCGGCTCGGCGAGCAGCCAGTCCCGCGCCCAGGCGGCCGAGCTCTGTCCTTCGGCCAGCACGACGAGCCGGTGCCCGCGGCGGTCCCAGTCGTCGGCGGTCGAGGTGAGCAGAGAGCTGACCCTGACCCAGCGCCCCTGCGCCAGCTGAGCACGCACGTCCGAGAGTTCGGAGTCGTCGAGGGCCGGATCGGCGAGCTGGCCGCCCCGTTTACGGGAGCGGCCGAGGAGAGGAGGCATCCGCGGGGTTCCTCTAGGGCGCCGGAAGCAATGATCACGCACAGCAAAGCGGTAGTGATGGCTCCACGTCAAGGCCCGACCGGGCTGAGTGTCACCTCAACTCCCTTTGCGCGGCAATGCTTTACCCGTCCTGCGTACCCTGATCAGCATGGAGAACCGCGAACCGCTCAAGCCCTGTCTGCTCGCCTTCCCCGGCCCGTTGCGCGATCAA
Organism: Streptomyces sp. NBC_00344; assembly: GCF_036088315.1. Taxonomy (NCBI): domain Bacteria; kingdom Bacillati; phylum Actinomycetota; class Actinomycetes; order Kitasatosporales; family Streptomycetaceae; genus Streptomyces; species Streptomyces sp. NBC_00344. Next base: position 5,701,744 of record NZ_CP107996.1, on the reverse strand, counting down.
CTGGTGAACGCCGTGCTCAGCGGCGAGAAGGTCTCGACGACCGGTCTGCTCGCCGAGTACGAGGCCGAGCGGGAGGAGCTTCCCCCGGTGGGCGAACGCTCGGCCCTGATCGATTCGAACGGCCGTGAGATCGCCGTACTCGAGGTGGTGGAGGTACGGGTGCTGCGGCTGGGTGATGTCGATCTCCAGCACGCGCTCGACGAGGGCGAGGGTTATGCGACGGTCGCCGAGTGGCGGGCGGGCCACGAACGCTTCTGGCACAGCGAGGAGATGCGAGTGGCCCTGGGGAACACGGAGTTCACCGTGGACGACGAGACCAAGGTGGTGGCGGAGCGGTTCCGGGTGGTCGAGCGGTTGTAGCCGGGCGCCGGGCAGATCCGGTCCCCTCGCCCGGCACCGGACCGGTTCCACGCCCCTCCGCTGCCCGGCCCCCCGCCCGCCGGGCACCGGGTCAGCCGACTGCTTGCGCCGCGGCCCTCCCCGCCGTCCGCCCCGAGAAGATGCACCCGCCGAGGAAGGTGCCCTCGAGCGACCGGTACCCGTGCACACCGCCGCCCCCGAATCCCGCCGCCTCTCCCGCCGCGTACACCCCGGCCAGCGGCTCTCCGCCATCCGTGAGGACCCGGGACGAGAGATCCGTTTCCAGGCCGCCGAGCGACTTCCGGGTCACGATGTGCAGCTTGACCGCGATCAGCGGTCCCGCGCCGGGATCCAGGATGCGGTGCGGGGAAGCCGTACGGATGAGCTTGTCGCCGAGGTACTTGCGGGCACCGCGGATCGACATCACCTGGAGGTCCTTGGTGAAGGGGTTGGTGATCTCCCGGTCGCGGGCGACGATCTCCCGGCGCAGTGCGGCCTCGTCGATGAGCGGCTCCTCGGTGAGTGCGTTCATGCCCCGCACCAGAGAGGCCAGATCCTTCTCGACGACGAAGTCCGCACCATGGTCCATGAACGCCTTGACCGGAGCGGGAACCTCCGCTCGCGCCCGGCCGATGACGCCACGGACCGACTTCCCGGTCAGGTCCGGGTTCTGCTCGGAGCCCGACAGCGCGAACTCCTTGCCGATGATCCGCTGGTCGAGGACGAACCAGGTGTAGTCGTGGCCCGACTTCATGATGTGGTCGAGCGTGCCGAGGGTGTCGAAGCCGGGGAAGAGCGGCACCGGAAGGCGCTTGCCCCGGGCATCGAACCAGAGGGACGAGGGGCCGGGCAGAATCCGGATGCCGTGCTTGGCCCAGATCGGATTCCAGTTCTGGATTCCCTCGGTGTAGTGCCACATCCGGTCACGGTTGATCTGGCGGCCGCCCGCCGCCTCGGCGATGCCGAGCATCAGCCCGTCGACGTGTGCGGGCACTCCGGAGAGCATGTGCTCCGGCGGAGTGCCGAGCCGTTCGGGCCACTGGGCCCGTACGAGATCGTGGTTGCCGCCGATCCCGCCGGAGGTGATGATCACCGCCTGCGCCCTGAGCTCGAAGCTGCCGGTGACCTCCCGGCTGCTCGCCGTGCCACGCTCCGCGCCGCTCGCCTCCAGCACCTCGCCGGTCACCGTGTCCACCGCTCCGTCCGTGCCGGTGAGGCCGGTCACCCGGTGGCGGAATCCGAGCTGCACCAGTCCGCGCGCCACACCGTCCCGCACCCGCCGCTCGAACGGCTCGACGACACCTGGCCCGGTGCCCCAGGTGATGTGGAAGCGCGGCACCGAATTCCCGTGCCCGGTCGCCTCGTACCCGCCCCGCTCGGCCCAGCCGACGACCGGGAAGAATCGCATCCCCTGCCGGTGCAGCCAGGCCCGCTTCTCGCCGGAGGCGAAGTCGACGTAGGCCTCGGCCCAGCGGCGGGGCCAGTGGTCCTCCGCGCGGTCGAAGCCTGCTGTGCCCAGCCAGTCCTGCATGGCCAGCTCACGGCTGTCCTTGATGCGGAAGCGGCGCTGCTCCGGCGAGTCCACGAAGAAGAGACCGCCGAAGGACCAGTGCGCCTGCCCGCCGATCGACTGCTCGGGTTCCTGGTCGAGGAGAATCACTCTCTTCCCCGCGTCGACCAGTTCGGCGGTGGCGACCAGACCGGCGAGGCCGGCCCCGATCACGATCACATCAGCGTCGTACGCCATGAGCCCCATCCCTGCCAGGTTACTAGTGAGTCAGATCTTCGGTACGTACCGTGTCCGCGTCAACCGTTCCGCTCGGGGCGTGCGATGGTGCGGGCGTCTGTGCAGGCGCTATCGTCACCGAGTACCTGCCCCCTTTGGCCGGTCTTGAGGTAGATCACGTGTCGGTCCTGGTTCTCGCGCTCTCCGTCGGTGCGGCCTGCTGCCTCGGCTTCGGGTTCGTGCTGCAGCAGAACGCCGCACAGAGCGCCCCGCTCAGCGACTTCCTGTCCCTGCGCCTGCTGCTGGACCTCGTACGGATACCGCGCTGGCTCTTCGGGATCGGACTCATGGTGTGCGGGATGGTGCTCGGGGCACTCGCGCTGAGCCATGGCGAGGTGTCACTGGTCGAGCCGCTGCTCGCGACGAATCTGCTCTTCGCCATGGCGCTGTCCCGCCGCCAGACAGGACAGCCGCTCGGCAGACAGGGCTGGGGCGGGCTCGCCCTGCTGGCCGGCGGGGTCTCCGCGTTCATCGTGGCGGGTCAGCCGCAGGGCGGTACGGCGACGGTCAATCCGCTCAGGCACTGGCTGATCATCGGGGTGGTCGCCGGGACCGCGGTGCTGCTCACGGTCTGCGCCCGGCGGACCCGGCTGAGCTGGGGCCCCGCGCTGCTCGCGCTGGCCGCCGGGCTGCTGTACGGGCTCCAGGACGCGCTGACCCGGATCAGCGGGCAGCGCTTCGGCGACGGCGGCTGGACCGCGCTGAGCACCGGGTGGCAGCCGTACGCGGTGGTGGTTCTCGGCGTGAGCGGCCTCCTCCTGGTGCAGAGCGCCTTCGAGACCGCGCCGCTGAGGATGTCGCTGCCCGCGCTGACGGCCGCCCAGCCGCTGGCCGGGATCGCCTGCGGCGTCGGATTCCTGGGCGACCGGCTGCGTACCGACACCGGAGCGCTGGCCTGGCAGGCGGCGGGCCTGGCCGCGGTGGTCGCCGGGATCGTGCTGCTGGGAATCCATCCGGCGATGCCGCCAGGGACCGGCCGCACATCACGGGAGAGGATGGCGGCATGACTCCCGCCCCCTCCAGCGCCTCCCCGCCCTCCGCGTCTCCCGCCGACGAGATCCTCGATGTGGTCGATGCGTCCGACCGGGTGATCGGACAGGCGTCACGCGGCGAGGTCTACGCGAAGGGGCTGCTGCACCGCTGTGTGTTCGTCCTGGCCCGCGACGCGGAGGACCGCATCTTCGTCCACCGCCGTACACCGGTGAAGCTGGTCTTCCCCTCGCTCCACGACATGTTCGTCGGCGGGGTGGTCGGCGCCGGCGAGTCCTACGACGAGGCCGCGCTGCGTGAGGCCCAGGAGGAGCTCGGGGTATCCGGGCTGCCGGCCCCCGACCCCCTGTTCTCGTTCCTCTACCGGGGGTCGGGGCAGGGCTGGTGGTCCCGGGTGTACGAGGTCAGGTGCGAGCTGCCGGTGCACCCCCAGGCCGAGGAGGTGGCCTGGCACGGCTTCCTCTCCGAGCAGGAGCTGGAGCACAGGCTCGGCGACTGGGAATGGGTGCCCGACGGACGTGCAGCGTACGAGCGGTTCAGGGCGCTCCGCTCCGGGCAATGACACCCGGCTAAGGTCGAGCGGGTGATCGACTTGATGCAGAGTGTCCGGCTCTGGTTCGCTCCCGAGCGGATCCGGGAGGAGGGCCACACCCCCGACTACCGCTTCTCGCTCGCCAATGAGCGCACCTTTCTGGCGTGGATCCGCACCGCCCTGGCGCTGATCGGCGGAGGGTTCGCCGTGGACCAGTTCCTGCCGGACCTGCCCTGGGGCATCCGCGTCGGCCTGGCGCTCGCACTGCTCGGCTCCGGGGTGCTGTGCTCCCTGCGGGCCGTCAACCACTGGGTGCGCTGCGAACAGGCCATGCGACAGGGCGAGGCGCTGCCCGTCTCCCGCTTTCCCACCGTGCTCAGCCTCGCCGTCGGGTTCGTCGCGGTGGCGATGGTCGTGGTGGTGGTTCTCGGGCTGGCCGGCACATGACCGCCCGGGATCCCGGGCTGCAGCCGGAGCGGACCCGGCTGGCCTGGCGGCGTACCACGCTGTCCTTCGCGGTGGCTGCCCTGCTGGCCGGCCGGCAGGCGCTCCACGAGCGCACCACGGCACGCGACATCGCCGTCGGGGCGGTCTGTGTGCTGATCTGGCTCAGCTTTCTGAGTGTCGCCCACCACCGGATGCGGACGGTGGGCGACACGCCCGAGCCCCGGACGATGGCGGTGCGAGGGGCTCTGCTGGCGGCGGCCTGCCCGGTGGTCCTCGCCGTGTTCGGCGCGGTGATCGTCCGCTGAGGGCTGCCCCGGCGCCCGCCGGGGACGACCTGACAGCCCTCAGGGGGCTTCCCAGTCGACAGCGACGACGATCTTGCCCCGGGTCCGGCCCTCCGCGCTCAGCCTGTGGGCATCGGCTGTCTGTTCCAGAGGGAAGACCCGGTCCACATGCACGGTGATCACACCCTGGTCGGCCAGTTCGCCGAGCACATGAAGATCCAGCGGGTCCGGGCGTACGAAGACATAGCGGCCGCCGAGCGCGATCACCTCCCCGTCGACGATGGAGGCGAGCCGGCCCTCCGGGGCGAGCAGGTTGGCCGACGTGCGCAGGGTGTCGCCGCCGATGGTGTCGAACACCGCGTCGATGCCGCCGGGTGCCAGGGCCCGCACCCGGTCGGCGAGTCCCTCCCCGTAAGTCACCGGCTCCGCCCCCAGCGCCCGCAGGTACTCGTGGTTGCGCTCGCTCGCGGTGCCGATGACCCGCGCGCCGTTGTGCAGGGCCAACTGCACGGCGAGGGAACCGACGCCGCCCGCCGCCGCGTGGACGAGGACCGTGTCGTCCGAGCGGATCTCCAGCGCCCTGAGCACCTGGTACGCCGTGAGCCCGGCCAGCGGCAGTCCGGCCGCCTCCTCGAAGGACAGCCGCAGCGGCTTCCTGGCCAGCGTGCGCACCGGGGCGGCCACGTATTCGGCGAACGTGCCGCGGGACAGGAAGTCCTCGCGCACATAGCCCATGACCTCGTCACCGACCGCGAACTCGGGCGCGGCAGGGCCGGGCTGCACCACCACTCCGGCGACGTCCCAGCCGGGAATCACCGGGAAGACGGTGTCGAGCGCCCCGTCGAGATGGCCCTCACGGGCCTTCACATCGACGGGATTGACGGCCGCTGCCCGTACCTTCACCAGCACCGAATCGGGCCCCACCTTGGGCTCGGGACGCTCGCCGTACTCCAGGACATCGGGGCCGCCGTAACCGCGGTAACTGATCGCCTTCATACCTATGAGCCTCTTGCCCCCCATGGTCTTGCGCAACCGGGCGGGCGGAGGAATCCGTTCCGGGGCTGTCGCACGGCCGGACCCGGAACGGACCGGAAGCGGCTGACGGCCGCCGGCCGCCAGGCACGGGCCGGGCAGCCCCGCGGCCGAGCGGCCCGGCTGCCCCGCCGTTCCGGGCGCACCTGACAACTGATTGGGTGATCCGGATCAGTTGACCGGGCCGGAAGGGGCTTCGATGACCGCAGGGGATCCGTACACGACACGTCTCGCGCCGGAGGTGCATGCCTACGTCCAGCCGGACGGCGGATGGTGCATCAACAACGCCGGGTTCATCAGCGACGGCGGTTCGACTCTCCTTGTCGACACGGCGGCGACGCTGCGACGCGCCGATGCGCTGCGCGAGGCGGTGCAGGCCGCCGGGGTGCCGCTGCCCCGGACCGTCGTCAACACGCACCATCACGGCGACCACACCTACGGCAACAGCGTGTTCCGGCCGGAGGCGACCGTCATCGGTCACGACGCCTGCCGCGCCGAGGTGCTCGCCGCCGGACGCCAGTTGCATCTGATGTGGCCGCAGACCGACTTCGGGGACGTCAGCATCACCCCTCCCGATCTCACCTACAGCGAGCGCCTCACCGTGCATGTGGGCGGGACCGAGGTGCGGCTCATCCACCCGGGGGTGGCGCACACCATCGGCGACACCGTGGTCCATCTCCCCGGGCAGCGGATCGTCTTCACCGGCGATCTGGTCTTCCAGGGCGGCACCCCCTTCATCCCGATGGGATCCCTCAGCGGCTCGCTGCGCGCGCTGCGCATGCTGCGCGGTCTCGGCGCCGAGACCGTCGTTCCAGGTCACGGCCCGGTCACCGACCCATCCGCCTTCGATGCGACCGAGCGGTACCTGCGTTTCGTCGCCGCTGCCGCCGAGGAGGGCCGGGCCGACGGTCTCAGCCCGCTGGAGACGGCCCGCCGAACGGATCTCGGGGCATTCGCGGAGCTGAGGGAGAGCGAACGGCTGGTGGCGAACCTGCACCGTGCCTACGCGGAACTGGACGGGCTGCCAGAGGGATCACCGCTCGATCCGGTGCTCATTTTCGGCGATATGGCGCAGATGAACGGTGGCGTCCCTGTGGCGTGCCACGCATAGCGCCGCCCGGGGGTGGACGACATACCGACTGGTCGGCATGATGGGCGGATACGTTCCGGACATGAGCTGTCTTTAGCACGGAGGTGCCCCCCATGAGCACAGTCCAACCACCAGGCATCGACCCCGAGGCGCTGCGCGGTCATCTCGACCGTGAGCGTCCTGGGCTGGTGAACGGACCGCTCAGCGCCAGACTCATCGAGGGCGGCCGGTCCAATCTGACGTACTCCGTCACCGACGGGACCGGCCGCTGGGTCGTCCGCAGGCCTCCGCTGGGCCACGTCCTGGCCACGGCGCATGACATGGCCCGCGAATTCCGGGTGATCAGCGCACTGCACCCGACGGGTGTCCCGGTACCGGAACCCGTGCTGCTGTGCGAGGACGAGTCGGTGACCGGCTCGCCGTTCTACGTCATGGAGTTCGTGGAGGGCACCCCCTACCGGACCGCGGACCAGCTGGCGCCTCTCGGCCCCGAGCGCACCCGGGCGGCGGTCCTCGGCCTGGTCGACACCCTCGTCGACCTGCATGCCGTCGATCCGGCGGCCGTCGGACTCGGCGACTTCGGCCGTCCCGAAGGCTTCCTGGACCGACAGCTGCGCCGCTGGGGCAAGCAGCTCGACGCCTCGCGCAACCGTGACCTGGCCGGCATCGACGAGCTGCACGCGGCACTCGGCCGGGAGCTGCCCGAATCCCCCGCCGCCACCGTGGTGCACGGCGACTACCGGCTCGACAACGTGCTGCTCGGCGACGACGACCGGATCAACGCGATCCTGGACTGGGAGATGTCGACTCTCGGTGATCCGCTGACCGACCTGGGCCTGCTGGTGATGTACAGCTCCGACCTCGGCATCCCCGGATCCCCGGTCTCCACCACCAGCGGCGCAGCGGGCCACCCCTCCCCCGCCGAACTGATCGAGCGGTACGCGGCCCGCTCCGGGCGGGACACCGCGGCGATCGCCTGGTACACCGCGTTCGCCTGGTTCAAGCTCGCCGTGATTCTCGAGGGCATCCACTACCGGTACACCCTCGGCCAGACCGTCGGCGCCGGCTTCGACCAGATCGGCGGCCTCGTGCCGGTCTTCATCGAGCACGGCCTCACCACCCTCCAGGAAGGCTGAACACCCCATGGACTTCGCATTCGACGCGCGCACCGAAGAGCTGCGCGGCAGGCTTCTCGCCTTCATGGACGAGCATGTCCTGCCGGCCGAGGCCGTCGCCCACGAGCAGCGGGCGAAGCTCGACTCCCCCTGGGACACCCCGGCCGTGGTGGACGAGCTGAAGGCCGAGGCGCGCAGGCAGGGACTGTGGAATCTCTTCCTTCCCGACGCGGAGTACGGCGCGGGGCTGACCAACCTGCAGTACGCACCACTGGCGGAGATCACCGGCCGCTCCCCGCAGCTCGCCCCGACGGCGCTGAACTGCGCGGCCCCCGACACCGGGAACATGGAGGTGCTGTTCCAGTTCGCCTCGCAGCAGCAGAAGAAGCAGTGGCTCGAGCCGTTGCTGGCCGGTGAGATCCGCTCCGCGTTCGCGATGACCGAGCCCGATGTGGCCTCGTCGGATGCGACGAACATCGAGACCCGGATCGAGCGCAGCGGTGACGAGTACGTCATCAACGGCCGCAAGTGGTACATCTCGGGGGCGATGAATCCCGACTGCAAGATCTTCATCGTGATGGGCAAGACCGACCCGGACGGGGCGGATGTCCGGCGCCAGCAGTCGATGATCCTGGTTCCGCGCGACACCGCCGGCCTCGAGGTCCGTCGCGCGATGCAGGTGTACGGCTACGAGGACCACTACCACGGCGGTCACGCCGAGGTGGTCTTCGACAACGTGCGGGTACCGGTGTCGAATCTGATCGGCGAGGAGGGCGGTGGGTTCGCCATCGCCCAGGCCCGTCTGGGCCCCGGCCGGATCCACCACTGCATGCGGCTGATCGGGATGGCCGAACGCGCGATCGAGCTGATGTGCCGGCGTGCGGTGTCCCGCGAGGCGTTCGGCAAGCCGCTGGCCCAGCAGGGCGTCGTGCAGAACTGGATCGCCGACGCCCGCGTCACGGTCGAGCAGTTGCGGTTGCTGGTACTGAAGACCGCCTGGCTGATGGACACGGTGGGCAACCGCGGCGCCCACACCGAGATCCAGTCCATCAAGATCGCCACCCCGCGTGCGGTCATCGACATCATCGACCATGCGGTGCAGCTGCACGGCGCGGGCGGCGTGAGCCAGGACTTCCCGCTCGCCGAACTCTGGGCCGGAGCACGGACGCTGAAGCTGGCGGACGGGCCGGACGAGGTGCATCAGCGGTCGCTGGCCCGGCGTGAACTGAAGAAGTACCTCTAGACGACGGGGGAAGGGGCGGGGAGTGTTCTCCCCGCCCCTTCGCGATCCCCGCCCCTTCGCGAGCCGGATGCTCTACGGCCGCAGCGCCCTGAGCAGCAGATCCGCCAGGTGGTCGGCCACCTGCTGGGGCGTGAGCGGACCGTCGGGGCGGTACCAGGTCGACAGGTGATGGACCGAACCGAAGTGGTAGTCCACCACCAGATCGGCGGGGGTCGCGATAGAGAACACCCCGTCCTGCTGTCCCTCTTCGACCAGCGCACGGAACCGCTCGTGATAGCGGCGCCGCTCCACCCGCACCTGCTTGTTCTTCTCCGGACTCAGATGGTGCATGGAGCGGAAGAAGATCGCCGCGTCGTCGAGATTCTCGATGGTGGTGACGACCACGTCCGCGGCAGCCTCACGGAGCCGCTGCTCGACGGGCGCGTCAGCGCCGGCGTACGCGTCGAGCCGGTCCTGCTGAAGTCGCAGGACCCGGGCGTAGACCTCCTGGAGGAGGTCCTCCTTGGAGCCGAAGTAGTGATAGAGGGCGCCCTTGGTGACGCCCGCCGCCTCGACGATCTCCTGCACGGACGTCCGGTCGTAGCCCCGTTCCGCGAAGAGCCGGGTGGCGGCGGCCAGCAGCCGCTGGGGAACGGGGATACCGTTCCCGTCGGTCGTCCTGGCTGCCATCGCCGCCACCTTCCCTCCGTGCGTGTGCGTGTCGGAACCCGTCTCAGTGCTGAGAACGCAGTTCCCGCCTCAGGATCTTCCCACTCGTCGTCTTCGGCAGCTCCGGCAGGATCTCCACCTCGTGCGGATACTTGTACGCGGCAAGGCGCTCCTTGCAGTACGCGGCAAGATCCCCTGGCTGCACGGTCTCGCCGGGACGCAGGCTCACGTAGGCCTTGACCGACTCTCCGCGGTAGGCGTCGGGAATGCCCACCACGGCCGCCTCGCGGACCGCGGGGTGGGTGTAGAGAACGTCCTCGACCTCGCGCGGCCAGACCTTGAAACCGGAGGCGTTGATCATGTCCTTCATCCGGTCGACGACATAGAGCCAGCCGTCCTGGTCCATGAAACCGATGTCCCCGGTGCGCAGTTCGCCGTCCGGGAAGGTCTCGGCGGTGGCTTCCGGGCGGCGCCAGTAGCCGGAGACGACCTGCGGGCCGCGCACCACGATCTCCCCCTGTTCGCCGAAGGGGACCTCCTCGCCCTTCAGGTCGACTATGCGCACCACCGTGTCCGGGCCGGGAACCCCCACCGAGAGCGTCCCGGAGACGGGGTCGACGGGGGCTTCCTTCTCGGGCGGCACCGAGGCGCACGGCGCGGTGCACTCGGTGAGCCCGTAGCCGTTGCGGATGTAGGGGCCGAACCCGGCACGGAACTTCTCGACCAGCGCGGGCGGCAGCGGGGCGCCGCCCGACGAGATCACCTCGAAGGAGGCGAAGTGCTCCGGGGTGACCGACGGGTCGGCGGCCAGCGCCATGAATGCCGTCGAGGGACCGACGGTGTACGCGGGGCGGTGCTCCGCGAAGGCGTCGAGCACCACGCCGGGCTGGAAGCGGTAGGCCAGCACCAGGGTGCCCGCGTTGGTGAGGCAGGCGGCGAGTTCGCAGACCATTCCGGTGATGTGGAAGAGCGGCGCCAGGGCGAAGTAGGCGGCCCCCTCGGCGATGGGATGGCCGGTGCGCTGGCGTTCGGCGTTGACCATGATGTTGGCGTGGGAGTTCATGGCCCCCTTGGGGGTACCGCTGGTGCCCGAGGTGTAGCTGATCAGCGCGATGTCCGTGGCCAGCGGGTCGCGCCCGGCGGGGGCGGGGAGGCCCTGGCGGGCCACCGCCACCAGATCGTCGGCGTCGTCGGCCGGTGGCAGCCGCTCGAAGCCGAGGACGCGTGCGTCGTCACGGGTCTGCAGGTCGCGCTCGCAGGCGGTGAGCGCGAACCGCACCGGGGAGGCCGCGGCGGTGTCCCGGAGATAGGAGTCCCAGGCACGGTCGGAACAGATCAGCGCGACGGCGCCGGAATCGCTCAGGGCATGGCCGACCTCGGCCGACTTGTACATCGGGTTGAGCGGGACGACGGTGGCCCCGGCCTTCCAGGCACCGAGCAGCGCCAGCACGAAGTGCGGGGTGTTCTGCAGCATGACCGCGACCCGGTCGCCGCGGGCCACACCGCGGGCCGCGAGATGTCCGGCGACCGAATCGGATAGTTCGTCGGTCTCCCGGTAGGTCAGCCGTCCGTCGAAGTAGGCGAGCGCATGACGGTCCGGCACCCGGGCGAGCGTCTCGCGGAATGCGTGCACCAGGCTGGCAGCCGGGTTCACCGGTCGGCGCTGCGCCTCGCTGAGCTGGGAGATCCACGGCTTCGCCGCGTAGATGGACCCGCTCACCGCCCGGCCTCCCACTTCTGCTGGAGGTGATTCATGTTGCCGATCCAGCGGTCCGGGTCGGCAGCCCTGGCCTGGTAGTAGCCGGCCACCTCGGGGTGCGGGAGGACCAGGAAGCGGTCGGTGCCGATGGCTTCGAGGAGCGCGTCGGCGACGTCCTCGGGTTCGATCGCGGTCGGCGCGAGCACGAGACTTCCCGCGGAGCCAGCCGAGGTCAGCATGTCGGTCCTCACCCCCTGCGGGCAGATCGCATGGACCTTGACTCCCCGGTGACGGTAGGTCAGCGAGAGCCATTCGGCGAAGGCGAGCGCGCCGTGCTTGGTGACGCTGTACGGAGCCGCGCCGATCATGGTCAGCAGCCCGGCCGCCGAGACGGTGGAGACGAACCGTCCCTCACCGCGCTCCAGCCAGTCGGGCAGCAGCGCACGGGCCGCGCGGACGTGCGCCATCACATTGACGTCCCAGGCGGCGGCCCAGACCGCCTCGTCGGCGAAGGGGTCACCGGGCGAGCCGAGGCCGGCGTTCGCGCAGTAGACGTCGACACGCCCGTCGAGCGCGTCACGCGCGGCGTCCACGATTTCCGACGCGTCCCCGGGAACGGCCGTGGCACCGATCTCGACGGCCACCGCCTTCGCCTTGGCCGCGTCCAGGTCGTTGACCACGACCCGCGCGCCTTCCGCCACGAACCTGCGGGCCAGTGCCGCGCCGATACCGCCGCCCGCCCCTGTGACCACTACGCCCGCACCGTCGACCGTACCCATCAGGACCTGCCTCTCCATTGAATGCACCAGCAGACTAACCAGTCGGTATGTAACTAGGGAAGGGGGGAGGACTAGCCTGCGTGGCCATGACAGACGGCGAGATCATGGAGGTATCCCGATGAACTTGTCCAGGCGGGGGCTGCTGGCCGCGGGCGGTGCTGTGGGGATCGCTGCGGCCACGACGGGCCCGGCGTCCGCACAACCCGCACACGGCCGGGTGCGTACCGGCTTCGACCGGCTGGCGGCGGACGGCTACCGGCTGCTCGACGGGGAGAAGGTCGGCGTCGTCACGAATCCGACCGGAATCAACCACGCCGTTCAGCACATCGTGGACGTCATGCACGCCGACGAACGGGTGAATCTGGTCGCCGTGTTCGGCCCCGAGCACGGTTTCCGCGGAACCGCCCAGGCGGGCGGCTCGGAGGGACGCTACGACGACCCGGCGACCGGGCTGCCGGTGTACGACACCTACACACGGAGCGGACAGCCGCTGGCCGACATCTTCACCGCCTCGGGCGTCGACACGGTGGTCTTCGACATCCAGGACGCGGGCGCCCGCTTCTACACCTACATCTGGACGCTCTACGACTGCATGGAGGCAGCCGCGCTGGCCGGCAAGCGCTTCGTGGTCCTGGACCGGCCGAACCCGGTCACCGGCCGGGCCGCTCTCGGCCCCGTACTGCACAAGGAGTTCGCGACCTTCGTCGGGCGGCAGCCGGTCTCGCAGGCGCACGGCATGACGGTCACGGAGCTCGCGCGTCTCTTCAACGGGGAGTTCCTGGCGAAGCCGGTCGAACTCGAGACCGTCGGGATGACGGGATGGCGGCGCGGTGACTTCTTCGACGCGACCGGTCTGCCCTGGGTACCGCCGAGCCCGAACATGCCGACACCGGACACCGCACTCGTGTATGCGGGGACCTGTCTCTTCGAAGGCACCAACCTCTCCGAGGGGCGGGGCACCACCCGGCCGTTCGAACTGCTGGGCGCCGACGGCATCGACCGGAAGTGGGCGGCCGCCGTCAATGCGCTGGAGCTGCCCGGCGTCCTCTTCCGGGAGGCGTACTTCGCGCCGACCTTCTCGAAGTTCGAGGGCAAGACCGTCGGCGGTGTCCAGCTCCACGTCCAGGACCGAGAGTCGTTCGACCCGGTGCGTACGGCCATCGCCATGCTGGTGACCGCGAAACAGGTGTGGGACGGCTTCGCCTGGCGGCCGGACAACTGGATCGACAAGCTGACCGGCTCCGCCCGGGTACGCACCATGATCGACGCGGGCGCCCGGACCGACGAGGTGGTGGCTGCCTGGCAGGGCGAGCTCGCCGCCTTCCGGGCGACGCGGAAGAAGTATCTGGCCTACCGCTGAGCCGCGCCGGTGGCCGGGCGGGAAGACGCCCGCCCGGCCTCCGGTCGACTAGCGGTGCGAGGGGAACTCGACGACCTGCTGGTAGGTCGGCCGGTTCTGCCACTGGATCGGCCAGAACTGCAGGCCGCCCAGCGGACGCTGGATGATCGCGTCCGAGCACCACTGGTCACCGGCGTCGCAGTTGTCATCGCCGGGATACACCTGTGCCGGGGTCCTGGCCGCCGCCTGCGCGAGGGTGGAGAGCAGGGCGTCCCGGCAGGCGCTCAACTCGCCGCCTCCGCAGTAGGTCCTGCCCAGCTTGCCCTGGACAGGACGGCCCAGGACCGCACGGATGTCCTTGTCGACATAGCTCCACCAGCCGTACTGGAACGCCGATCCGGCGTGCGCACCGGTGGGCCCGTGTCCGGCGGACGGGGACTCGTCGACGGAGAGATTGTCCGCCAGCGCGGAGTAGAGATCATCCCCGAGCCCCGGCTTGAACTCCGCTGCCACGAGCAGCGGCCACCAGGCGTCCATGATCCGCACCGCGTCCGGGTGGGTGTAGACGTGCGAACTCTGGGCGTTCTCCTTGCGCTGGGCGCCGTCGGCCACCCAGGCCTCCAGCTGCTCGACCGCCTTCGCCTCCGCGGGATCGGTGACCGGCCGGCTCCGTACGACGTCGAGCAGTTCGGGCAGCACGTCCTCGCCGCGCAGATCGGTGACGGCGGCATCCGCCATGGCGCGGGTGAGCGCGGCACGTGTGACGCCGCCCTTGGCCACCAGTCCCGCCACCCGGTCACCGAGCAGATCGACGCGGTGCACCGATCCGTTGCCGAAGCCGGCCGACGTGTAGTCCTTGGCCTGCTTGTTGTTCCAGGAGACGTAGTAGTCCTGGCCGACCGACTGCGGATGCTGTGTGTCCGGGGTCAGGTCGGTGGTGTGGGCGACGGGGTCGAATCCCTTCCACTCGTAGGCCTGCTCGGCCTTGACCGGCAGCGAGGCGTCCACACCGTCGGCGCGCACCGGGTTCATACCGCTGTTGAAGTACGCGGCCTCACGGGAGTCCGCGTAGAACCAGTTGAAGGTGTACCCGATGTGGGAAGCGGCCTGCTGGAAGGACTTCGCGTCCGTCACGTACGACGGGTCGTTGAGCATCTGGAAGCCGACGATGGAATCCGCCTCGTGCCCGTACGTGCTGCGCAGCGCCGTGTACGCGACGGCCTTGCCGCCGACGGTCGCCCGGTGCGTGACGATGCCGTAGTTGGTTCTCCAGACCTGCATCCGGTAGGAGCCGGCGGCCGTGGAGTCCGCGACGGTGGGTTTCCAGGAGTTGGTGCGCTCCATCTTCTCCATCGGGGTGCAGACTCCCCGGTAGAGGTAGTGGGTGTCGTCCTGGCAGAGCTCCACCGCATAGGTGTCCGTGATGTCCTGGCCGGCCGATGTGGCGCTCCACGCGTAGTCCTGGCCCCTGCCGAGCTGGATGTACATGCCCACACCCGCGAAGGAGACACCGCGGGCGCTGATCCCCGGGCCCTGGAGCTCCTGGAGCATCAGCAGCTGCGGCAGGAAGTAGCCGGTCTGCGGACCGAACACGGCGACCGGGTTCCCGCCGGCCGTGTGTTTGCCGGAGACGACCAGCGCGTTGGACATGCCCTTCTTGCTGCTGAAGAGGTTGGCCGGCAGCACGCCGTCGTCGTACATGCCCTGGGCCGGCCTGAGCTTCTTCGGTGCGTCGACCGGGGCTTTGGCACCGGTGGCGGCACCGCCCGTCCTGTCGTACACCAGCGGTTCGGCCTTGACCGAGCCCGGGTCCGGCATCGCGGCGCCCCTGGGGTTCGCCGGCTTGCCCGCGTAGGGGAAGGAAGCCCCGTCGTGGATGGTCAGGGTCGCCTCGGGATCGTTGCGCTCCCGGAAGGACTCCCAGACCTTGCTGCCCTCGGTGACACCGTACTTCTGCTGGGCGGACAGCAGCGAGATCGCGGCCTGGACCTCGCCGCCGCCTCCGCCGCCGAAGAGCGCGCCGACGACCGAGGCCAGCGCGATCATGTCGGTGATCTTGAACGGCTCGATCTCACCGGCGTTGGTGATCGCGTTGATCTTGCCGGTGAGGACGTACTCGCCGGGGAAGTAGCGGCCGTCCTTGGACTTCTGCCGGTAGGCGTTGATGCCGTCGATGTAGGCCTGCGCGTCGTCCATGGCCTGCTTGCCGCGTGCGCTGCCCGCCGCGATCGTGTCGGCCTGGGCCTGGAGGTCCTGCTCGGTGTACGGCGCCTGCGGCCAGAACTCCTGCTCGAGGCCCTGGTTGGCGAGGGCGCCGCCGGCGAAGGAGGTGAGCTCGCCGCGGCCGATGTGACGGAAGAGATCCATCAGCCAGAGCCTGTCCTGCCCGGCCGCGTAGCCGGCGCCGAATTCGGTTCCGTAGCGCGTGGTGCCCTTGATGTGCGGCACGCCGGTCTTCTTGTCCCTCGTGATGCTGACATCGTCACGCGGCTTGGTCACCGAGGCGACCTGCCCGGCGGGGACCCCGAACGAGGCATCGTTGAAAAAGGTGTTGAGTGTGGAGTCGGTGAGGGATGAGGCACCCGCCGGCAGCGCGTCGTAAGGTCCGAGCTGATCGGCGCTGTGGGCGGGACGGGTGCCGAGTGCCCGGTTGGCGAGGATGTCGGCGAGAGTGGCGTTGCCGTTCTCACCGGGCGGCAGGATGTCGTTGCACTGGCTGTGGCAGTAGTCGGTGGGGTCCGTGTCCGCGGCGGTCGCCTGCGGCAGCGGTGCCAAGAGGCCCGCGCCGAGCGCCAACACCGCTACGGCTATGGCAGTTCTGAGCTTTCCGGTGCGTCGTCGCATGAATGCTCCTGGGGGGAGGCCGATGCCCGGACGTTACTGGCGAGGTGACCCGTCAGTAAGGTGAACATGCGTCACCTTTTCCGAATCACCACACGGGCGTCGGGGAAGACGCACCGGCACTTGAGTAATGGGTGCCATCCGAATTTCGATGGAGCCGAATCGGGTAGCTGTACGTCCATTCCATGACGCCGAAGTACCAGCGACGGAGGTGGCAGTGCGATGGCCGGTTTTCGGAGCCTCGCGAGAGAGGTGCGCGACCCTCACCACGACCTTGCCCTGCGGCGGTATTCGCTGCGCAAGTGCCTGGAGAGGTTTGCGCCTTACGGACACAGGGCGACCTGGGACCATCTGTGTGCCAGGCATCACATCGAGCCCGAGGACCGGGCCCCCGATCCGGCGCGGCTGATGGCCGCGCTCGATGAACTGGAAGAGGCGCGGAGCGTCTGGCTGGCCTACGAGGCCGGGTTCGCCGAACGCCGCAAGCGCGAGAAGCACGCGGGGCTGCGCCGCCCCGGACCCTTCGACGACTGGCACCGGCGCACCTGGGGCGGGTGCGGAGTGGTGTGGTGCGCCGACCCCGCCGTGCACCCTTCGTGGCCACTGGCCGACGTTCTGCTGCGGCTGATTTCCGCCCTTCGGTCCGGCCCGGGCACCTGCTGCCCGGTGTGCACGGAGAAGACGATCACCTGGACCCCCGGGGCCGCGCCGGAGGCGTGGTCCGGCCCCGTCTGCGCCCGGTGCGGCATTCTGGTGCCGCAGCCGGTCCTCACACCGTCAGCCCTGGCACGCGCCAGGAAGGGGCGCCACAAGGAACTCGCTTCGGCCGCCTGAGCCGGCGGCCCGGATGGGGCCGCACCGACATCCGACGGCACCGGCAGAATCCGGCGGCACCGGCTCCAAGCCGCTTGCCCTGAAGGGTGATCGAGCAATCCCCTGCGGTGCTCGGGCACAGGGCGCCGCCGGGCGGCACGGCGTACGGGCAGTCGCCGGTGGCGAAGGCTCACACCGACGGTTCACGGCGTTCCGGGAGCAGTTTCGAGCCGGAGATCCGCTCTCCGAAGACGTCGTCCGGGTTGGAGAGCACACAGGTCTCCAACGACAGGCAGCCACAGCCGATGCAGTCGGTGAGGTGGTCACGGAGCCGGCCGAGCTGGCTGATGCGCTGGTCGAGTTCCGCGCGCCATGCGGCGGAGAGCCGGGCCCAGTCCTCGCGGTTGGGGGTGCGTTCATCGGGCAGCTCGGCGAGCGCGCCCCGGATCGTCGCCAGTGGGATACCGACGCGCTGCGCCGCGCGTACGAATGCGACACGGCGTAACGCGTCACGGCTGTAGCGGCGCTGGTTGCCGCTGGTCCTGCGGCTGCTGATCAACCCCTTCGACTCGTAGAAGTGAAGGGCGGAAACGGCGGCCCCGCTCCGCGCGGACAACTGGCCGACCGTGAGTTCATTGATCTTCTCTGGAATCTGCGGCACTCCCCGAACCCTACTGCGCCCTTCGGACAGCCGGTCGTTGACAGGACAGGGCACGCCCGACGATGCTGAGCAAGCGCTTGGACACTCCGTTGGGAAGGCAGGATCACGAACATGGCAGAGCCGAAGATCTACTCGTCCGCCGAGGAACTGCGCGCCGGTATCGGCGATCAGCTGGGACACAGCGACTGGCTGGAGATCGACCAGAAGCGGATCGATCTGTTCGCGGACGCCACCGGTGACCACCAGTGGATCCATGTGGATCCGGAGAAAGCCGCGGCGGGGCCGTTCGGGACGACCATCGCGCACGGCTATCTGACGCTGTCCCTGCTGCCGACGCTGGTCCCGCAGATCCTGCGGGTCGAGGGCATCAAGATGGGCATCAACTACGGGTCCAACAAGGTGCGTTTCCCCGCCACCGTGCCGGTCGGCTCCCGCCTGCGGGCGACGGGTGTACTGACCGACGTCTCCGAGGCGGGCGGTGGTATCCAGGTCACCGCCGCCATCACGGTCGAGCGCGAGGGCGGCGACAAGCCGGTGTGCGTGGCGGAGTCGGTCTCCCGCTACTACTTCTGAGCGGCCGCCTCCGGGGTCCATCGCCCGGGGCCTTTCAGGTCACTTGCGGGCGGAGACCATGCGCAGCACGAGGTCGGCGTAGAACGCGCCGACCTCGTCCGGCGTTCTGCGGCCCTCCACATTGAACCAGCGCGCCACATCGATGCAGAGCGACAGCACGGCGAGCGCGGTGCCGGGGACGTAGGGAACGTCGAACTCCCCCGCCGCGACGCCGTCGTCGATGATGCCGCGAACCGCCGCGTCGCTGCGCCTGCGCAGTTCGATGATCTCCGTGCGGTGTTCCTCGCCGAGTGCGTCGAGTTCGTACTGCACCACGCGCGCGGTGGTGTGATGTCCGGCGTGCCAGCGGACGAAGGAACGTACGGCCGCGGCGAGCCGGTCCGCAGCGGTGCCGGTGCTGTTCGCCGCCGTCTCCAGGATCTCCAGGGCCTTCTCGTGCCCGATCCGGCTGATCCGGTGGAGCAGCTCTTCCTTGGTCTTGTAGTGGATGTAGAGGGCGGCCGGGCTCATCCCCGCGCGGCCCGCGATGTCGCGGGTCGTCGTCGCGTGGTAGCCGCGTTCGGCGAAGGCCTCGACCGCGGCGACGAGCAGCCGCCTGGCGGCCTCGGGGCCGACCTCGGCCCACGGCATGTCGTCGCCGCCGGACCTCTCCTCCGCCGTGCTCATTGCTCGCCCCTTCCGCCCGTGGTGCAGGACGCACACCATACCCCGAAGGTGAGCAAGCGCTTAGGGGAAGCCCCGGGCCATCCCGGCGCCGCCCGGAGGGATCCGCGCCCGGGAGCGGGCTCGGCCCTTCCGGCGGGTAGGGGAGCCCGCCCCTGGTTCAGAGCTTCTGGAAGGGGTCGTGCTCGGCGAGCAGCTTCTCCAGCCGGGCCTGGTCGACCCGGCTCACGATCTGTCCGGCCTCCTGGCGGTCCCTGACGACCTTGGCGAGAGTGAAGGCGGAAGTGGTGAGGTAGAGGAGACCGAGGCCGAGGAAGGCCCGGACCCACACATCGACATCCAGATTCAGTACCCCCAGTGTCATGGCGGCAAGTGCGATGGCGAACGACGCGACGGCCTGCCCGTAGTACGCCGCCGTGTTCTGCTGCTTTACCGGTGTGTCACTCATGGGAACAGCATCGGGCGGATGCGGCAGGTGCCACATCCGCCCGGATACTCAGCTCGGGTACTCAGAACGGCCTGGAGCGCTTCAGAAGGCCGAAACCCCGGTGAGCGCCCGCCCGATGACCAGCTTCTGGATCTGGCTGGTGCCTTCGTAGAGCGTCATCACGCGGGCGTCACGCAGCAGCTTGCCCGCCGGGTACTCGTCGATGTATCCGTAGCCGCCGAACACCTGGAGCGCGTTGTTCGCCGCCCGTACCGCGGCCTCGGAGGCGAAGAGCTTCGCCTTCGACGCCTCGGTGACAAAAGGTTCGCCGCGGTCGATCAGATCGGCGACCCGCCAGGTCAGCAGCCTGGCGGCGTCCACATCCACCGAGATGTCGGTGATCAGCTCCTGGACGAGTTGGTGGCCGGCGATGGGCTTGCCGAACTGCTCGCGCTCGCCCGCGTACCTCAGGGCGCAGTCGAGGGCGGCCTGGGCGATCCCGACACAGCCCGCGGCCACCGACATCCGCCCCTTGGCCAGGGCCGACATCGCCACCGAGAAACCCTTGCCCTCCGGCGCCAGCATGGCGGAAGCCGGGACCCTCACGTCCTCGAAGGTCAACTCCGCGGTGGCCTGCCCCCGCAGTCCGAGCTTGCCGTGAATGGTGCGGCGGCCGAGGCCAGGTGTGTCCGTGGGCACCAGGAAGGCGGACACGCCCTTGTGGCCGGGCGCGTCGGTGGAGCGGGCGAACAGGAGCACCACATCGGCCCAGGTGCCGTTGGTGATGAACATCTTGGAGCCGTTGATGACGTAGTCGTCACCATCGCGGACGGCCCTGGTCGAGAGGTTGCCCGCGTCGGAGCCGGTGCCCGGCTCGGTGAGACCGAAGCAGCCGACCAGATCACCGGAGGTGAGGCCGGGCAGCCAGCGCTGCTTCTGCTCCTCGTCGCCCCAGTACGCGATGGTCTTGGCCACCAGGCCGAGGGAGACCGAGACGATGCCGCGCACCGACGAGTCCCCGCGGCCGAGCTCCTCGGTGACGAGGCAGTAGGCCAGGTGGTCGCCGCCCGAGCCGCCGTACTCCTCGCCGATGGTCAGGCCGAGGAAGCCCAGCGCTCCGAGCTTCTTGACGATGCCGCGGTCGACGCTCTCGGCGCGGTCCCACTCGACGACGTGCGGGGTGATCTCGCGGTCGGTGAAGTCCCTGGCGAGCTGCCGTACCGCGGACTGCTCCTCACTGAGCTCCAGATTCATTCGGGGCACCTCATTTAAATTAGCACTGCTAGTTTCTCGGGGGCAGGCCCTACTATGTGCGCCATGGCCCGCCCACGCAAGCCCCTCCTCAGCAGAGAGCGCATCGTCGCGACCGCGAGCACTCTGGTGGACTCCGAAGGGCTGGCGGCCGTCTCCACCCGCCGGCTCGCCGCCGAGCTGGGGGTCAGCGGACCCTCGCTGTACAACCACTTCCGCAACAAGGACGAGATCCTCGACGCGGTCGCCGATGCCGTCTCCGCCCAGATCGATCTGTCGATGTTCGACGAGAACGACGTCCGCGACTGGCGCACCGCGCTGCACGACTGGGCCGTCTCGTACCGCTCCGCGCTGACCGACCACCCCAACATCGTCCCGGTGCTCGCCCAGGGACCCGGCCGCAGGCCCGCGGGTCTGCGAGTGGCGGACGCGGTCTTCGGTGCGATGGTCCGGGCGGGCTGGCCGGCCGCCCAGGCCACCTACATCGGCGCGCTGATGCGGTACTTCATCACCGGCTCGGCCCTCGGTTCGTTCGCCCGCGGTTTCGTCGACGACGAGACCGCCTACGACCCGGCCGACTATCCGCACCTCGGCCAGGCCCATCTGCTCGCCGAGCGGCAGCAGCAGGTCGACGAGGGTGCCTTCGAGACAGGACTCAGGGCGCTGGTGGATGGCCTGGCCCTGCAGTACGAGACGCTCCGGCCGGTGCCGAGAGCCGGCTGACGCGTTCCGGCCCGCCCGGCCGCCGGACGCCCGGCATCGCGCCGACGCTGTTCGCGCGGCGATATTGCGGTGAGAACCGGACCACAGGCGCGTTACGTTCGTCGTATGAATTCCACCCAGACGAAGGCCGTCGCCGCGGCCGGGACGACTGTCCTGCTGTGGGCCTCGGCGTTTGTCTCGATCCGCAGCGCCGGCGCTGCCTACTCCCCTGGCGCGCTCGCCCTCGGCCGCCTGCTGGCCGGCTCGATCGTCCTCGGTGCGATCTGTCTGGTCCGCAGGGAGGGCCTGCCGCCCCGGGCCGCCTGGCCCGGCATCGTGATCTCGGGCCTGCTCTGGTTCGGCCTGTACATGGTGGTTCTCAACTGGGGCGAGCAGAAGGTGGATGCGGGCACCGCGGCACTGCTGGTGAACGTCGGTCCGCTGGTCATGGCGCTGCTCGCTGGGTGGCTGCTCAAGGAGGGGCTGCCGTCACGGCTGATGGCCGGCATGGCTGTCTCCTTCGCCGGAACAGTGGTGGTGGGACTGTCCATGTCGGGCGAGGGCGACTCGTCGGTGCTCGGAATGGCCCTGTGTCTGCTGGCAGCGGTGTCGTACGCGAGCGGTGTGGTCGGCCAGAAGCCGGCCCTGCGTCACGCGTCCGCGCTGCAGGTGACCACGTTCGGCTGTCTGGTCGGCGCGGTCGCCTGTCTGCCGTTCATGGGGGTACTGGTCGGCGAGGCTTCGCGGGCGCCGGTATCGGCCACGCTCAACATGGTCTATCTGGGGGTCTTCCCGACCGCTCTGGCCTTCACCACCTGGGCCTACGCCCTGGCCCGGACGACCGCGGGGCGCATGGGCGCGACCACGTACGCGGTGCCCGCGCTGGTCGTGCTGATGTCGTGGCTGTTCCTGGACGAGGTGCCGGAGTGGCTGACGCTGCTGGGCGGGGTGGTGTGCCTGGCGGGTGTAGCGGTGTCGCGGTCCCGGTCGGGACGGCTGCGGCGGGCCTCCCTGCCGTCCGCTCCGCTGCCGGAGGCGGGCTCCGGCGCTTCACCCGGCGGGCACGGCTCGAGCACCGGCGCCGGAGGCCCGCGCAGCAGCGGCACCGAGCGCTGACCGGCACCCCGCCCCCGGGCCCGCTTCCTTGAGGAACTCCAGGAACGGCGCGTCCCCCGGCCGGAAGACCGGCGGGGGGACGGCGGACAAAAGCAGGCGGGTAGAGGGGAATGGCGAGGCCCCCGCCCCGGTCACGCTCCGTCAGAAGACGACGAGCGCCCTCCCGCCCTTGCCCGCGATCATGTTGTCGAAGGCGGCGGGGATGTCTTCGAGCCCGATGTGCTCGGTCACCATCATCCCCAGGTCCAGCCGTCCGGCCCTGACATGTTCCGCGAGCACCGGCAGATCCTCGGCCGGGTTCGAGTTGCCGTAGACACATCCCGCCAGGGTGCGGCCGAAGTGGAAGATCTCCAGCGCGTTGAAGGTGACCTGCTGGTCCTTGCCGCCGATACCGACCACCGTGGTGCGCCCACCGCGCCTGGTCGACTCCCAGGCGGTGCGGATGGTCACCGCCCGCCCCACGCACTCGACCGCGACATCCACCCCCTGCTTCCCGGTGAGCGAGCGGATCTCCCGGGCCGTGTTCTCGGACGCGACCACGAACTCGGTGGCACCCGCCGCCCTGGCCAGCTCCTCCTTGTCCGGGGAGACGTCCACCGCGACGATCGTCGACGCACCGGCGATGCGGGCGGCCTGCAGCGTGGCGAGCCCGACCCCGCCTGCGCCGAACACCGCGACCGTCTCGCCCTCGCGGACCCGGGCGGAGTGGTGGACCGCGCCGTAACCCGTGAGGACCGCGCAGCCGAGCAGGGCCGCGTCGGTCAGCGGGATGCCGTCGGGAACGGGCAGCACGCAGTTGGCGGCGACGACGGTCTCCTCGGCGAACGCGGCGACGTTCAGGCCGGGGTGCAGGTCCGTGCCGTCCGACGCCCGCTTCGCATAGACATCGCCGGCGCCGGAGAGCGCGTTGGCGCAGAGCCATACCTCGCCGAGGGCGCAGGCGTGGCATGCCCCGCAGGAGGGGGCCCAGTTGAGGACCACTCCGTCGCCGGGCGCTACATGGGTGACGTTCTCCCCGACCGAGACGACGGTGCCCGCGCCCTCGTGCCCGAGCACGGCCGGGACGGGGACCCGCATGGTGCCGTTGGTCAGCGAGAGGTCGGAATGGCAGACACCTGCGGCACTGAGGCGGACCCTGACCTGGCCGGGGCCGGGCTCGGGGATGTCGATGCCGTCGATCTCCAGAGGGGAGCCGACGGCAGGCAGAATTGCGGCGCGGACCATGGTGCGGTTCTCCCGGCTCAGAACTGGAGGGACTTGGTCTGGAGGTACTCGGCGAGGCCGTGCGAGCCGAGCTCGCGGCCGACGCCGGACTGCTTGTAACCGCCGAACGGGGCGAGCGGGTTGAACCGGCCACCGTTGATGTCGACCTGACCGGTGTCCATACGGCGGGCGAAGGCCACGGCTTCGTCCTCATCGCCCGCCCATACGGCTCCCGCGAGGCCGTACACGGTCCCGTTGGCGATCCGCAGGGCGTCGTCCTCGTCCTCGTACCGGAGGATCGAGATGACCGGTCCGAAGATCTCCTCCTGCGCGATGGTCATCTCGGGGGTGACATCGGCGAACAGCGTCGGGCTGACGTAGTACCCCTGCTCCAGCGGTGCTTCGGGGCCACCGGCGACCAGCCTGGCCCCCTCTTCGACACCCTTCTCGATGTACCCGCGGACACGCGCCTGCTGCTTGGCGTTGACCAGCGGGCCGACACGCTCCCCCGGGACGTACTTGGCGATCGCCGCCGCAGCCAGCTCCACCGCCTCGTCGTACTGGTCACGGTGGACCAGCATCCGCGTCCACGCGCTGCAGGTCTGGCCCGAGTTGCCCATGACGTTCGCGACCCCGACACCGACCGCCTTGGCCAGATCCGCGCTCGGAAGGATCACGTTGGCGGACTTGCCGCCGAGTTCCAGGGCGACACGCTTGACGGCCGCGCCCGCGACGGCGCCGATCTGCCGGCCGACGGCGGTGGATCCGGTGAAGGAGACCAGATCGACGCCCTCGTGGCCGGCCAGTGCCTGACCCGCGACCGTGCCGATACCGGTGACCAGGTTGAACACTCCTGCGGGCAGGCCGGCTTCCTGAGTGGCCTCGGCGAAGAGCTGGGCGGTCAGAGGCGTGTCCTCAGCCGGCTTCAGCACGACCGTGCACCCCGCTGCGAGCGCGGGAGCCACCTTGGCGACGATCTGATGCAGCGGGTAGTTCCAGGGAGTGATCGCACCGACGACACCGACCGGCTCCGAGAGGACGGTCGAGTTGCCGACCTTCTCCTCAAAGGGGTGCGTGGCGGCCAGCTCGGCGTACGAACCGGCGACCAGTGCGGGAACACCGGCGTGCACCAGCTGGGAGAACTGCAGCGGAGAGCCGAGTTCCGCCGTCACCGTCCCGGCGATCTCGTCCTTGCGCGCGACAAGGACGTCGCGCAGCGCGGCGATCCGTGCGGCGCGCTCGGCGGGCGGGGTCGCGGACCAGGCGGGGAACGCGGCACGGGCTGCCCGTACCGCTTCGTCCACGTCCTCCGCCGTGCCGGCCGGCACATGGCCGATGACCTGCTCGTCGGCCGGATTCACGACCGCGATCGTGTCCGTCCCCCTGGGCGACCGCCACTCACCGCCGATGTACATCCCGTCATGGGCCTTCATCGCGCCTCCTCCAGAACCTGCCGATGTGCTGTGCGTATACCGTCCGCTCTGCACCGGCAACCTAAACTAGCGTCGTTAGTTTTTCGGCGCCAGGTCCTGCCGGGTGATGCGGGCCATTCCGGGGCCGGATACGTGTGTCCCCGGAGCCGGGCCCCCGGCCGGTGTCGGAGCCGTTGGACTTCGGGGACGTGGAGCGGTACCTGGCCGAGAACGTCACGTCGACCGTGGTCCGCCACGGGCTCGGCGCCGGGTCCGCACGGGCCGGTGAGGATCAGGGGATCCGCTCAGCCGGCTGCCGCAGTGGTTCGGGGCCGCTGCCGGCTGAGCGCTGCAGTCCGGCGCAAGGCGGCGGTCGTACGGAGGACCCGGCGGTGCTGTGTCCGCCGGGCCGGCTGCCGGAACAGCCTCAGAGCGGACCCTGGTCGAGGCCGGGGAGGTCTCTCGGCGCGGGGCAGATCCTGCGGCCGTAGTTGTCGAACACATAGAGATGGGCGAGATCGACCAGAAGCGGCACCTGGGCGCCGGTGCGCACCCGCAGATCAGGGCTGGTGCGCACCACCAGGTCGCTGGCGCCCATCGAGCGGCGGTCCGGGGTGTGCGTCGGTTCGGGCTCTGCGGCGTCGAGGACCACAACGGGCCCCGAGACGTGCTGAGCTGCCCGCTCCTTCAGCCGGGTGAGCACACCGGTCGCCGCGGCGCTCTTGCGGCGACGGGAGACAGGACCCGGCCGGGGCGACTCCAGGTCCGGCACGACAGCGGGCTGCGAGCCGGTGTTGAGATGTACCAGCGCCTCATGGCCCTGGTACTCCATGTGCTCGACCAGGCCGCTGATCGCCACCTCGCCGGGGCGGGCCTGGCTGGGCGGAGCGATCCTCACGGCCTCGGAGCGCAGGCCGACGATGAGCTGTCTGCCCTGCTGGATACGGAGCAACTGGTGGTCGGTGCTGAGTGGTTCGGGAAGACGCAGCCGTTGCCGGCCGAGATCGATCGACATCGCGCCGTCCAGCGGCGCATGCACCACGGCCTGGAGCAGATTGATCCGGGGGGTGCCGATGAACGCGGCGACGAAGACGTTCTCCGGCAGGCCGTACGCGTCGCGCGGCTTGCTGATCTGCTGGAGGACTCCTCCGCGCATCACCGCGACGCGGTCGCCCAGTGACATCGCCTCGGACTGGTCGTGCGTCACATAGATGGTGGTGACGCCCAGTTCACGGGTGAGCTGGGCGATCTCGGCCCTGAGGTGGTTGCGGAGCTTGGCGTCGAGGTTCGACAGCGGCTCGTCCATCAGGAAGACCGAGGGCCGCCGGGAGATGGCCCGGCCCATGGCGACGCGCTGCCGCTCACCGCCCGAGAGCTGGCCGGGATACCGGTCGAGGACGTCCTCGATGCCGAGCATCCGGGCGGTTGCCTCGACGCGCACCGATGAGTCCTCGCCCGGGGCCTCGAAACGCAGCGGGAAACCGATGTTGTCGCGGCTCGTCATGCTCGGGTAGAGCGCGAAGTTCTGGAAGACCATGGCCATACCCCGCTGCCCGGGCGGCAGATGGTTGGCGTACTGGCCGTCGAGCAGCACCTCGCCATCGGTGACGTCCTCCAGCCCGGCGATCATGCGGAGAACGGTCGATTTCCCGCACCCGGAGGGGCCCAGCAGTACGAGGAATTCGCCGGGCTCCACGTCGATCGACACGCGGTCGACGGCGCGGACGCCCCGGTCGTACGTCTTGGTGATGCTCTGCAGAGAGATGGCGCGAGACATGGAATTCCGTCCGGGGCAATCAGCACGGCGGCTGTGACCAGAAGAGACGACTGGGCCGCAAGTTAGCCGGTTGCCGACCGGTTGGGAATGGCCTGAACCGACCTTTCCTTACGCTCAGCTCATGCCCGTTGTACGGAGCGCCCCGTTCCGGCCGGAGTCACCTCCACCGGGAAGCCGTTGAGCACCGCGGTGCCGGACAGCGGGTCCAGCAGCGTGCCGTCGAGCAGCTGGTTCACATTGACTCCCGGGCGCCTCGCGGCGACCGACAGCCGGGTACCTGCCCGGTCGTGACCCCAGCCGTGCGGCAGGCTCACCACTCCGGCCCTGACGGCATCGGTCACCTCCACCGGGACTTCGAGCGCGCCGCCCGCCGAACTGATCCGGGCGGCGGCGCCGTCGGAGAGCCCCAGACGCTCGGCGTCCTGGGGGCTGACCTGAAGCGTGCAGGTGTTGGACCCGCCGTTCAGCGCGGGGAGGTTGTGCATCCAGCTGTTGTTCGAGCGCAGATGACGGCGGCCCACGAGGACGAGTCCGGCGCGACGCCCCTCCAGCGACCTGCGGAGCCTGGGCAGATCGGCGGCGATGGGTGCCGGGCAGAGCTCGATGCGTCCACTGCGGGTCCTGAGCACCTGCGGTATGCGCGGTTGCAGGGGGCCCAGGTCGATGCCGTGCGGGTGGTCGATGAGCCGGTCCAGTGTCAGATCGTACGGCCCCAGACGGAGCATCAGATCGAGCCGCCGCTCGGGCCCGGTGCGTCCGGAGAGCTGTCCTGCCGACGCCGCGGCCGCGCCGGCCCTGGCCAGCGTACGGTCGATCGCCATCGCGTCGACGTCCGCCGGGTCGGCGCCGTGCTTGCCGCTCACCGCCAGGATCAGCCGGGCGTGGATCTCGCTCTCGTCGAGCAGACCGGGTGCCAGCGGTACGGCGGGGCGGGAGTAGCGGGCCTGGTTGCGGACGGCCAGGGTGTTGAAGACATAGTCGAAATGGGCGCTCTGCGAGGACGGCGGAGGAGGCAGTACGACGTCCGCGTGGCGTGAGGTCTCATTGAGGTACGGGTCGATGCTGACCATGAGGTCCAGCCCCGCCAGGGCCTTGTCGAGGCGGTCTCCGTCCGGCGCGGAGAGCACCGGATTGGCCGCGATGGAGATCACCGCGCGGATCTGTCCTTCGCCCGGGGTCTCGATCTCCTCGGCGAGCACGGTGATCGGCAGCTCCCCCTTCACCTCGGGGTGGCCGCTCACCCTGCTGTGCCAGCGGCCGAGCGCGAACCCCTTGCCGGGGGCCGCCGGCCGGGGGGCACGGTCGGTGGCGGAAAGCGGGAAGAGGGCGCCGCCCGGCCGGTCGAGATTGCCGGTGAGGATGTTGAGCACGTCGACCAGCCAGTTGGCCAGGGTGCCGAACTCCACGGTGGAGCTGCCCACCCGGCCGTAGACGGCGGCCCTCGGTGCGGCGGCGAGGTCCCGGGCGAGCGTGCGGATGACCCCGGGGTCGATGTCGCAGGCGCCGGCGACCGCCTCGGGGCTGAACTCCCTCACGCACTCCTCGACTTCGGCGACCCCTTCGACATGCGCCGCGAGCGCGCCCAGGTCGGTTAGCTTCTCCTCGAAGAGGGTGTGAGCGAGCGCCGCGAGCAGCAGCGCGTCCGTTCCCGGCCGGATCGCCAGGTGGGTGTCGGCCGTTTTCGCGGTCCGGGTACGGCGCGGATCGACCACGGTGAGGGTGCCGCCGCGCCTGCGCAGCGCCTTGAGCCGGCCCGGGAAGTCGCCGGCCGTGCAGAGACTGCCGTTGGATTCGAGCGGGTTGGCCCCGAGGAGCAGCAGATGGTCGGTGCGGTCGAGGTCGGGCACCGGGATGGCGAGCGGATCACCGAAGAGCAGCCCGCTGGAGACATGCTTGGGCATCTGGTCGAGGGTGCTCGCCGTGAAGAGGTTGCGGCTGCCGAGCGCACCGAGCATCAGCGGCGGGTAGAGCGCCCCCGCGACGGTGTGGACATTGGGATTGCCGAGCACGATCCCGACCGCGTCCGGGCCGTGCTCCTCGATCAGCGGCCGGATACGAGCGGCGATGAACCCGAAGGCCTCGTCCCAGGTCGCTTCCCGCAGCGCGCCGTCCTCGCGGACCAGCGGGGTGCGCAGCCGGTCGGGATCGGCGTCGAGTTCTCCGAAGGACGCCCCCTTGGGGCAGATGAACCCCTTGCTGAACACGTCGTCGCGGTCGCCCCGCGCGCCGGTCACCCGGGTTCCCTCGATGGTGAGCGTCAGACCGCAGGTGGCCTCGCAGAGCGGGCAGATGCGCAGAGCGGTACGTACGGCGTCGGGTGAAAGCACGAGCCCTCCCGGGGCGGCGACAGTGGCGCACAGGCAACCTGAGCATACCGACCGGTAGGCATGTATGGGAGGGGGTCAGTCGAGCAGGGGCGCCAGATACGCGTGCAGCAGCTCCCGGGTCTCCATGATCAGCTCGCCGTCCCCCGAAGGGCGGGCGCGGAAGGCGAGCTGCAACAGCGCGTCGGTGACCTCCACACCCACCAGCACCTTGCGGCGCAGCCTGCCGTCGGCCGGCCGGCCGAGATGGGCGGCGAGCAGTTCGGTCAGCCGGTCCGCGACCTTCGGATTCGGCTCGTCCAGCGCCCCGGGGCCACCGAAGTCGACGAACGCGAAGCCGGGGACGTTACGTTTCATCGCCAGGTACTCGTCGAGCACGACATCGATCACACCGCGCCAGTCGGCCGCCGGAACGGCCGCCAGCCGGTCCACGATCCGCACGGCATAGCGGTCCAGATTGCGCTGCGCCAGAGCGTCGGCCATGGCGCGCTTGTTGCCGAAGAACCGGTAGACGGACCCGATGGGGACACCGGCCCGCGCGGCGACGGAGCGTGTCGTGAGCTGCTCGTAGCCCCCTTCGTCCAGGATCTCCGCACAGGAATCCAGTATCCGGGTGAGACGTTCGGCGCTTCGCTGCTGGACGGGGGCGCGGCGGAGCGCCTTCGGGTCGGCCATGGGCTCCATGATGCCCCCGCGGCCGGCCCCCTCCGGGGGCGCGTCCTGTTTGCCCCCGTTGACGGGCAGTAAGCGCAATCCTACTGTTGAACATAGGATTCCTTCGGCACCGGGAGCGGACCATGAGCACCATCGAGCAGGCGAGGAAGACGGCGGACGCCCTGACGTACTCCTCGGGCTTCGGTAACGAGCACAGTTCGGAGGCGGTCGCCGGCGCCCTGCCGCACGGGCGGAACTCCCCGCAGCGCGCACCGCTCGGCCTGTACGCGGAGCAGCTCAGCGGCGCCGCCTTCACCGAGCCCCGTGCCCACAACCGCCGTTCCTGGCTCTACCGCATCAGGCCGTCGGCGTCCCACCCGCCCTTCGTGCGGATCGACAACGGCGCGGTGCGCTGCGCGCCGTTCACCGACAGGGCCCCCGACCCGAACCGGCTCCGCTGGAGCCCGCTCCCCGAGCCCGCGCCGGGCACGGACTTCCTGGACGGCCTGTGGACGCTCGGCGGCAACGGCGACGCAGCCCAGCGCACCGGGATGGCGGTGCATCTGTACCATGCCAACTCCTCCATGACCGACCGGGTGTTCAGCGATGCGGACGGGGAGCTGCTCATCGTCCCCGAGCGTGGCGGCATGCTCATCAGGACCGAGTTCGGACTGCTGCGCGCGGCCCCCGGCCAGGTCGCGCTGATCCCGCGCGGTGTGCGCTTCCGTGTCGAGCTGCTCGACGGATGCGCCCGGGGCTATGTCTGCGAGAACTACGGGCGCCCCTTCCAGCTCCCCGACCTGGGCCCGATCGGAGCCAACGGCCTCGCCAACGCGCGGGACTTCCTGGCCCCGGCAGCCGCGTACGAGGAGGAGGAGCGGGAGGTCGAGGTGGTCAACAAGTTCTGCGGCAACCTCTGGTCCGCGGTGTACGACCACTCGCCGCTGGATGTCGTGGCATGGCATGGCAACCATGTCCCCTACGTCTACGACCTGCGCAGGTTCAACGTGCTGGGGTCCATCAGCTACGACCATCCCGACCCGTCGATCTTCACGGTGCTCACCTCGCCGTCCGACACCCCGGGGCTGGCAGGCGTCGACTTCGTGGTCTTCGCGCCGCGCTGGCTGGTGGGCGAGGACACGTTCCGGCCGCCGTACTTCCACCGCAATGTCATGAGCGAGTACATGGGCCTCATCGAGGGCGCCTACGACGCGAAAGCGGAGGGATTCGTCCCCGGCGGGGGCTCGCTGCACAACATGATGTCCGCGCACGGCCCCGACCGGGAGACCTTCGAGCGGGCCGGCGCCGCCGAACTCGAACCGCAGAAGATCGACGACGGGCTCGCCTTCATGTTCGAGACCCGCTGGCCGCTCACGGCGACCGGGCAGGCGGCCACCGCGGACCATCTGCAGGCGGGGTACGACGACGTGTGGCAGGGTCTCCAGCGCCACTTCCGGTCGTAAGTACATACGGAGAAGCCCCGTGACCGCCTTCGCGCCCGACTCGCTGGTCCTGAACCGCAAGCTGCCGCTCTGGTACCAGGTCTCGCAGTCGCTGCGCGCCTCGATACTGGGCCGGCGCCCGCACGACCCGCTGCGGCTGCCCACCGAGGAACAGCTCGCAGGGCACTACGGCGTCAGCGTGCTCACCATGCGCCAGGCGCTCAAGGAGCTGGAGACCGAAGGACTGATCAGCAGGCACCGGCGGCGCGGCACCTTCATCGCCCCGGGGGCGCGTCCCAGTGCTCCGCGCCGGCTGCTGGGTTCCATCGACGCGATCGTCGCCCAGCAGTCCGGCGAGCTCACCACCGTGCTCAGCCACGGTCCGATGGCGGTGCCCGGTGAGCTCGCCGAGCACTTCCCTGGCCTGGACGAGGTTGTCGGCTACACCAGGCTGCGCTGCGACGAGAGCGGGGAGCCCACCAACTGGGCGGAGAACGCGCTGCGTCCGGAGATCGCGGCCGCGGTGGACGTCGCCGATCTGGAGCGCTGGCCGATGACCAAGGTGCTGCGCGACGGGGTCGGAGTGCGGATCAGCCGGATCACGGACACCGTCCAGGCCACCCTGGCCGACCCCGCGACGGCCGGACTGCTCAAGGTGCCCCTGCTCTCGCCGATCCTGCACTACACGGGGGTCACCTACGACGAGCGGGGGCGGGTGGTGGATGTGGCGCGGATCCGCTACCGGGGGGACAGGTTCTCCTTCTCCGTCACGGTGGAAGCCCCGTAGCGCTCAGCCGCCACGGCACTAGCATGCGGAACGTGACGGATGAAGCGCCCCTGCTGGACGAACTGATGCCCTGGTCGGTCGCGCCCCTGCGGCTGGGGCGCGGCTGGGCGATGGCGCCCGACGCGGGGTCGCTGAAGGCCCGCTGGGAGAGGCTCATCCGGGCCGAAGGGGCCGAGCGCGAGAGGTTGTTCCGGTCCACCAGGGCCCGTACACCGGGCAGCTCGGTCGCGGCGCTGCCCGGCCAGCGGACCGGAACCGGACGGCTCGCACGTGAGTCGGGGCCGTGTCCCGCGCCGGTCCGGATGGCGCACGGACCGTTCGACGAGCAGTGGCTGATCCCCGACCACCGACTGCTCGACGCGGCCCGTCCCGAGCTCTGGCGGGTGGCCGACGACCGGCAGCTCTTCGCCGTCGAGCAGGGTCACGCGCAGCCGGATGCCGGGCCGGTCCTGACCGTCAGCGCGCTGCTTCCCGACGGCAGCGCACCCGCCGGCCGACCGGGCCGGATCCGGCCGCTCTACCGAAGGCCGGGCGGGATCGAGCCCAATCTCGCGCCGGGGCTGCCGGCCCGGCTGACCGCGCACTACGGGCGCGAGGTCACCGCCGAGCAGATCCTCGCCTGGGCCCTGACCGCGGGTGTCGGCTCGCCGCAAGGCTGTGTCGTACCGCTCACCGCCGACCCGGACCTCTGGCAAGCCGGGGTCGAACTGGGACAGCGGGCCCTGCGGATCCAGCTGCGCGGTGCCCACGGCGGCGGACGCCCGCGGCTGCCCGGCGGGCGGCGTCCCTATGTGCGGGCCGCCGTTCCGGCCCGCCCCGGGGGTATCGCCTACGAACCCGAAGGCGAGTGCCTGCTGCTCGGATCGGGGCGTATCTCGCCGGTGCCGGCCGGAGCCTGGGACTTCACAGCCGGTGGGGCCCGGGTGCTCGAGCTGTGGTTCGAGAGCCGCACGGCGCTGAGCGAACCGGACACCCTGGAGGCGCTGCGGCCGCCCGGCTGGCTCCAGGAGTGGACGTCGGAACTGCTCGAGCTGATCACCACGCTCGCGCTTCTCGGGGAGCTGCGGACGTCCCGGAACGACGTACGGCAGGCTCTGCGGACCGGTACCGGCATCGGCCGGTCCGAACTGTCGGACGCCGGTGTGCTGCCGGCGCCCGCGGCCGCCCGTCTGCCCGCATCGGTGCTCGATCACCACGAGGAGGGCCCCGAAGGCCAGTTCGCGCTGCTGTGACCCGCAGCGCTGTCCGGTGACGCGCGCCGCAGCAGGCACCGGGCCGTCCGGCGACGCCTCCGCTTCCCACCGGCATCTGCTCCCCACCGGCATACGCGGACCCGGGAGGAGGATCATGCGGGGGTGACCCATTCCCCCGCCCAGCCCCTCCCGCTCGAAGGCATCACCGTCGTAGCCGTCGAACAAGCCGTCGCGGCGCCCTTCGCCACGCGCCAGCTCGCCGATCTCG
Source organism: Streptomyces sp. NBC_00344 (assembly GCF_036088315.1). NCBI lineage: Bacteria > Bacillati > Actinomycetota > Actinomycetes > Kitasatosporales > Streptomycetaceae > Streptomyces > Streptomyces sp. NBC_00344. Next base: position 5,668,293 of record NZ_CP107996.1, on the reverse strand, counting down.
GTGCCCGCGTCATCAAGGTCGAACGCCCGGACGGAGGCGACTTCGCCCGTGGGTACGACACGGCGGCGCGCGGTCTCGCCTCGCACTTCGTCTGGTGCAACCACGGCAAGGAGTCCATCGCCGTCGACCTCAAGGATCCGCGCGGTCTCCGGATCGTGCGCCGGCTCATCGAGGATGCCGACGTGTTCGTACAGAACCTCGCCCAGGGGGCGGCCGCCAGGATGGGCCTCGACGCGGCCGCGCTCTGCGCCGCGCATCCCCGGCTGGTGGCCGTGGACATCTCCGGCTACGGCTCCGGCGGACCGTACGCCCACAAGCGGGCCTACGACATGCTCGTGCAGTGCGAGGCAGGGCTGGTGTCGGTCACCGGCTCCCCTGAACAGCCCGCGAAGGCCGGCATTCCGGCCGCGGACATCGCGGCGGCCATGTACGCCTTCTCCGGGGTGCTGGCGGCCTTGCTCCGCCGCGGCACCACCGGGCTCGGCGGACCGGTGGAGATCTCGATGCTGGAGTCCCTCGGCGAATGGATGGGGCACCCCCTGCACCATGGGATGCACGGAGGCACAGCCCCGGCGCGCACCGGTGTGGCGCACGCCGTCATCGTGCCCTACGACGCCTACCCGACGGCCGACGGCGGTCAGGTACTGCTCTCGGTGCAGAACGACCGGGAGTGGCGCCGCCTCGCCGAACAGGTGCTGCGCAGGCCGGAGCTGGCGGACGATCCGGCCTTTGCCACGAACAGGGCGCGGACGGAGCACCGCGAGCGGACGGACCAGGTGGTCGCCGCCGCGCTGGCCACTCTGAGCACCGAGGAAGCGGTGGTCGGGCTCGAGGCGGCGGGCATCGCCTGTGCCCGGCTCAACTCGGTGTCCGATCTGGCCGCGCACCCTCAGCTCGCGGCACGGGACCGGTGGAGGGACGTCGGGTCTGCGGTGGGGCCTTTGCGGGCTCTGCTGCCGCCGATCACCTTGCCGGGTGGGGAGGGCCCGCGGATGGGCAGAGTGCCGGAACTCGGCGAGCACACCGACGCGCTGCTGGAGGCCCTGGGGATGACGGAAGGGCCGAGGGCAGCGCTGCGCCGGGACGGTGTGATCGCCTGAGCGCCCGTAGGTTGTCGAAGGCGGTTCAGCCGGTGATCCGGTCGGCCGTTACGGTCGGAGGCTTCAGCCGCGGCTGCCGAAGAGCGAGCGGCGCAGCCGCCGCAGTGGCGCGAACAGCTTGACCCGCGCTCCCCTGCCCGTGCTGGAGTGCGCGACGTCGCGTGAGGTCAGCTCACGCATCAGCGATGTCGCCTCCGCGGATTCCCGCTGCGGGACGACAGGGCCGCCCAGCACCGAGAGATGGCGGTCGAGGCGCGAACTGGTCGCACCGCTCCCGCAGGTGATCGCAGGCACTCGTGGCCTGCTGCGCACTGTTATCTGTTCCATGTCACTCCCCACCCGTACGAGGGCACCCGGCCCGGGGCACACTAACCCTATCGTCCCCCGATGACACCCGTGTATCCCGGGCGCCGGATTCACCTTCCCCGTACGGGGGTTGACCGCCCCTTGCGAATCCGTGCGATTCCGGGCGGAGTTGGTCACGGACCCAGCGGCGGGCCCGGCAGCGCGGGACCGATGCCGGCCGGCCCGGAGAGGCTGACGCCGCGGTGCGAGCCGCGGCGGGGCACCGGACGGGGGCCCCGCCGCACCGTATCGCCCGCCCGGCAGGCCCCTGCGGATCGCCCCGCAGGGGCCGCGGCCCCCTTCGCTCAGTCCTGAGCGTTGAGGACGGGCAGATAGCCGCCGGACTGTCCGGCCGCCGTCGGGTGGTACGACTCGGTGAGGTTGAACAGGTTGACACTGTGCAGCCAGCTGCTGCTCGAGCAGATCTCGTGCCCGGTGAAGGTGGAGATGACATCACCGAAGGCGAATCCGTGGTCGGCCGCCCGCTTGGCGGTCACCTGGTTGATGTGGTCGGACGCCGCGTTGATCGCGCTGCGTTCGCTCTCGCTCAGCCCGGCGATGCAGCTGCCGTTCAGCCGGTAGAAGCGCGGATAGCCGAGCACCACGACATGCGCCGCGGGAGCCCGGGCGGTGATGGCCGAGTACACCTGGTCGAGCAGACCCGGGAGGGTCGAGTCGATGTAGCCGTTGGCTGTGGCGATGCGGGCGAGGCAGGTGGACTCCGAGTGCAGCACACACGTCGTCATGGTGTCCGCGAAGCCCGCGTCGTTGCCGCCGATCGTGAGGGAGACGAGGTCGGTCGAGGCGTTGAGCGAGGAGAGCTGTCCGTTCAGAACATCACCCGTACGAGCGCCCGAGCAGGCGTCGAAGTGGAACGAAGAGGGCGAGTGGGCCGCGGCCCAGAGGGCCGGATAAGCGACTGTGCTGCGCAGGCAGTCGCCGCTTGAACTGTCGTAGCTGCCGGATCCGACGCCCGACGAGTACGAGTCGCCGAGGGCCACGTAGTCGGTGGACGCGGCCTGTTGGGCAGCCTGTGCCGCGCCCGCCCCGGTGAGGGCGAGTCCGACGGCGAGCAGGAGTGAGGAAGAGAGTGTCGCGATTCGGGACAGTTTCATGGAACCTCCCTTAGCAGGATTTCCGCCTCAACTGTCGTACCAGGTCACAGGTGTTGCCGGAAGTGTCCATGCCAACTATTCAGTAACTTGACGGTCAACTCGGCCTACGCGACATTGAAGCCCGGCATCCGACGCTTCGGGGGGAAACGTCGCCCATGCAAACGATGAGTAACAACCCGTCAGCAGCCCGGCCGCACTCGACTCCACTACTCGCCGGCGCAGCCCTCACGGTCTCGGGGGCCGGCGCCGCGCTGGCTCTCTCCGATCTCGCGTCGCCCCTGCGCGCGCCCTTCACTCTCTTCTTCCTCTTCGTGGCGCCCGTCGCCGGGATTTCGGCGGCGCTGCGCGGCGTGGAGCCGTTCACGCGACTGATGGTCTCGTCCGCGGGAGCGATGGCTCTCGATGCGCTTGTTGCCGAAATCATGCTGACCGCGGATATCTGGTCGGCGCGCAGTGGTGTGGCAGCAATCGCGGCGATCAGTTCCCTGCTTCTCCTGTTGCCTCCGGTGCGACACCGGAGGCGGGAACGATAAATTCCGCGCAACTGCGCCGGATTAAGGCCAAAAACCCAAAAACGAGGCCTTGTGCCCGGTCTTGCCATACAGTCCTATTCGTCAATATCTTCGTACTTCACCCGCATCGGTCCATCACGCACAGCGGCACAAGGGGAGGGCTCGAGCGCCGCGATGGTTCGGTGACGGGGCGCGGTAGGGGGGTGCTGCGGACGGCGGACTTCGTCGCCGGGCCGCGGGCCGCGCAACCAGTCGTACCAGCTCACCAGGCATGCACGGTGCTCCATTCCGGCATGCCCGAAAGGTGAGAACCCCCCTTTCGAACCGGAACATCATCCGGGCCGCCCGGGGGTGGGCGGCCCACCGGTGGAGAGGGAAAAAGACTGATGAGTTCTTTTCTGAGTTCGGCGGCTCCGGGTCAGGATCCGTTAGCCGAGCCGTCCAGAAACGGCAATCAAACGGTCACGTCGGCTGTTCGAATAGCAGTCTCGTACAAGCCCGTGTCCTCTCATCTCGCGATCGCTCCTCTTGTGAGTGTTGTGATTCCTGCGATGAATGAGGCGAAGAATCTGCCGTACGTCTTCACATCGCTTCCCGACTGGATCCACGAAGTCGTACTGGTGGACGGAAATTCGACCGATGACACCATCGACGTCGCACGCGGACTCCGGCCCGACGTGGTGGTCGTGAAACAGAGCGGAAAGGGAAAAGGCGACGCGCTGATCACCGGATTCGCCGCCTGCTCCGGGGAGATCATCGTCATGGTCGACGCCGACGGCTCGGCCGATGGCCAGGAGATCGTCAGCTATGTGTCCGCCCTGGTCGGAGGTGCCGACTTCGCCAAGGGTTCGCGCTTCGCCAACGGCGGTGGCACCGATGACATGACACCGATCCGCAAACTGGGCAACTGGGTGCTGTGTTCGGTCGTCAACCGCAAGTTCGGCGCCCGCTACACCGATCTCTGCTACGGCTACAACGCCTTCTGGCGGCACTGCCTCGAAAGGATCAGCCTGGACTGCACCGGCTTCGAGATCGAGACCCTGATGAACATCCGGGTGGTCAAGGCGGGCCTCCGCGTGCAGGAGGTGCCCAGCCACGAGTACAACCGCATCCACGGTGTCAGCAATCTCAGCGCCGTTCGGGACGGCATCCGGGTCCTCAGAGTGATCCTCAGGGAGAAGGGCTTCCGCCGTGTGAAGACCCGCCCCGGAGCCATCGGTCTCAACGCCGGCCGGGGAGCCGCCACATGAGCGCCGGCGAGATCTCGGTGGTGATCTGCGTCTACACCGAGGACCGCTGGGAGGACATCCTGGCGGCGGTCGCGTCGGTGCTGCGCCAGTCACGGCCGGCCCTGGAGACACTGCTGGTGGTGGACCACAACCGCGCCCTGCTGGAGAGACTCGGCCGGTTCTACACGGACACCGGTGCCGGCAGACCGGGTGGGGCCGGGGAGGTGCGGGTGCTCCCCAACGCGGGACCCCGTGGCCTGTCCGCCGGCCGCAACACCGGGATCGCCGCCTCCCGCGGTGGGGTCATCGCCTTCCTGGACGACGACGCGGCGGCCGAGCCCGACTGGCTGCGTCACCTCGCTTCCGGATACGACGACCCCCGGGTGATGGCCGTCGGGGGGCGCACCGTGCCCGTCTGGGCCTCGGGCCACAGACCCTCATGGTTCCCTGACGAGTTCGACTGGGTGGTCGGCTGCACCTACCGGGGGCTGCCCCCCGGCAGGGTCCCTGTGCGCAATGTGCTGGGCGGGAACGCTTCCTTCCGAAGGGCGGCGTTCGAGGCCGCCGGGGGCTTCGCCACCGGTATCGGCAGGGACGGCGGCAGAAGGCCGCTGGGATGCGAGGAGACCGAACTCTGCATACGGCTGACCAGGACGCTGCCGCATGCGGTGCTGCTGATCGACGACCGCGCGGTGATCCGCCACCGGGTCCCTGCCGCGCGGGAGCGGCGCGCCTACTTCCGTACCCGCTGCTACGCCGAGGGCCTGTCCAAAGCCCTTGTCGCGCGAAGTGCCGGAACCGGCAGGGGCCTTGAGTCCGAACGGCGCTACACCACCCGGGTGCTGCCGCTGGGCGTGGCACGCGGAATCCGGGACGCGGCGCTCGGCAGACCCGGCGGCGCGGGGCGGGCGGCGGCCATCGTGTCGGGCACCGCCGCCGCGGTGGGCGGCTACCTCGTGGGGTCCCTGCGGGCCCGCAGGACCGGCGCTCGTTTCACGGCCACGGCGATCGGCCCGTCCGGCGACGGGCCGCCCCGGGGAAACCCGGCCGCAGAGAGCCGGCACCCCCGGGGGGCGGCGGCATGAGCGGCACACCGCGCCCCGTCCCGATCCTGATGTACCACGCGATCGGCCGGTGTCCCTCGCCTGCGGCGCGCCGGCTCTCCGTATCGCCCGAAGCCTTCGCCGAGCAACTGGACATGCTCGACGACGGCGGCTTCACCCCGCTCACCACGACGGAGCTGGCCCACGCCTGGCGGTCGGGGGACGCGCTTCCCCGCCGTCCGGTGCTGATCACCTTCGACGACGGATACGAGGGTGTGCACCGGCATGCCCTCCCCCTCCTCACCGCACACGGATTCGCCGCCACCCTGTTCGTGTCGACAGGATGGCTGCGCGGGGAGTGTCCGGCCGGCGACGCGCCGGACACCATGCTCGACTGGGGCCAGGTCCGGGACCTGGCCGCTGCGGGCACCGAGATCGGCGGACACAGCCACAGCCATCCGCATCTGGACCGGGTCGGCGACCGCCGGCTTCGGTTCGAGACGCTGCGCTGCAAGGAGATCATCGCGGCCGAACTCGGTCTGCCGCCCGCGTCCTTCGCTTACCCGTACGGCCATTCCAGCCGCCGGGTCCGCAGGGCCGTTCGGGCTGCCGGCTTCGCCCAGTCCCTCGCCGTGGGCAACGCACTCGCCATGCGCAGGCAGGGGCCGTACGCCCTGGAACGTCTGACGGTGCGGCGCAGTACCGGCAGGGAGGAGTTCGGACGGCTGATCGAGGGCCGCGGCCTGCTGCGCGCCTTTGCCGGGGACCGGGCTCTCACCAAGGGGTATGCCGTGGTCCGCAGAGCCTCCCAGGCCCGTCGGAAGGTCACCGGGAGCCGTGTCTGAACGACGCACCGGCGATGCGGGCTCCGGAAGGTCCGGCAGCCCGCTGTTCCGCAACGCCTACGCGCTGATGCTCAACACCGGTGTCAGCGCGGTACTGGGACTGGGCTTCTGGCTGACCGCCGCGCACTACTACACCGACTCGGCGGTCGGCCGTGGTTCGGCGGCCATCGCGGCCATGAAGTTCCTGGCGGGCATCGCCGCGGTGACGCTCACCGGGGCACTGGCCCGGTTCGTCCCCGTATCGGGAAAGGCCACCGGAAGGTTCGTCCTTCTCATGTACGGGGGCAGCTCCGCGGTCGTCGGGCTCGCAGCGGTGGTCTTCCTGCTCACCCTGAACCTCTGGGGTCCCTCATTCCGTTTTCTGCACGGTGCGGTGCACGGACTCGGATTCGTCGCGGCGGTCATCGCCTGGTCGGTGCTGACCCTCCAGGACGGGGTACTCACCGGTCTGCGCAGCGCCTGCTGGGTGCCGGCCGGCAACACGGCCTTCTCCGCGCTGAAGCTGCTGCTGCTGGTGGCGATCGCGTCCGCCGCCCCGACCGCCGGTGTCTTCCTGGCCTGGGCGGCCGCCATCGCGGTGTCCGTGGTGCCGCTGGGGTGTCTGGTGTTCCGAAGGCTGATACCACGTCATGAGGAGCTGACGCGGCACACCGCGAGCCCGCCCGGCTGCCGGGAGCTGGGCCGTTTCCTGGCAGGGGACTGCACCGGCTCGCTCTTCGCGCTGGCCGTGGTCTATCTGATCCCGGTCGCCGTCGCCTCACGGGTCGGCTCCGCCGACAACGCGTACTTCTACATCACCAGCACCATCGGCGGCACGGTTGAACTGCTCGCGATCAACATGGGCGCGTCGCTCACGGTGGAAGGCGCGCACCACCCCGCGCAACTGGGGCGCGCCACGCGCGCCGCACTGGTGAGGGTGACCGCAATCGTGCTGCCGATCTGTCTTGTCCTCTTCGCGCTGGCCCCGCACATCCTGCATGTCTTCGGCGAGGGGTACGCCCGGCATGCGACCCCGCTGCTGCGCTGGCTGGTCGCCGGCGCTCTGCTGCGGGTCGTCACCGAGCTGTACTTCGCGGTACTGCGCGCCCGGAGCCGTACCACGGGACTGGTCTGTCTCCAGGGCGGGTTGTGCGCACTGGTGCTGCTCCTCACCCTGGTGCTGCTGCCGGTCATGGGGCTCACCGGGGTGGGTGTCGCGGAGGTGGCGGGTCTCTCGGCCGTCGCATCGGTCGCCGCCTGCAAGCTGTTCGGCGTGATCAGGACGCGCCACGGGCCGCAGGTATCTCAGGACAGCACCCGCCCCGCACCGGACGGGACTTCGGGCGCCGCGTCGCACAAAGCGCGTGCACAGGCCGCCACGGTGGCGGATCATGGGCGCCATGTCCGCAAACCCTGAGGCCGCCCTGCCGATCCGGCTCAATGTCGACGACAGCGACTCGCCTTCCGATGTCGTCGACGCGCTGTTCCTCGGCCGCTTCGCGACGGGCGAGCAGCCGTATTCGCACAGTTCTTCACTGGACCGGGTGAAGAAGGGGCTCACCCTGGTTCCGCCGGACGCCGCCGTGCTGCGGGCCGCCCGCGACGACGACCGCAGCGCGACCCTCGCCGAGGGCGAGGGCTGGACTCTGCTTGTCTCCCGGTGGAACCGCGGCGCCGACGTGACGGTCACCGCGGTCAGCGAGGAGCTGGCGGCGAAGGTGCTGAAGCAGGTGACGGACGGGGCACAGGACGAGCCCGAACCGCAGCCCGAGAACGTCACCATGGGGTTCTGGTACGTCTCTCCGCGCCGTGGGCCGCACCGCACCACCCGGCAGATCGCCGCGGGTACCTGGAGCGAGGTCCGGGCCAACTACACCGCGCCGGTGGCCGAGGCGCTGGACGGCCTGATGAAGGTCACCCCCGATGACATCTCCGGCCGGCTCCTGCTGCTGCACGGACCGCCCGGCACCGGGAAGACCTCGGCTCTGCGGACCCTGGCCCGCTCCTGGCGGGACTGGTGCCAGGTCGACTGCGTACTCGACCCGGAGCGGCTGTTCAACGACGTCGGCTACCTGATGGACATCGCGATCGGCGAGGACGACGGGTCCGCCAAGGGCCGCTGGCGGCTGCTGCTGCTCGAGGACTGCGACGAACTGATCCGTGGCGAGGCCAAGCACACGGCGGGCCAGGCCCTCTCCCGCCTGCTGAACCTCACGGACGGTCTTCTGGGTCAGGGTCGCAACGTCCTGGTGGGCGTGACCACCAACGAGGACCTGGAACGTCTGCATCCGGCGGTCGTCCGCCCCGGCCGCTGCCTGGCCCGTATCGAGGTGGGCTCGCTGACCCGCAAGGAGTCCGCTGCCTGGCTCGGCACCGAGAAGGGCATCGGCCGCGACGGCACCACGCTCGCTGAGCTGTACGCCCTGCGCCGGGGGGCGGGACCGGCTTCGGTGCCGGCCCAGGAGCGGGGGGCGGATGCGGGACTCTATCTGTAACGGGGTGCGGGACCGCTCCACGCGTTGCGCAGACACCGCGTCCTACTCGGTGTACACCGCGCGCAGCGCGTCATCGACCGCCGCCCGGGCGGCCTCCCGCCCCAGCCCGAGCCGTACCGCGCGCTCGGCGTAGGCACGGGCCGCGTCCGCCGCCTCGCGCTCGGCCGCGTCGCCCGTCGCGGCAACGAAGGTGCCGTTGCGGCCCCGCGTCTCGATCACGCCGTCCGCTTCGAGTGCCCGGTACGCCTTGGCCACCGTGTTGGCCGCAAGACCGAGCTCTCCGGCCAGTCCGCGCACCGTCGGCAGCCGGTAACCGGCCGGGAGCCGGCCCGAGCGGGCCTGTCCGGCGATCCGGGCACGCAGTTGCTCGTACGGCGCGATGCCGGATTCCGTATCAATGGCGATCTTCAGAGTCACTCCACGAGTGTCCCTCACTTCCGCCCCTGCGGCCGGAAAATAGGAGGCGGCAGGCGCTGGGGGCCCCGTAGCGTGCGACCTCATGACTGTGACCGTCCGTGATTTCCGGCCTGCCGACGCCGAGTCCTGGGTCCATGCGCGGCGTGCCGCACTGCCGTACATGGTGACCACTGCGGAACAGGTCGCCTTCGATCTGGCGACCGCTCACCCCGACAAGCGGTACCGGCTGCTGGTCGCGGAGGAGGACGGCGAGATCATCGGAACGGCGGAGGCCGGCATCGCGTACGACGCGGGCAGGCCCGGCCAGGGATTCTGCAATCCCTATGTCCGCCCCGGCCGGTGGGGACGCGGAGCGGGTTCGCTGCTGCTGCAGACCGCCGAGGGACATCTCGCCGGGTACGGCGCGACCGCCGTGTACGCCTGGGTGCTGGACGAGCCGGCGAACCGTACCTTCGCCGAACGCCGTGGGTACCGGGCGAGCCGCGCCGCCCACTTCCTCCGTCTCGGCATGGCCGGCGCCACGCTGCCGCCGCGGCAGGCACTGCCCCGCGGGGTGGAGTTGCGTACGGCGGCGGACTTCGCCGGCGATCCACGGCCGCTGTTCGAGGCGGACGCGGAGACCACGGCGGACGAGCCCGGCGACATCGGCGCGGTGTTCTCGGACTACGAGGACTGGCTGACGCACACCTGGCGCAACCCGGGGCTCGACCGGGAGCTGACCTCGGTGGCCGTGGTGGACGGCCGGGTCGCCGCCTTCAGCGCCGCACGGACCGACGGCCTGGCCCGGTACTCATCGGGCATGACCGGTACCCGTCGGGAATTCCGCGGCAGAGGCCTCGCCAAGCTCGTCAAGAACGACTCGCTGCACCGTGCCGCGGCGGCCGGCTATACGGAGGCGTACACCGGCAATGACACCGGCAACGGACCCATGCTGGCGATCAACCAATGGTTCGGCTACGAGATCTGCGCAACGGAGGTGCGGTATGTCCGCGAACTCGGCTGATGTCACCGTGGTCCTGCTCAAGGCGGGCCACACCAAGATCCGCTACCCCGCCACGGTCCTCTCGGACGACGGCACCGGTGTGTCGGTACGCGCCGAGTGGGCCGGAGCAGGGGTGCGGGACTTCGGGTTCGTACGTTTCGAACCGGGCGATGTCTTCACCGAGCACTACTGGCGCGACCGCTGGTACGCGGTCAAGGAGGTCCGGAACGCCGCCGGGGAGCTGAAAGGCTGGTACTGCGATGTGACCCGTCCCGCCGAGGTCTCCGGCGGTCAACTGGTGGTCGAGGACCTGGATCTCGACCTGTGGGTGTCGGCGGACGGCGCCACCGTCCTGCGCCTGGACGAGGACGAATTCGCGTCCAGTGGCCTCGCCGACCGCGACCCGGTGGCCGCCGGCCGAGCGGTTCAGGCACTCGACGAGCTCGAACTGCTGGCCGCGCGGGGGCAGTTGCCGTACGTCTGAGCCGTCGCACCGGACGGTTCGGACCCCGTCCCTCCGGTTTCCTCCGGCTCAGGCCATGGCCACCAGTACGTAGCGTTCGTCGTCGACCTCCCGGCCCCACAACGCCGGGTCCGCCGAGAGCAGGTCGTGGTGCACCGCCCTGGTGAGCGGGTCGAGGGCCGCCATCAGCTGCCCCGCGGACAGACCGACTCCGCCCCACACACCCTCGACCAGAACAAGCCTGCCACCGGGAGCCAGCAGCGAGCACCAGTGCTTGAGAGCCGCTTCGGGATCGGGCAGCAACCACACCACGTGACGGGCGAGCACCACATCGAAGGTGCGGCCACCGACCGGCGGACGGGCGGCATCCCCCAGCAGGACCTCGGCTCCGAACCCGGCCAGCTTGGTCCTGGCCTGCTCGGCCATCCGCGGCGAGAGGTCCACCGCGGTCACCCGGTGGCCCTGTTCGGCAGCGAGCAGCGCGAGGCTCCCGGTGCCGCAGCCGACGTCGAGGACCGCGGCCGCCTCGTCGGGCAGCCAGCTCTTCATCCGTGCTGCCCATGCCTTCCGCACCTCGGCGTCACGCAGGCCGTGGTCGGCCTCCTCGTCGAACGTGTCGGCAACGGCATCCCAGTTGATCGTCATGTGCCGATGCTCTCAGCCGCCTCCGACAATCGGGCTGATTGCCGTCGGCGGGGCCGGCGCGCCTCCCGGACAGAGGTCTGCCGGACCGTGCGCCGGCCCGGGCTGTGTGCGGCAGTGGTGCAGAGCGGCCGTTGGCAGCCCTTTCCACGCCCTTTCTCAGCCCCCGCTTAGCCTCGTCTTAACCCGGCCATAAAGATCACCATCAGCCGGTTCCGGCTGGCGGTTTCCGGTCTCCGGCGGGCTAGCGTGCTGAGCGCCGCACCGGGCCGGTCACCCACCCCGCCCAGCGGCTCCCACGCCCCCGCCGAAGGAGTACGCCCCGATGACCGTTCGTCACAAGGCCGCAGCCGTCGCCGCCCTCGGCATGGTGCCGGCGGCGCTGCTCGGCCTCGCTGCCGTCCCTGCCGCTGCCCACGGCTCGATGACGGACCCGGTCAGCCGGGTGTCCGCCTGCTTCGCGGAAGGACCCGAGAGCCCGGACTCCGCCGCCTGCAAGGCACTCGTCGCGGCCGGCGGGACTCAGCCGCTCTACGACTGGAACGCGGTCAATATCGCGGACGCCGCGGGGAAGTCGAAGCAGATCATCCCGGACGGGAAGCTGTGCAGCGCAGGCAACGACAAGTACAAGGGGCTCGACCTGCCGCGTGCCGACTGGCCGTCCACCCGGCTCACCGCGGGCCGGCACACCTTCCGCTACAAGGCCACCGCACCGCACAAGGGTTCCTTCGAGCTGTATCTCACCAAGGACGGCTACGACCCGGCGAAGCCACTGAAGTGGGCGGACCTGGAAGCGAAGCCGTTCGCCACGGTCACCGACCCGAAGCTGGAGAACGGCGACTACGTCTTCGACGGCACGCTCCCGGCGAAGTCGGGGCGCCATCTGATCTACTCGATCTGGCAGCGCTCGGACAGCCCGGAGGCCTTCTACACCTGCTCCGACGTGGTGTTCGGCCGGGACAACGGCGGCGCGGGGGCGGCCGCCTCGCCCGCGCCGGTGGCCTCCGCGCCGAACGCCCAGGAGATCGCCGCCGGTGCCGGCCGGTCCACCGTCTCGCATCATCACGGGAGTTCGGCCGGCTCCGTCCCGGCGCCGGAACCGTCGCACGAGGCCGGCCGGACTGCCGCCCAGGGCGGCTCGGCACCGGCCCCGGTGGCGGCGACGGGTGAGCAGAACCTCGCGGAGACGGGCGGGAACGGCGGCACCCCGTATCTGGCGATCGGCGGCGTGGCCGCCGTGGCGGTCGGGGGCGCCGCCCTGCTCGGAGCGGCCCGGCGCAGGACGGTCCCGGCAGGCCGTCGCGGCCGCTGACCCGGTGCGGGCGCGGCGCCCCCTCCTGACCGGGGGGCGCCACGCCTTTTCGGGCGGTGCGTCCGTGCTCAGCCGATGACCGAGGCGCAGGTGGTGGGACTGGCATGCGCGGGATCGAGGGAGTTGGCGACCTCGTGATAGGCGATCCGGTCGGTGAGGCCGATGGTGACATGCTCGGAGATGTCGAGGGCGCACTTGTCCTGGAGCAGCACATTGGTGACGTCGGGCCCGTTCAGGAACTGCGACTTGTACGGGGTGACCACCTCGTCGTACCGGGTGGCGATGACGGTGTAACGCACCCCGGGGACGGTGTCGCCGCCCGCGTTCAGCTTGGTGAGGAAGGGCGACCCCACGACCTGGTCGCTGAGCCCGGGCGCGCCCTTCTTCAGGAGGTCGGCGGCGCCGGGGAAATACGGCAGCAGATTGGTGAGCCCGGACAGGGTGGTGCCGTGGTTATCGGGCGCGATGCCGGTCAGGGAATTCACCTTGGCGGCTCCGCCGAGGAACTTGAGGTAGTAGTTCGGCATCATGCCGCCCTGCGAGTGACCGACGATGTCGGCCTTCGGTGTACCGGTCGCCGCGAGCACCTTGTCGACGAAGACGGAGAGCTGCCCGGCCGACGCGTCGATCGGGCCGAGCCCGTCGAAGAATGTCTCTCCCGGGAGCTGTCCGTAGTCGAGGGAGAAGACGCAGTACCCGCGGTTGACCAGGTACGGGGCGAGCGCGAGGAAGTTGTCGACCGAGTTGCCGAAGGTTCCGGGCACAAGCACGACAGGCCGGGGGTGGGCTGCCGACGGCTTGCAGGAGTAGTTGTTCCAGCCGCTGCTGGGGGCGGCTGCGGCCTGCGCGGTCGTGGCAGCCGGGAGCACGGTGGCGGCTGCGGTCAGCAGCAGGGCGGAGAGCGGCCTGAGGGCACGATTCCAGGGCAGCATCGGGTGTTCTCCTTGCGGCTCAAGGGAGTTGCGATGACTGTTCGCCCTGTGGTCCGGACCACAAGAAGGTTCTTCATCGCTCAAATTACGCGCCAGTAAGGTGGCGGGGGAAGTTACGCGTCGGTAAAGAACTGATGGGGGATCAGGTGAAGATCTTCGCCGATCAGCGGGTTCTTATGCCGCAAGCGCGCCGGGCACGATCGCCCTGGGGCCGAACCTGGCCCGCGCCCGGTCCGCCACCGCCTCGATCCGGCGCGCCCGGTCGTCGGCGGGGTCGAACGTCAGCTGGTGCGCGGAGTGCTCGACCGGCGTCAGGCCTTCGGCCCGCAGCCCGATCCCCCGCACTCTGGCCCGCTGCAGCCCGAGCGATTCATGGATCGCGTACGCCGTCGCGGTGAGCGCCACCGAGTGCGCGGTCGGCTCGGCCAGGGTGCGGCCCCGGGTGGTGGTGGACCGGTCGGCATACCGCACGGTGAGCGTCAGCGAGCGGCACACCTGGCCTTCGCCGCGCATCCGGGCCCCCAGTTCATCGGCGAGCGAGAGCAGCGCCCTGCGGTGCCGCTCCCGGTCCAGTTCGTCCCGGGGAAAGGCCCGTTCGGATGCGATGGAGCGGGCCGCCGCGTTCGGTACGACCTGCGTACGGTCGATGCCCCGCGCCCGCTCCTGGAGCTCTCGTCCGGCACGGGCGCCGGCGATCCGCTGGAGAGTGGCGAGCGGCGCTGCGGCAATCCGGCCGATGGAGTCGAGCCCGTACGAGCAGAGCGTGCGGGCCGTCTTCGGCCCGACCCCGTACAGCGCGGCGGCCGGCCGGTCCGCGAGGAAGGCAATCGCGTCATCCACCGCCAGGGTCGTCCCGGGGCGGGCGTCCCGTGCGGCCATCCTGGCGAGCAGCGGGTTGGGGCCCACCCCGATCGCGCAGTCGAGGCCGTGATGGGCGAGCGCCCGTACCCGCAGCAGCGCGGCGAGTTCGACGGCGCTCCGCCCGAAGTACCGCTGGGCACCGCGCACATCGGCGAGTGCGACGTCGGGCGGGAAAGCCTGGACGACGGGAGTGAGGTCCTCGATCAGCCCGAGCGGCAGCGCCCCGGGGGTGAACCGTACGCAGAGGATCATCCCGCGCTCCCCGGGCTGGAGTGCCAGAGCTTGCGTCCGGTGGCGGTCTGGTCACCGGCGGGCCTGAGGTCCGCCCAGGGGTGCATCTCGTAGCCGGTGGGCAGGTGGATACGGCGGCCGTTGTCGCCTCCGGGTCCTCCGGGCTCCCCGTCACTCCCGGCCGGCCCGGCCTCCCCGGCTCCCCCGGGAGACGCCGGGGGCGCGGCCAGTGCGGCAGCGACCGCCTCGAGCCCGCCGGTGCGGCGCAGCTCCACCAGTTCGGCCAGGTTCCAGGCGGCCGAGCCGACCACACTGAGGCTGCGCGGCCCGCGCCGCTGCACCACACCGCGCACCAGCAGCAGCCAGGAGTGGAAGACGGTGTGGGCGCACGCGGTGTGGCTGTCGTCGAAGAAGGCCAGATCGACCAGGCCCGTGCCGTCGTCCAGCGTGGTGAAGATGACCCGCCGCCCCGACCGTACGGGCGGGGTCTGGGTGGCGGCCTTGGCACCCGCGACCAGCACGCTCTGGCCGTGCTCCGCGGACCGCAGCCGCTGGGCGGAGAGCGCGCCCAGCTCCTTCAGGAAGGCGTAGTGGTCCTCCATCAGATGACGCGAGGAGTCCATGCCGAGGACACCGAGTTCGGCGCTGAGACGCTCCTCGTCGCTGAGATCGGGCAGACCGGCGGATGCCACCTGCTGCTCCGGGCCCTGCTGCGCCTCACCGATATCGAGCTGGCCGCTGTGTGCGGAGCTCCGCCGTCCCGCGTGCAGCTCGGAGAGGTGCAGCAGCAGATCACGGCGGTTCGCGCCGAACGCGTCCAGTGCACCGACCTGGGCGAGCCGCTGCGCGACCGGCTTTCCTGGCCGGGCGCGCTGCCAGAAGTCCAGCAGCGAGGAGTAGGGCTGCCCGGCCACGATCCGTCCGGACTCGGCCTCGCTGATGCCATGGACGTCGGAGAGCGCGAGGCGGATGCCGAATGTGCTGGATGCCCCGGATATACCGGACACCAGTTCGATCCGATGAGCGACAGCGGACCGGTTCACATCCAGCGGCAGCACCGGGACCCCGCGCCGTCGCGCGTCCGCCAGCAGCAGCCGCTTCGGATACATCCCGGGGTCATGGGTGAGCAGCCCCGCGTAGAAGGCCGCGGGGTGGTGCGTCTTGAGCCAGGCCGACTGGTACGTCGGCACGGCGAAGGCCACCGCATGGGCCTTGCAGAAACCGTAGGCGCCGAAGGCCTCGATGATCTCCCAGGTACGCGCGATCACCTCGGGCGCATAACCCCGCTGCTCGCACATCTCCGCGAACCAGGCACGGATCTGCCCCTGCCACTCGGGGGCCGACAGCAGACGCCGTACCCGGTCCGCCTCGTCCCGGCCGCAGCCCGTCATGATCCGCAGGATCTCGATGATCTGCTCATGGAAGACGACGACTCCATAGGTCTCGCTCAGCGCATCGGCCAGGTCGGGATGCGGATAGCGCACGGGCGCCCTGCCGTGCCTGGCCTCGATGAAGGGCCGCACCATATCGGCGGCGACCGGGCCGGGACGGAAGAGCGAGATGTCGACGACCAGATCACCGAAGGCGGCAGGCTGCAGCCTCCCCACCAGGTCGCGCTGGCCCGGCGATTCGATCTGGAAGCAGCCCAGCGTCTCGGCGGAGCGGATGAGCCGGTAGGTCGCCGGGTCACCGGCCGGCACCTGCTCCGGGTCGTCCAGGTCGAGCCGCTCTCCCGTCGCCCGGCCGATCTCGGCCACCGCGTGTGCCATCGCGGACTGCATCCGCACTCCCAGCACATCGAGCTTGAGCAGCCCCAGGTCCTCCACATCCTCCTTGTCGAACTGGGACATGGGGAATCCCTCGCCACTGGTCGGCATCACCGGCGTGCGCCGCAGCAGCGAGGCATCGGAGAGCAGCACCCCGCACGGGTGCATGGCGATCCCGCGAGGCAGCGCGTCCAGCGCCTCGACCAGTTCCCACAGCCGCCCGTACTTCTCCCTGTCGGCCGCGACGGAGCGCAGTTCGGGCAGTTCGTCCATGGCGGAGCGGGCGTCGCGGGCGCGGATGTGCGGGAAGGCCTTGGCCAGCCGGTCGGTCTCGGCCGGGTCCATGGACAGGGCCGCGCCCACGTCCCGTATCGCATGGCGCACCCGATAGGTCTCGGGCATGGCCACGGTGGCGACCCGCTCGGCGCCGAAACGGCCGATGATCGCGCGGTAGACCTCGAGGCGGCGGGCCGATTCCACATCGATGTCGATATCGGGCAGGGCGGCTCTTCGCCTGGACAGAAAGCGTTCCATCAGCAGCCCGTGCTCGACGGGATCGGCGTTGGCGATGCCCAGCAGATGGTTGACGAGAGAACCGGCCCCGGATCCGCGCGCCGCGACCCGGATGCCCATGTCCTTGACGTCACGCACCACTTGAGCAACGGTCAGAAAGTACGATGCGTGGCCGTGGAAGGCGATGATGTCCAGCTCGTGGTGCATCCGCTCCCAGTAGTCGCGGCGCCCGTCATAACCGCGCAGCACCATGCCGGCGGCGCTGCGGGAGGCGAGGACCCGCTGGGCAGTGCGGTGCTCGGCACCGACCAGACGCGGTTCGGGGAAGTGAACGGTGCCCATGCCGAGGTCGTCCTCGGGATCGACGACACAGGAGGCGGCCAGCGCCTGGGTCTCGTCCAGCAGCCGGTACGCGGTGTCCCTGCGAAACCCTGCCGCTTCGACGATCCGCTCGGCCCCGCGGAGCATCTCTTCCGCGCCCTTGAGCCAGCGTTCACCGCTGTCGAGCCCCTTGCGCGGGTCGACCGGCACCAGGCGGCGCGCGGCGTCGAGGACATCCGCGACGGGGCCCTGACCGGGGTCGGCGTAGCGGACGGCATTGGTCAGCACCGGGCGCACACCCTGCTCCGCTGCGAAACCGACGGTGCGGGCGGCAAGTCTGAGCGAGCCGGCCCCCGTGCCCTTCAGACCGTGGTGGACCGCTTCCAGCCGCAGCGCGTCGCCGTAGATCTCCCGCCAGGGTGCGAGAAGGACCGCCGCCCGGTCGGGACGGCCCGCGGCAAGTGCCCGGCCGACCTCGGAGTCCGGGCCGAGCAGAACGGCCAGGCCTTCACCGTGGTTCTCGTCCCAGGGCAGCCGGGGCCGGCCTTCGCCGGCGTGGGCAGCGGTGACCAGCCGGCACAGGGCGGCCCAGCCGGCCGCGCCGTCCCGGGCGAGGAAGGTCGCACGAGGCAGCGACTCGTCGACGAACATCCCGCCGCGCACCGGCGCACGCGTCCGGAAGGCCGGCCCCTCGTCGCGTACCCGCCCCTCGACCGCGAGGCCCGCCCCGAACAACGGCCGCACCCCCGCCCCGGCGCAGGCCTTGGCGAAACGGACCGCACCGGCGACGGTGTCCCGGTCGGTCAGGGCGATGGCGTCCATACCCCGCTCGGCGGCGCGCTCGGCGAGCCGCTCCGGGTGCGAGGCCCCGTATCGCAGGGAGTAGCCGGAAACGGTGTGCAGATGCGTGAAACCGGGCATCCGCCGCACCTCCTGATCCAGTGACTCGACCCTCCCCCGCCTTCGGCCGGGGGACCCCCGACCTCCCTCTTCTCCACCATAGACCAAGTTTCGAACGTGCGTACGATTCACCAGGCGCACCCCGGCGCGTAAGCCATTCAGACTCTTCCCACCTGCACAGACACCTGCTTCCACACACCCTGGGCCCATGACCTTGCTCGGCGAGATGAAGACGGCCGTCACCCCACGAGCCGCACTGCTGGTCGTCGGCGTTCTGGTACTGCAGCTGCTGTTCATCGCGTCCTATGTGGGGGCACTGCACAACCCCGAACCGAAGGGCATTCCCTTCGGTGTCGTCGCGCCCGCGCAAGCAGGCCCGCGCCTTGCCGGCAGACTCGACGCGCTCAACGGCGATCCGCTGGACCCGCGTACGGTCGGCAGCGCCGCCGAGGCCCGCCGGCAGATCATGAACCGTGACATCGACGGCGCACTGATCGTCGGCAGCACCGGCAAGGACACCCTGCTGGTCGCCTCCGGCGGCGGGACCGTGCTGTCGTCGGCCCTCACCGCGATCTTCACCGGGGTGGAGAAGAGCCGGCAGCGGACCGTGCGGACGGTGGACGTGGCGCCGGCCTCCACCCAGGACTTCGACGGTCTCTCCGCGTTCTATCTGGTCGTCGGCTGGTGTGTCGGCGGATACCTCTGTGCGTCGATCCTGGCGATCAGCGCGGGATCCCGGGCCGCCAACGGCCGGCGCGCGGTGATCAGACTCGCCAGCATGGCGCTCTACTCGGTCGCGGGAGGGCTGGGCGGCGCGGTCATCGTCGGACCGGTGCTCGGCGCGCTGCCCGGCAGCGTCCTCGGGCTGTGGGGCCTCGGCGCCCTCGCCGTGTTCGCGGTCGGAGCGATCACCCTCGCCCTGCAGGCGCTCACCGGGGTGGTCGGGATCGGCCTTGCCGTCCTGCTCGTGGTGATCGCGGGCAATCCGAGTGCCGGCGGCGCCTTTCCGCTGCCGATGCTGCCGCCGTTCTGGCGGGCGATCGGCCCCTGGCTGCCGCCGGGCGCGGGCACCTGGGTGGCGCGCTCCATCGCGTACTTCGATGGCAATGCCGTCACCGGACCGCTGCTGGTGCTCTCGGGCTGGGCGGTGGTGGGAACGGCGATCACGCTCGGCGCTTCGGTATTCCGCAGGAGCACCGAAAACAGGAGCACCGGATACAGCGCCTGAGACATGACACGGCCCGGCTCCGTCACGGGGACGGGCCGGGCCGGGTCGGGTCGGTTCGGGCCGGGTCAGCCGATCGTCGCGCCGAAGGCAGCCAGCGCCGCGGGCACCGGCTGGAAGAAGGTCTCGCCCCCGGCCGAGCAGTCACCACTACCGCCCGAGGTCAGGCCGATCGCGGTGTCACCCGCGAAGAGCGCGCCGCCGCTGTCACCGGGCTCGGCGCAGACGTCGGTCTGGATGAGCCCGTTGACGACGTCGCCGTTGCCGTAGTTGACGGTGGCGTCGAGCCCGGTCACGGTACCGCCGTGGACCTGGGTGGTGGAGCCACTGCGCTGCACGGCCATCCCGACGGTCGCGTCGCCCGCCTTGGTGATCGGCTGGGTGCTGCCGTTGTAGAGGTCGACCTCGCTCGGGTGCGGGGTGTTCGACGTGTACTTCACCAGGCCGTAGTCATGGCCGGGGAAGTCGGAGGCCGCGTTGGTGCCGATCTCGGATCCGCCCTGCGAGTCCGACCAGCTGGTGACGGCCTCGGTGCAGTGCCCCGCCGTGATGAAGTACGGCTGGCCGTCCTTGACCACGTTGAAGCCGAGCGAGCAGCGGGCACTCGATCCCCAGATGGCGTCGCCGCCCGCGACGAGCGGCTTGAACGTCCCGGAACTCTTCTTCAGTTCGGCCGTGGAACCGAGTCCCTCGACGACCTTGCCGAGCTTGCTGAGCTTCGCGTCGGAGACCGTGCGGTCGGCGGTGACGACCACCTTGTTGCTCACCGGGTCCACCGCCCACGAGGTGCCGGGCAGCGATGCCTTGGCGACCAGGGTCTTACGCGCGCTCTTCAGCTCGGCGAGGGTGTTCTCGACGATTCTCGCCTTGCCGCCCGCCTTGCGCACACCCTGGGCGGCCGCCTCGTCGACGACGTTCACCACCAGGTGCTTGCTCTTGGCGTCGTAGTACGAACCGGCCGTGTCGGCGCCCAGCTCGTGGCTCAGCGTGGAGGCCAGATCTCCGGCCGCGGTCACGGACAGCGTCCTGGCGAGGGGCGTGGGGGTTCCCTCGCTCGCGTTGGCCGTCTGGAACGTGACGCCTGCGGCGATGAGCGCAGCGGCGCCGGCTGCCGCGATTGCCGCACGGCGCTTGGGTATGCGTCGGTGGTTCAACTTTCGACCTCCTGTGGGGGCCGCTTCCGGACAAGTGGGGGGTGCCCGGATGCGGAGGATGGTGGAGCCGCCCACTATTCCGACATGCACAGCTCGCACACAAGGTCGACATCAGGACGCGCACATGACAGCAACAAGGTGACCGCACCGTGTTCACGAACCGCGGTCAGCCCTTGGGGATTCTCGGCGCAAACACCCCATGTAGACCCTCGCCGGCGGGGCGAGGGCTAGTCCTGTCCGGTATTCACCTCGACAGGACCGGATTCCGGCATCACGGAGTCCGCGGGCCGGGCCTCCGGGGAGGGCACCACGGTCACGGGTGCCCCGGCCGGCGGGGGCGTCACTCCCGCCTCCGCAGCAGGCGCCCCGGCCTCCGCGTTCGGCTGTTGCGGCGGCGTCGCCCGTTCCAGGAAGCGCAGCAGTTCGACCGGGAAGGGCAGTACCAGCGTGGAGTTCTTCTCGGCCGCCACCGCGACCACCGTCTGCAGCAGCCTCAGCTGCAGTGCGGCCGGTTCCTTCGACATCACACCGGCCGCGTCGGCCAGCTTCTTGGACGCCTGCAGCTCCGCGTCGGCGTTGATCACCCGGGCCCGCCGCTCACGGTCCGCCTCGGCCTGCCGGGCCATCGACCGCTTCATCGTCTCCGGCAGCGACACGTCCTTGATCTCCACCCGGTCGATCTGCACACCCCAGCCGACCGCCGGACTGTCGATCATCAATTCAAGGCCCTGATTCAGCTTCTCCCGATTCGAGAGAAGATCGTCGAGATCACTCTTACCGATGATGGAACGCAGTGAGGTCTGCGCCATCTGCGACACCGCGAAACGGTAGTCCTCGACCTCCACGAGCGCATCGGCGGCATTGATCACCTTGAAATAGATCACCGCGTCCACCCGGACGGTGACATTGTCGCGGGTGATGCCGTCCTGTGCGGGCACCGGCATCGTGACGACCTGCAGATTCACCTTGCGGAGCCGGTCGACGAACGGCACGACCATCGTGAAACCCGGACCGCGTACGGAGTCCCTGAGCCGCCCCAGCCGGAAGACCACACCCCGCTCGTACTGTTTGACGACCCGGGCCCCCGCCATCGCGTAGACAGCTCCCGCGGCCACCACGGCAGCCCCGGCAGACACCAGTTCTTCGACCATCACGGCCCCCAGGGTCCGAATTGGGCGTGTTACTTCGAAGGTAACTCCGCTTTCCCTTCAAAAGGGAGTCCCGGTCATGGCCCTCCATGAGTAATCATCAAAGCGAAGGGGGATGCCAGTGCAGACGAAGCAGCTAAACGGCACGGGGGGTCCGGGGTTGCGTGGACGAGTGCGTGCGAGGGACGGACGGTATCTGACCGTGGAGCGTCTCGGCGATCCGCGCGGCAGACCCGTCTTTCTGCTGCACGGAACACCGGGCAGCAGGCTGGGCCCCGCGCCGCGTGGCATGGTGCTCTACCAGCGCAGGATGCAGCTCATCGCCTTCGACCGCCCGGGATACGGAGGCAGCGACCGGCTGCCCGGGCGCAGCGTCGCCGATGTCGCCGATGACGTCAGGGACATCGCCGACACGCTCGGGCTCGACAGGTTCGCGGTGGCCGGCCGCTCCGGTGGCGCCCCGCACGCCCTCGCCTGCGCAGCGCTGCTGCCCGAGCGGGTCAGCAGAGCGGCGGCCCTGGTGACGCTGGCGCCCCGGGACGCCGCCGGGCTGGACTGGTTCGAAGGCATGGCCGCGTCCAACGTCAGGGAATACACCAGTGCGTCCGACGATCCCGACGGTCTCGCGGCCCGGCTCATCCCGCGTTCGGCCGAGATCAGGAAGAATCCGGTCCGGCTGCTCGACCAGCTGTTCAGCGATCTCACCGCCCCCGACCGCAAGGTCGTGGGCGACGCCGGAGTGCGGGCCATGCTGCTGCGCAACTACCAGGAGGCGCTGCGCACTTCGCCGTACGGCTGGATCGACGACGCCCTGGCCTTCTGCCGGCCCTGGGGGTTCGACCCCGCCGACATCCGCAGCCCGATCATGCTGTGGCACGGGGTGCAGGACGTCTTCTCGCCGGTCGGCCACTCCCGCTGGCTGGCCCGGCGCATCCCGGGCGCGACGGCCGTACTCGAACCGGCCGCCGCGCACTTCGACGCCTTGCACGCCCTCCCCCGCATCCTGAACTGGCTGCTGGACGAGTGAGCGCCGGAAGGCACTACACCACTAGCGGCTCCAGATCGCGGTTGAACCTCCGGGCATCGCTCGCGATCGCCGCATAGGCGTGGTCGTCCCCCAGCTGCCGCTGCAGTTCGGGGACGACTTCGGCCCGCAGCAGCTGCGCCTCCTCCTTGCGGCCCAGTGCGTCCAGTGACACCGCCATGTTCGATGCGCAGGCCAGGGTCTCCGGGTGGTGTGCGCCGATGACCTCACGGAGTGCGGAGACCGCGGCCCGTTCGATCTCCAGTGCCCGCTCCGGGTCGCCCATGTCCGCGACGACGTTCGCCAGATTGACCGTCGCGAACAGCACCTGCGGGTGGCGGTCGCTCAACACCTCGCTCATCGCCGTGATCGCACCCGAGAGCAGTGACTCCGCGGTGTCCAGCGATCCGCTGGCCCACTGGTATATGCCCAGGTTGTTGATGGCGGAGAGGGTGTAGGGGTGCCGCTCACCCGGCACCCCTCGATACAGGTCCACCACGCCCTGCGCGGCGTCCCGCGCCGCCGCCGTGTCGCCCGCGGCGAACAGATCGGCCGCGAAGTTGAGATCACAGGCCAGCGAATCGGGGTTGGCCGCGGCGTACTTGATCCGGTAGCGGTCACGGGTGGCCGCAGTCAGCCGCCGCGCGTCCTCGATCCGGCCCGCTCTGCGCAGCGAGACGGCAAGGCTCTTGGCCGCGGCGAGCGTGCCGGGGAAAGCCCGGCCCAGCTGCTGCTTGAACACCTCGTAGGTACGGGAGAGCAGTGTCACCGAGTCCTCGTACCGCCCGACCTCGCGCAGGTCCCGCGCCAGGTTCTGGGCAGATGAGAGGGTGTACGGGTGCTCGGGGCCGAGCACCTCGGTGCGCCGGTCGTAGACGTCCTGGTCCATCTCGCGGGCCCGGGCGTACTGTCCGGCGATCCGGAGGTTCAGAGCCAGGTTGTTGGCTGCCGCGAGGGTCCTCGGATGGGACTCGTCGAAGATCTCCTTGAACCCCTCGTACGCCTCGGTCGCCAGCGTCATCGCCCTGCTGTACTCACCGAGCGCTCCGAGGTCCATGGCCAGGGCACTGGTGGTCATATAGGTGTGCGGATGCGAGGGGCCCAGCTCCGGGAGCTGTGTCCGCTGACGGTGCAGCGTCTCCTCGTCCAGTTCCATCGCCTCTACGTAACGCCCCCGCGAGCGAAGGATGTTGGAGAGGTGGAAACGCAGATAGAGGTACTGCAGATCATTGTCGCCCAGCAGCTCGCGCCAGACGTCCCGCAGTTCTTCGGCGAGTGCGGCAGCGGTGACGAAGTCGCCGCGCTTCCACAGGTAGCGCACCCGGTCGATCATCAGCCGGCGGGTCTCGGGTTCCTTGCAGAGCTTGGCCTCCGACGGACCGAGATGCGGCCAGATGGGCAGGAAGTCGGGCCAGGTGTCCGGGTTGTCTATCGGCTCGTCGCCGTCCGGCCTGGCTCCGGCCAGGATCCGGTGCACGGCATGCCGTGCGTCGTTCCGCTCCTCCTGGCTGAGCTGGGCCTTGATGACGGCCTGCACGAGCCGGTGGACCTGGATCGAACCGCCCACCTGATCCACCTTGGCCAGCGCGAAACGGCCGATCTCCCGGATCACCCGGCCGAGCACCAGCTTCTCCTGGAGCGTGGCGTCGTACGGCTTGAGCGCGTCGATCATCTCCCGGCTGTAGAGCAGCTTCGCCGAGATCGGCTCCGGGGCGAAGAAGGCACAGAGCTGGAGCAGCCGCACCGCGGCAGGTGAGCGCTCCTTGAGCCGTGCGATCGAAACGTTCCAGGTGGCGGCCACCGGCTCGGGGTAACCGGCCGGCTGGTTGAGTCCCAGGACGCTCTCGGCCTCCTGCGCCAGCTGCTCCAGATAGGTGTTCACGGGGGTGGCGGTCTCCGCGATCCAGGCGGCTGCCTGCTCGACGGCGAGCGGCAGGTCACCGACCGCTTCCGCCACGCGGGCGGCGTCCTCCGCCGACAGCCCGGGGGCCCGGCGCTGGAGGTGTTCGACCGACTCGTCGCGGAGAAAGACATCCACCGGCAGCGCGTCGCCGTACTGCGACCAGGTCTGGTTCCTGGACGTCACGAGTACATGGCCGGGGCCGCCCGGCGGGAAGAACCGCTTCAGCTGCTCCGGGTCGTCGGCGTTGTCGAAGACCAGCAGCCAGCGCGAAGTGGGCACCCCGCGGCGCAGCAGGTCGATGGCCTCCTGCGAGGCCGCCGCCATGTCGTCGGCGCCCTGCGCACCGAGCCGTACGGCGAGTTCGGCGAGGCCCGCCACCACATCGTCGGTCTGCTCCGCCGAGATCCACCACACCAGGTCGTAGTCGGCCATGAAGCGGTGCACGTACTCGAGGGCCACCTGGGTCTTGCCGACCCCGCCGAGCCCGTACAGGGTCTGAGGCTGTGGAAGTACCACGGCCATGCCTCCGCCGAGCTGGTCGCGCATCCGTTCCAGCACCAGGGAACGGCCGGTGAAACCCGAGTTGCGGGCGGGCGCGTTCCAGATCTTCGGTACGGTCCCGGGGAAGCGCGGCCCGGGGGACATCGCCCCGTCGGCGAGCTGGACCGGCCGGTCCACCGCCCGCAACAGCGCTGACGTGGCGTGCACTTCGTCCAGTCTGAAGAGGTCCACCGGGTTGCGGTCGATGTAGGGCGTGGTGAGCCGTACGTCGCCGACGCGCAGCGGAAGCAGGTGCCTCCGGGTACCCGAGGGGTCCTCGGCCGCAGAGCGCTGCCAGACCTCGACGGCGCGGGCCGATTTGAGATAGGCGGAGGAGAGGACCACGACTGTCCGGGCCGCGCCCTCGGCGGCGGCGGTCTCCGCGTCGGAAGGCCCTGCCTCCGCCGACACGTCGCGTGGCACCACCCGGAAGCCGGACCGGGTGAGCACCGACTCGATCCAGTCGGCCCACATCCGGTTCTCGGCCACATAGCTGAGCAGCAGATCCGCCGGGAGGGCCGGACGGCGGCGGGTGAAGGCGTCCCTGATGCGCAGCCTGACCTCTTCGGGGATCGGCGGCATCGTGGTGATCTGCTGATCGGTGACGACCGCGACCAGCCGCTCGAAGGCGGAGAGCAGTGAGTTGGTGAGCCCGGACTCGTCGCCGAAGGTCGCCAGGGTCTCCTCGTAGGCGTAGTAGGGGCGGTAAGGGATCTCGACCGCCCCCCAGTAGGCGGTGAGTTCCTCACCGGCCAGGCCCCGGGGCAGTCCGTCGAAACGCAGCCTGGCCAGCGCCCGTCCGGCGTCCGCCTTCTCCTTCTCCCCCTCGTCGATACGCATCGGCACCGGCAGGATCTGGATGCCCCGGCCGCTGTTGTGCCTGTCGATCTGACGGGCCACCGCCGCGGCGCCGTCGATGGACTGGTCGCTGAGCGTGAAGCAGTCGACGAGCGCGTCGGGCAGATGGACCGTGCAGATGTCGGCGATGTCGCTCAGACCGGTCCTGCTGTCGATGAGGACGTAGTCGTAGTTGGCCTTCATGTCGTCGCGCAGGGCGTCGAAGAAGTGGCCGCCGCCAAGCCGGTCGTAGAAGTTGTCCCAGTCGAACGTGGAGACGGTGGCGGAGTACTCACGGTTCTGCCGGCCCGCCGACACGAAGTCCAGGGTGCCGCCGTCGGGGAACTCCCAGCCCAGTGTCTCCGGTGTCAGGGAGACGGCGTGCTGCTGGATCCTCGCGTAGTCCCGGTGCCAGTCGTCGGGCCTGGGCACGGGGCTGGTCGCGGCCCAGGCGTACTCGGTGATCAGATCGATCACGCCGGTGGTGGCGCCGAGTGTGGAGGGGTCGAGGAAGGGATGGAAGAAGCGGTAGAGGCCGGGCGCTTCCAGGTCCCAGTCGACCGCGAGGACGCGTTTGCCGTTGGCGGCGAGGATCCAGGCCGTGTTGGCCAGGGCCATGGTCCTGCCGGTACCCCCCTTGTATGAATAGAAGGTGACGATGCGTCCGTCACGCCCTGCCGTCATCCGTGTCCTCCGCATCGAGCGCGTTGTCGTGCGTACCGGGTATGAAGTGCGTGGTTGCGTGTTCGGTCGCCATCGGACCGATGAGCCGGGGCCGTTCGCTGTGTCCGCCGCCGCCCGGCGGATAGACCGCCGCGTGTTTCAGATACTGCTGGGCGGCCGCCTCGACCACCTGGGGCAGGATCTGTCCGAAGGCCTCCATGCTCGGGACCCCCTTCGCGGCGGAGCGTGGTGCCGCCCGGCCCTGTTGCATCTTGGACGGCATGGTTGCCTCGAGCCGGCCGCTGAGTTCGGTCTCGGACGCTCTGCTC
Organism: Streptomyces sp. NBC_00344; assembly: GCF_036088315.1. Lineage (NCBI taxonomy): Bacteria > Bacillati > Actinomycetota > Actinomycetes > Kitasatosporales > Streptomycetaceae > Streptomyces > Streptomyces sp. NBC_00344. The sequence continues at coordinate 5,641,467 of NZ_CP107996.1, read as the reverse complement.
TGGTGGTCGTCGCGGTTCCACGGGACCACCACGCTCACCCAGGGCCGGTTCTCGGTGTCGAAGGCGGCAAGCCGTTCGCGCCGCTCCTCGTCGTGCAGGGCCCAGCGGTCGACGAGCAGGACCTCGGGGCGCGACGGGGGCTGCTTCCCGTCGAGATGGAGCACCTCCTCGTCGAAGGAGGTCACTGTCGCCTGGTAGTTGAGCGAGCGGACCAGGTCCTCGGCGAGTCTGGCCAGCGGGCGCGCGGACACCGGATGGTAGGGATTCCAGTCCAGCGGGGTGTCCCCGTAGTACTCGGAGTGCCGTCCGTCGGGCAGATCGTGGCGGGTGGGCGCCGCCACGGTCAGCTGCATGGGGCGCGGGCCCGGACTCGGCGGTCCGAAGGCGCTGGGGGCGAGCCGGTAGTCGACAGGACGGCCGGGGCCGATGGCCGATGCGTCGGCGACGCTGACGATCCGCTTGGCCAGCTCGTAGACCGCCCGCTCGTACTCCTCCGCGAATATCCGGAGCTTGATCAGCCCGTAGAGCCCGTCGGTCACGTAGCGGTCCCCGAAGGCGCGGTGGTTGAACTGCAACCTCTCGGCAGGGCCCGGTAGTTGATGAGGAGGCACCGGCACCCAGAGGGCCGGCACGATCGCCTCCGCCGTGCGGTTGGAGCGGGCCTGGTGCTGGATGGCCCGCTGAGCGAAGGCGTACCACTCCTTGCCGCACATCTCGCTGACGAAATAACGCGGGGAGAAGAGTGGAACGAAGACCCGGCAGGTGGCCAGGACTTCACCGAGCCGCTCCGACCAGCCCTCCCCCGAACGCAGCTCGCGGTCGATGAAGCCCGCGGGGGCGCCGGCCGGCAGGTCGGTCATCGCCATCACATGCCCGCAGAGATCGCGGAAGAGTCTCTCGACCCACATGTCGGGATCCGGCCCCACAGCCCCGTGCTTGGGAGTATGCGCATAGCTGAGAAAAAAGTACGGCCTGTGGTTCGCCGTTCTCGGCTGCTCTGATGCTGCCAACTGGCCCCCCGTCCTCCATGAAGACATCATTCCGGAGCAGACAGGCTCCACCCCGTCGACGTTCGGTCAATCAACGCCGCTTTTCGGTCATCCACTTCACCGCATGGTCCACCGCGTCCCCGATCGAGAACGTCATTGCCGCTGCATTCCCCAGCTTCCCCTCCCGCATCCTCATCCGGGGAAAGTCCGCACCGATCAGTTCGAAATCGCTGTCGTCGAGTTCGATGTCCTGGTATTCGAACCACTCACTCCGGCCGTTCCCGCGCATCACGCAGCGGTACTTCCTGAGAGGGGTATCCGGAATCCGGTATTCAGCAAGATGGAATGAGGTGCACACCTCGAATCCCACATTGATCATCAGTTCCTCGGCACCCGTCTCCATCAGCTTTCCCAGTGGTGAGGAATCACCGAGGTGACTGGTGACGGGATGCCCTTCTACCAGCTCCCGGGCGCGGGCGCCCAGCGCGGCGAACGAGGTCTGTGGATGCGCGCTGCGCAGGGCACCCTCGGAACGTCTTACGCATTCAGCCAGTCGGCCCATGCCGAGGCACGGTGTCAGAGCCGGGTCGTACGCCGGCATCGCGGCTACGAACGCGGTCCGCTCACTCTCGGTCAAGCCGGCGACGCGCCGCAGATGAGCCGACGAGGTCGCTGAATTCTCCGGGGTGAAGGCGGGGACCACCAAGGTGCCCTCCCCGCCCAGGACCTCGAGCAGCGCGTCCCGCAGAGTCTCGGCACGCAGTGCGGTGCCCCCGAGGGACGCATGGACAAGCAACGTCGCGCCACGTCTCACTCCGAGAGCTCTCAGCTCGTCGGCCAGCCGGACGTCCTCAGTCACGGGCCGCCTCCTCCCACTCTCCCCACAGGGCGGCCACCAGGCCCCTGCCGCTGACGGTCAGCTCGGCGGCGCCCTCCAGGGCTTCCAGCGCCTGACGGGTCTGCACCAGGGTGCGGGCACGGTCTCTGCCGTAAGCCGCGAGCGCCACTCCCTCATGGGCCACGGCCAGCAGCCGGGAGGCCGCGAGAGGCTGTTGCTGCCAGGGCACCCGGTGCAGCCAGGCGCCGTCCTGCGCGTAGAGATCGGTGACATCGAGCAGCGCACGCAGTTTCGCCTGTCGCACGGCACTCAGCAGGCCTTCCGGGGTCAGGTGCTGTGCGCCGATGCCCAGGGCCCCCTGGCCGTGCCGGCCGACCCGGGTTCCCCCGGTGACGAGCGGGGTCACCGTCGTCAGCCAGTCCGCCGCCTCAGTGGCCCGGCGGGGCGCGGCCCTGCGCAGTGCCGCCCAGGCTCCGGCCAGCCGGCGGCTCCAGTCGGCGGCTTCGGCCAGGCCGAGCCGGCCGGCGACCGGTGTGCCGAAGCAGTCGCGGTGCGGATCGAGGTCGTCCAGTGCGAGATCCGGCGCCCCGTCGCAGCCGAGTCTGCGCACCGGCTGCCAGTCGGCTGTGGTCTCGTCGGGGCGGGCAACCCGCCTTTCGGTGCCCGCTGTCCGGACCAGGAAGCCCTTCTCCGCGCTGCGTACCTCGGCACGGCCGTTCGCTCCGGGCGCGGCCAGCCGTAACGCTCCCAGGGTGGGCAGGTGGAGCAGTCCGTCGTGGTAGTCGACGGTGACCGGGATGTCCTGGCCGCCGCGCACAGCTGCCGCCGCGACGTACGAGGCCAGCCGGCCCGACGGCCCGAAGCACTCCCGCTGCACGGCCTCCAGGGAACTGAACAGCCAGCTGCGGGCGTAGGGGTGGCCGATCACCAGGTCGAACATGCCGTCGGGCCGCTGGTCCACGAGGCCCGCCAGCTCCCATGCCTCGGCCCATCGTTCACCCCCGCGGCCGCCCAGCTCGGCGTGCAGAGTGGCCAGCAGTGTGCGGGTCAGCGACAGCTGCGCCGCGCTCAGCTCCGCCGGGTCGGCGATGGCGGGCGAGGTGGTCGCGGCGGCGGTACGCCTCTCGATGCCGTGCACCAGCGCTTCCAGATCGGCGCAGTAGACGCTCTCGTTGCCGAAGGATCCTGCACGGTAGCGGTGGGTGTAGAGGCCGCCTCCGCAGGAACGTACGACGGGGCACTGCCGGCACTTCGCGCTGACACCTTCGAGGCCCAGCTGGCGGGCCCGCACCCCGGGGTGGGCCGCGACCTCGTCGAAGGCGTGGGTGAAGACGTCGAATCCGGTGAAGGCCGCGCCCTCATAGGCGCTCTTGAGGGAATCGACCTGTTCCAGGGTCCCGTCGGTCTCGACGACGACGAGGTCGGTGGGGGCGAGCCCCAGCGACTCGGTGAGGCTGGGACCACCGCTCAGCGTGGAGAGGACGGATTCGAAGAGCCGGACCGGGACCTGCCGCCCCCGGGAGTCCCAGCGGTCGAAGACCCGCAGGATCCAGTCGGCATAGGCGGTCGGCGAACCGCTGGGCCGGGGCGGAGGCGCGTCCCAGGTGGCATGCGGAAGCAGGAAGTCGATACGCGGCGGGCCGAGTGCGGTCAGCGCGTCGTATACGGCGACGGGGTCGTTCTGCACATCGATGGTGCAGAGCAGACCGAGGTCGAGATGTGCGTACTGCTCCTGACGCAGCAGCTCCACGGCCCTGAGCACGAGCGGATGGCTGCTGCGGCCGTCGGCGAAGCGGCGGTGGCGGTCGTTGGACTCCCGGTCCCCGTCGAGGGAGATACCGACCCGGACGTTGAACTCAGCGAAAAGATCGAGATAGCGCGGGCTGAGCTGCAGCCCGTTGGTATGGATCCGGAGGTCGAGCTCCGCGATGCCCGTCAGGGCCGCGGTGAGCTCCTCACAGATGCGGCGCAGTCGCGCAGGGCCCGCCAGCAGTGGCTCCCCTCCGTGCAGGATCACTGACACGGAGGGCAGGGCATGGGTCCTGGCATGCTCCGCCAGTCGCAGAGCCGTCCAGTGAATCGCCTCGTCAGAGATTGCTTTGGGGCGAGTGCGCCAGCTCTGATCTGCGTGTTCGTAGATATAGCAATGGTCACAGGCGAGATCGCACCGGCTGTGGACCTTGAGGACAATCTCGCGGAAGGGGACCAGGGGTCCTGTCATTCCGCCAGTCTAGTGCGGCTTCCGGCAATGCCTGGCTTTGCCGGAAAGGGGACTAGAGCGCCGAGTTGAACGTGGAAGTCCTCGTCGAGCGGCGGGTTGACGGGGCGAGAACCCGGTCGAGCTGCCTGGCAGCCTCGGCACTGCGTACGTCGATCTCGGCCAGCGGGACACTGGGCTTCTTCTCGGCGGCGAAGGCGGTTGAATTTACGGACATGGTGGCGACCGTCCTTGAGGGATGCTTTCCGGACATGGGATGGGCTGCCGATACATGCACCGTTGCAGTGTCGGCGGGTCGACTTTACTCTCATGCAGACCGAAGGCAACTGAGCGCGACCAGAGGCAACAGGAGCGTTGCACAGAGTGCCCTCCGGAAATACGGAACACGCCATTCCATCTAAAGAGTGAAGACTTGGGTCGTGCGGCCCGAAGTCGCAGACGGGGGTTCACGTGACGGCGTTTCCCGGTCCTGAACAGAGCATGGTCTTCCGGAATGCCGATCTGCCCGCGTTGTTCCATCGTGCCGACTCACTCGCCATCGCCCGGCAGGGCGAGGCCGTGGGCTCCACCCGGGCTCAACTGGTCCTGCTGGTCGTCGGGGCCGCGCTGGCCGCTGTTCCGTGGCGGGGGGAGCTGGGCGGCGGCCTCGAGGCGGCCGGCGTACTGAGTGCGGCAGCGTATGCCGGTGTGCTGCTGCTGACCTTCAGCACCTCCCGGCGCAAGGCGAAGTCGCAGTGGCAGCTCAACCGGTCCGCGGCGGACTTCGTCAAGTCGATGTGCTGGCGCTACGCGGTCCACGGTGCTCCGTTCGATGCCGAATCCCCGGATGTGGACCGGGTGTTCACCACTCGGCTCGAGGAACAGCTCCAGGAGTTGCGGACCGTGGGCTGGGTCCTCGAGTCCCCCGAGGGCAGCCTGATCACCCCTCAGATGCGTCAGCTGAGGGCCAAGTCGTTCGGGGTCCGCAAGGAGACCTACGTACGGGACAGGCTGATCGAGCAGCGCAACTGGTACCGCCGCAAGCAGGAGGTGTCGAGGGTGGCCACCGCACTGTGGTCCAGTGCATTCGCCCTGCTCACCCTGGTCGCATTGATCCTCGGGGTGCTGCGGGCCTTCTCGGTCACCGAGAACACCGACGCCGCCGGGGTGCTTTCGGCCGCCGCCGCCTCCGGAGTCGCCTGGAGCGAGTTCCGCCGCCATCAGCCGATGATCTCGGCCCATGCGCTGGTGGAGGAGAAGCTGAAGGCGCTGCACATCGAGATGGAGAGCCGTCTCACCGAGAAGCAGTGGTCGTCCGTGGTGTACGAGACCGAGCGGATCGTTTCACCCCAGTACACCGAGTGGCTCGCGCGGCACGGCAGTTGATGGCACATCACATCAGCCCTACTGGCGTTCCACACCCTCGCGCCAGATGACCGTGACCGGCCTGCCCACCCCGATGGCATAGCTCACGATGTCGCCGGTACCGCCGCGTCCGCGGGCGGGGCGGCCGTCCCAGACCGCCACCAGACGGTCGCAGTTGTCGGCGATGTAGGCGCCCGCGGCGAAGTAGGCCTCATCAGTCGAGTGGGTGAAGCCCATCCGGATCTCCTGGGTGGCCCGGCTTCTGAGCCATCGGTAGCCGGCGAGTTCGTCCTCGTCGTCGAAGCCCAGTTCGTAGTCGCCGCTGGGGATGACCGCCGTCAGCTCGGCACCGCATTCGAGAGCTATTCCCGCGAACAGCTGGTCCGCACCGGCTGCCAGGCTGGAGAGTGCCTCCATGGAGTCCATATGGCCGCACAACAGGGTACGCAGGGCATCCCTCACATGGACGAAGGCCTCAGGCGGAATGCTGCGGTGACCGGTCACTCCGATGCGCTTCATACGCCCCCCGCCTTCTCCGAGCCCCCCGGCTCCCCCTGACATCCTCTCAAAAGTACGCAAGAGCCCCCGCCCGGAGGACCGGGCGGGGGCCATCTGCTGGCCGGCGGCGGCTCGTTCGAAGAGCCATCCGCTCGGAGGGCCGTCAGTAGACGCTGACTCCGTAGGCGCTGAGTGCTTCGGTGACGGGCTGGAAGAAGGTCGTGCCACCCGAGGTGCAGTCGCCGCTGCCGCCCGAGGTGAGGCCGAGTGCCTTGGACGCCGCGTAGAGCGGGCCGCCGCTGTCACCGGGCTCGGCGCAGACGGTGGTCTGGATGAGTCCGGACACCACGTCGCCGCCGCCGTAGTTGACGGTGGCGTTGAGTGCGGTGACCTTGCCGCTGTGGGTGCCGCTGGTGGAGCCGGTCCGGGTCACGGTCTGCCCCACGGTGGGGTTGCCCGAGCTGGTGATGTCCTGGCCGCCGACGGTGCCCGGGTGGGCGAGCGAGGTGTTGCTGTACTTCACGATGCCGTAGTCATTGCCCGGGAAGCTGGTGCCTGTCGTCGGGCCGATGCTGGTGGTGTCCGACGAGTTCGTGTACCAGGCCGGGGAGCCCTCGGTGCAGTGGCCTGCGGTGAGGAAGTAATAGGTCGAGCCGCTGCGGACGTTGAAGCCCACCGAGCAGCGCCACTGAGAGGTGTAGATGGGGTCGCCGCCCGAGAGGAGCTCTCGGAACGTGCCTGCGGTGCGCTCCACGCGTACCGCGCCGGCGTTGGTCCCGGCCCGCTGCTTGAGCCGGGAGATCTCGGCCTTGGAGACCGAGCTGTCCGCCGTGACGATGACCGTGCCGGTCTCCTTGTCGGTGTACCAGGCGGTGCCTGCGACATCGGCGGTCTGCACGGCGCTGCTCACGGCTGCCAGTTGGTTGGCGCTGTACGTCGGCGTCGGTTCGGCATGAGCGGTGGGAACGGTCAGCGCGGCCGCGACGATCAGGCCGGACGTCACGGCGATCAGCCGTGCGCGTCTCGCAGATCCGCTATGGGGGGTGGTGCGCTTGATCCTCACTTCAGTTCCTCCCGAAGGGAATCGAGGGTCCGACAGGGTGGGGGGACCCATGATGCACATATAAAGAGACAAAGCGGGTTCCGTTTCCGCCGTGCCCCTGACAAGTGCTGTCCGGGAGTACAGCGCGAACCGGCCATCAGGCGCAAGGGCGCCTTTCGGCCGGGCCTCGCGGGACGGGCGTGGCGCCGCGCCGGGCTATCGGCGGGCCACCGAGCGCTCCCCTGCGGTGATCGCGACCGGAAGGGTGTTGCCGGGAGGCGGAAAGGGGCAGATGAAGTGCTCGGCGAAGGCACAGGGCGGCAGCAGCGCCCGGTTGAAGTCGACGCTCACCGTGCCGTCGGATGCCGGAGCCGGTGGCCGCAGGAAGCGGAACCGATAGCTGCTCGTTCCGCTGGTCGCGTCGGCGAAGACGGCCCACAGCGAGCCGTCCTCCTCCGCGGCGACCTGGAGGGTGTACTCGTCTCCCTCCAGAAGAAAGGCGAGCTCACCGGCGAGAGCAAGTCCCCGGTCGCGGCCGTCGGCGTTCGGGACGCGGACATCCCGGCGCTCGGCGTACGGCCGGAAGAGTCCCCGGAGCACCCAGCTCTCGTCGTACGGGCCCGCCTCGATGCCGGCGAAGGCCTGACGGGGCCCGGACCGCGGATCCCAGACCCGGACCGCCCAGAGCCCCTCGCGGCGCAGCACCACCAGGCGCCGCTCGCCCTGGGCGACGCGGGCTGATCCGGCCGGCGCGCGGTCGGCGGTGAGTGCCACCCGGCCGGCGAACGGTTCACCGTCGACAGTCAGTCCGTCCTCGGCGGAGGCCGTCAGCAACACCTCGTCACCGGCCACCTCCCAGTGGCCCGCAACGGCCGGAATTAGCCCTTCCACCGCGTCGTCGAGCCAGTGGGTGCCGGTGAGCGCCAGCGGTCCGTACGGTGCGGAGACGGTCTCGGTGCGCTGTTCGTGCCAGCTCCTCCAGTCCGCGGCCGCGTCGCCCGTACTGTCCGCGCTGTCCATGTGTGTGCTCATGTGATCAACCCTTCCCTACCGGTTCGGCCAGTCCAAGATGGGAGCGGAGCGTGCAGCCGGTGTATTCCGTGCGGAACACACCCCGTTCCTGGAGCAGCGGTACGACCCGGTCGACGAAGTCGTCGAGCCCGCCGGGGGTGAGATGCGGGACAAGGATGAATCCGTCGGCCGCGTCCGTCACGACGAACTCCTCCAGCGCGGCAGCGACCGAGCCGGGGGTACCGATGAAGGACTGGCGCCTGGTGGTCTCGATGACCGTCTGCCGGATGGAGAGCCCCTTCTGCTCCGAGAGGGCACGCCACTTCGAGGCGACGGCCAGCGGATCGCCGACCCGGACCCGCCCCTGCACGAAGTCCGATCCGGGGTCGGGATCGATGTCGGGCATGGGGCCGTCGGGATCGTAGGACGACAGGTCGCGGCCCCAGACCTGTTCGAGGGCGAGGATGGCGTTCTGCGGCGAGATCTGCTGCTCGCGGATCTCCGAGGCCCGCTCGTCGGCCTCGGCCGCGGTGTCTCCGAGGACATAGGTGACACCCGGCATGATCTTGAGCTCGGACGGTTCACGGCCGTACTTGGCCAGACGTCCCTTCGCGTCGGCGTAGAACTCGCGGCCCGCCTCCAGCGTGCCGTGGCGGGTGAAGATCACGTCGGCGCTGGACGCGGCGAACTCCCGGCCCTCTTCCGAGTCACCCGCCTGGATGATCACAGGGTGCCCCTGCGGGGAGCGCGGGACGGTGAACTCCCCCCGGATGTCGAAGTGCCGTCCGGAGCGTGCGAAGGGGCGCGGGCTCCCGTCGGGCGACCAGGAGTCCCACAGCTCACGGGCGGTCGCGACGAACTCGGCGGCACGGGTGTAGCGCTCGGCCCGGTCGAGGTAGCCGCCGCGCCGGAAGTTCTCCCCGGTGAAGGCGTCGGAAGAGGTGACGACGTTCCAGGCGGCCCGGCCGTCGCTGAGATGGTCGAGCGTGGCCAGCCTGCGCGCCAGTTCGTAGGGCTCGTTGAAGGTGGCGTTCACCGTGGCGGCCAGGCCCAGCCAGTCGGTCACCCCCGCCAGCGCGTTGAGCAGGGTGATCGACTCGGGCCTGCCGACCACGTCCAGTTCGTGGATCCGCCCCTGGTACTCACGCAGTCGCAGCCCCTCGGCGAGGAAGAAGAAGTCGAACCTGCCCCGTTCGGCGGTACGCGCGAGGTGCTCGAAGGACGCGAAGTCGATCTGGCTCCCGGAGCGCGGGTCGGTCCAGACCGTGGTGTTGTTGACACCGGGGAAGTGAGCGGCCAGATGGATCTGTTTCTTCTTCTTCACTTCGGTCACGGCCGTCCCCCTGTGAGTGCGGTGCTGCGTGCGTACTGGTTGACGGGCCTGGCGAGTCCCAGATGCTCGCGGAGTGTGGCGCCCGGGTAGAACCGCCGCAGCAGGCAGCGGTGCTGGAGCAGCGGAACGGTGCCGTCGACGATCAGGGCGAGATCGCGCTCCACGTCGTCGGGCCGCAGATGGAAGCCGTCGACCGCCCCGTCCGCGTACCACTCGCCGAGCAGACCCGCGAGGTCCACCGCGTCCGCGGTGGTGTGCAGCTCCACAGCCAGCGAGACCAGTACCCGCAGCCGGCCCGCGTCCCGGCCCAGCGCACGTGCCCGGTCCCTGATCTCCTGTCCGGCGGCGCGGGCGGTGAGCGGATCGCCGGAGGTGACCAGGGCGACGTCCGCGTGCCCGGCCGCCGCCGCGCGGGCAGCGGGGTCCGTGGCGTCGATCACCGTGACGGGATGGCCCTGCGGAGGCCTGGGGACGATGGCCGGGCCTCGGACGGAGAACGTACGCCCCTCGAAGTCGGTGTAGTGCAGCTTGTCGCGGTCGATGAAGCGTCCGGTCGGGATGTCGCGGATCTCCGCGTGGTCCTCCCAGCTGTCCCACAGCTTCGCTGCCACATCGGCGACCTCGCCCGCCTCGTGCCACAGTTCGTGGCCGGGCGCCGCCCTGCGGCGGCCGAAGAGCGCGGCCTCCGCGTCGGTTTCCGACACACCGACACTCCAGCCCGCCCGGCCCCGGCTCACCCAGTCCAGGGTGGCCACGGCGCCGGAGACGTGGAAGGGCTCGGTGTGAGTGGTCGTCACCGTCGGTACCAGGCCGATCCGCTGAGTGCTCGGCGCGACGCGGGAGAGCACGGCGAGCGCGTCGAGTCCCGGCCCCGTGAAGGAGTCGCCGAGGGTGACGAAATCGAGAGTGCCGCGTTCCGCCAGTCGGGCGAGCGCGACGTAGTGGCCGGCCTCGTAGTGCGGCGGGCCGCCGATCTCGGCGGAGAGATGCAGGGGACGGGTGGCTGGCATGGCCGGAGTCCTTTCACAGGACCGTGACGAGGAGAGCACGGATGAGGAGGGCAGAGGTCGGGAGAGCGCCGGTGCATCGGGCTCCGGCCGGGCCGAAGACGCGGCGGCGTGCGCGCGGCCCGCTCCGGCGGGCGCGGCAGCGCGTCGGCCTCGGCAGGCCCGAAGAAGCGTGGCAGCGGCGGGAGTTCGCCCTGCCAGTCGTACCCGATCTTGGAGTGGTGGGGGACACCGCGCCGGGACCGACGTGCAGCAGCGGTTCCCGGCCGGATGGCTGGTATGCGCCGGATGGGCCGTAACGGCCGCCACGGCCCTTCGTCAGCAGCACCATCAGATCGACGAAGGCCAGTCCGAAGCCCCGGACTATGACCGGTTCACCCGCCCGGAGCGGGGACAGATCGGCGTCCGCGGTGAATTCCGGCGGCAGACGCACCAGCCCGTGACGCTTGGCGAAACCGGTCAACTCCGGCTGCTCCCAGCCTGGTTCGGCGTCGAGATGGCCGATGGTCAGTACGACCGCATCGGCCACCAGCGGTTCGCCGCGCCCTTCGAGGAACACCTGCTGGTGGCCGTCCGCCGAACCGCTGATGCGCAGTGCCCGCGTCCGGTGCTCCCGCACGGTGGCGCCCGGCGGCAGCGCCGCCACCGCCTCCCGGCAGACCGAGCCCAGATACGCTCCCAGGGCCGGTCTGCTGGGAAAGGACCGCGGGTCCGCTCCGGCCCACTCGGCGAAAGCCGGGCCGGGCCGCACCGGACCGTCCAGCGGCGCCGCGGACTCGTCGGTGAACATCGTGACGTCCTCCGCCATGGAGTTCATCCACAGCAGCGGGGACTGCTCCTGACGCCAGATGCGGCCGCCGCCCGGAGGGAACGGGTCCACCAGGTGGACGTCCAACGGCCGGTCCCCGTACAGCGAAGGGGCGTTGGCCACCAGCCGTTCCAGGAAACCGGTGCCCCGCGGACCGGCGCCGACGACCACCACGGTGGCGTTCACCGGGCGCTCGGCACTGCGTGGACCGCTGCGCGCCCGGCGGGCACTGCGGTTGGTCTCGGGCGGGTACTCGGCTGAGAGGACATGGGAAGGCTCCGTGGATGCACAGATCGAACACGGTGTTGCCTTCACGGGAGTACAGCGCGGACTCAGCCCCTCAGCACGGTCCGCTTCCGAGACTACGGCGCCCGTTCCGCGGAATGTCAAACGTGTCCACACTGTGGGCGTTGTGGACGGCGGCAGTTGACGGGGTAACGGATGCCTGTTCCACTTGCGCCATGCATCCGCAGCAGTGGCTGGTCACACGCTCCCACATCGACTTCGGTCGAGTGTGGTCCTCATCCTGTTGAGCTGACCCGCCGCGCGTTCTCGACACGCGTCCTCCCGGTGCCTTCCGGCGCCCGCGCTTCTCGCGCTTCCGCGCCTTCACCCGTACAGCACCACACCCCTCCCCTCATGGCCCGTTCCATCCGGTTCATCCTGTCCAGTGCAGCTTCACGTCACCTGTCAGCAGCCGTCGCAGGGGCAGCAGCAGTCGCAGTCGCATCCCCCGCAGTCGCACCCACCGCAGTCGGAACAGTCGCACCCGTCGCAGTTGGTGCAGCAGCCCTCGCGCTTCCTGCGTGACCAGGGGCCCTCGAACTCGGAGGAACAGCAGAGCTGGCAGGTGCAGCAGAGTCCGGTGGCGACCGCGCAGCCGGCGAGGAACCCACGCTTCGCGGGCCGGCCGTGGTCGTCGGACCGGCCCCGTTCGTCATGCCCCGGCGGCACCGGGTCGACGCCCGGGAGCGGCCCCGGGGCACCGTGCGCGCAGCTCGCGCCGAAGGCCCGCTCCACCGAGCGCTCGAGTTCATGGGCGAGCAGCACATGCACCAGCCTGCGGTCATTGAACTCGGCATCCCGCAGCGCCAGTCGGATGCCGTGCAGCGCGTCGTCGCACAGCCGGCGCGCCTCGGTGCCGGGTGTGCCGGTGGCTGTCAGGGGGTTCCAGGCCCCTGCCGCGGCGTCGGCTTCCTGGTCCTCCACCGCGTCCAGCAGATGCGCGAGCCTGCCGAAGAGCCGGCCCGCCTCGGTGAGCGGTGCCACGTTCCGCGGCCGGCCGGCGAGGACGGCGGTGTGCGCGAACGCCGCGGCCGTCGCGGTCTCGGTGGGCTCGGTGACGGCGAGCAGCGGTGTACCCGGACCGGCCAGCGCCTCGATTCCCGCCTGCCGGTCCACGGACTCGACCAGGAGCGCGGTGTCGAACCCCAGTTCGGCGCCGGTGCGTGCACCGGCCCGGTCCCAGCGCGCGGCGATCCTGCGGGCCGCTGCCGCCACCGGCCTGCGGGCGAGCAGGCCGTCCCGGTCGGCGACATGGTCACGCATCTTTGCCGAGGCGAGCACCAGGGAGACTGCGGCGGCGAGACGTGCTCCCTCCCCACGGGCCACCGGCGCGGTGCGCATCGCGCGCAGCGGGCAGGGACCGGCAGTGCGTCTGAGGTCCGGGGAGTGCGGGGCCTGAGCGTCCGTCAGGACCGAGACGATCAGGCCGTCGTAGTTGGTGACGACGCGGGCGAACTGGCCGTGCTCGGTGCGCAGCGCCAGGCAGAGGCCGCAGAGATGGGCCATCCAGTCCATCCTCAGCCCGTCGGAGAGCCGGTGCGTACAGGGCCTGATGATTCCGAACACGGCGCTCCCCCGAGCCTCGTCCAGCGATGCCCGGCCGATGGGGCGACCGGGTGCCACGCATCGTATCGAGGGCCCTTTCACCCGGACGACCCCTCCCTCACCCATACGGCCCGAGAAATCTTATTTTCATCCTGTCAGCAGTCGTCCGTAGGAAGATTCCTGACGAATCGCCACAAGTTCTGCACCAGTAGCGTCACGAATCCCCTACGCGCCGACTATCCACTTGGCGCACGATCCGCTTCATGGACGACCATAGGGAGGCGGAACGCAGACGAACCGCGGCGAAAGGAGGCGTCCATGGGATCGGTACGCAAGGCGAGTGCCTGGCTGGGACTTGTCGAGGACAACGACGACGACCGCTACTACGACGACGAGTACGCGGAGGGGGCGGGGGCGCCTGCCCCCTCCGAGGCATGGGTGACCGACCCGCGGGTCCGCGTGGCGGCCGAGGCGGCGCAGGAACAGAGCCGCCGGATCGCCACGATCACACCCGACAGCTTCCGGGACGCCCGCGGCATCGGTGAGATGTTCCGCGACGGGGTCCCGGTGATCGTGAACCTCACCGCCATGGAGCCGGCCGACGCCAAGCGGGTGGTGGACTTCGCCGCCGGGCTGATCTTCGGCCTGCGCGGTTCCATCGACCGCGTGGCGACCCGGGTCTTTCTGCTGACCCCCTCCGACACTCAGATCGTCAGCGGCGAGGCCGCCGGCCGCCCGAACGAGGGCGGCTTCTTCAACCAGAGCTGAGCAGGGCGCTCGCCGGTCGGCCCCGGCCTACCGGAACGCATCGAGACCGGTGAGCGCCTTGCCCAGCACCAGCTGGTGCATCTCGACCGTGCCCTCATAGGTGAGCACGGACTCCAGGTTGGTGGCGTGCCGCATCACCGGGTACTCCAGCGAGATCCCGTTCGCGCCGAGGATCGTGCGGGACGTACGGCAGATCTCGATCGCCTCCCGTACGTTGTTCAGCTTCCCGAAGCTGACCTGCTCGGGCCTGAGCCTTCCCGCATCGAGCCGGCGCCCGAGATGGTGCGCGAGCAGGATGCCCTTGTGGAGTTCCACCGCCATGTCGGCGAGCTTGGCCTGGGTGAGCTGGAAGCCGCCGATCGGCCTGCCGAACTGTTCACGCGTCTTCGAGTACTCGACGGCGGCCTCGAAGCTGGAGCGCGCGGCACCCATCGCTCCCCAGACGATCCCGTAGCGGGCATGGCTCAGACAGCTGAGGGGGCCCTTGAGCCCGGTGACATCGGGCAGTACCGCATCGCCGGGCAGCCGCACCTCGTCGAGGATCAGCTCACTGGTCACCGAGGCGCGCAACGACCACTTGTGCTTGATCTCCGGGGCCGAGAAGCCCGGGGTGTCGGTGGGCACGACGAAACCGCGGATGCCGTCGTCGGTCTGTGCCCAGACAACGGCGACACCCGACACCGAGCCATTGGTGATCCACATCTTGCGACCGTTGAGCACCCAGTCGTCACCGCTGCGCTTGGCATGCGTCCGCATGCCCGCGGGGTCGGAACCGTGGTCGGGCTCGGTGAGACCGAAGCAGCCGATGATCTCGCCTGCCGCCATACCGGGCAGCCACCGCTGCTTCTGCTCCTCGGAACCGAAGCGGTGGATCGCGTACATCGCGAGGGATCCCTGTACGGAGACCAGTGAGCGGATACCGGAGTCGGCGGCCTCGAGCTCCAGGCAGGCGAGCCCGTACTGGACCGAGCTGGCGCCCGCGCAGCCGTAGCCCTGGAGTGACATGCCGAGGGCGCCGAGCGCGCCCAGTTCCCTGGCGAGCTCACGGATGCCCGGCAGCTCGCCCTTCTCGTACCACTCGGCGATGTGCGGCAGGACGCGGTCAGCCGCCCAGGAGCGGACGGTGCCGCGGATCGCGAGATCGTCGTCACCGAGGAGGTCGTCCAGACCGAGGGGATCGGCGGGATCGAAGGACGGCAGCTTCGAGGATGAGGACATGAGGGGGGCCTCCGGCGGCTCGCACGGATAAAACTAGCAGTGTTAGTTACGCGTGCCGGAGACGTTACGGCTCAGCGTCGCGCGCGTCCAGACCCGGCCGCCTCGGCGGGCTCTCGCCGCATCAGGGGGGGTACCGGCTGCGCCTGTGCCTGGTGCGGAACGCTCGCCTTGACCGGCTCTTCGCCGGCCGGCTCCGCGGAGGAGGCGCCGCAGTCCATCACACGCGGCAGCCGCAGCGCGGCCAGCGCGCCGAGCAGCAGCAGCCCCGCGCTGACCAGAAGCGTCACATGCAGCCCGTGCACAAACGCCCCGCGGGCCGCGTCGCGCAACGCCTCCCCGGCGGGACCGCCGAGACGGGCGGCCACCTGATACGCCTCGCCCAGCGAGTTCGACGCCTTGCCGCTCGCCGATGCGGGAACACCCGGCACCGAGGCGAGGGCCGGCCCGTAGGCCGCGTTCATGACGCTGCCGAGCAGGGCGATACCCATGCCGGCACCGAGCTGGTAGGAGGTTTCACCTATCGCCGCCGCTCCGCCCGCCCGGTCGGCCGGTGCGTCGCTGAGCATGGACTCGTACGCCCCGAAGAGGGTGGCCTGCAGGCCGAAACCGAGCAGCACGAAGGCGACGGTGAGCAGCAAGGGGCTGTCCTGGTCACCCATCCTCACCAGGCAGAGCACGGCGGCCGCGGTGAGTGCGAAACCATGACTGACCATCCGGCGCGGGCCGATCCGGCGCAGGGTGCAGGACCCGGTGACACCGGCGGTTATGGCGGCGAAGGTGAGCGGAAGCAGCCGCAGGCCGGTCGCGAGCGGGCTGAGATTCAGCACCAGTTGGAGATACTGGACCGCGATCAGCTCCAGGCCGACCAGTGCCAGCATCGCCAGGACGATGCAGCCGACAGCCGTGGTGAAAGTGGGCCTGGAGAACATCCGCATGTCGATGAGCGGATTGGCCCGGCTCTGCTGCCGTCGCACGAACAGCACCAGCAGCAGAACACCCGCCAGCAGAGGGACCAGCGTCCCTGGACCGAGCAGGGCCCCCCCACCGCCGATCCGCTTCACACCGAACACCACACCGAGGACCCCGGCCGCCGCCATCAGCGCTCCGAGGACGTCCCACGGGCCTTCGGCGCCGCCCTTCGACTCGGGCAGCAGCCAGCGGGCCAGCGGCAGCAGCAGGGCCACCAGCGGAACGTTGATCAGGAAGACCGAACCCCACCAGAAGTTCTCGACCAGGAACCCGCCGAGCACGGGCCCGATGGCGGCGCCGACGGCGGCCACCGCCGTCCAGACACCTATGGCCACCGCTCGCTCACGGCGGTCGGGAAAGACCGCCCGGAGTATCGACAGGGTGGCAGGCATGATCATCGCTCCGCCGATGCCGAGCAGCGCACGGGCGCCGATCAGTATCTCCGGGCCCGCCGCGAAGGCGGCGGCGGCCGACGCGAGACCGAAGAGTGCGTAACCGATGAGCAGGATGCGGCGGCGCCCCACCCGGTCGCCCAGGGTGCCGAAGAGGATCAGCAGCGAGGCGCAGACCAGTGGGTAGGCATCGACGATCCAGAGCAGCTGGACGGCTCCGGGGCGCAGATCCTCGGTGACCGCGGGAACAGCCACATGCAGCACGGTCGCGTCCAGCGCGACCAGCAGGAGACTGACGCAGAGGACGACGAGGACGACCCAGCGGTTGGCACCGCCGGCGACAACGGCGCGTGAGCGCCGGCCGGTCATGGACGTCGTCCCTGGCATGCACGTACCTCCCACTGTGGTTCTCGCGCTCGGCAGGCCCGCGGTGGACGGCTGCGTCCACCTGGCCCGGCGTCGACGGGCGAGTGACTCGCCAGACTACGCGAGACCTCGCCCGTGTCATGTGGCCCATCTCTCATCCACGGAGAACGAGGCCGTGCCGCACGCGGGTGCGGGGGGCGCATGTCGATCTTGAAAGGCCCGGCCGGCGACGCGAACGACAGGGGAAATCCGGATTGAATCCCCGGAAAAACTCTTTGCCGGATGCCTGATAAAAATGACGTAAGAAGCCGCCCCACATAAGATGACCGCCCTCGGCGGCTATTCGATATTGCGTCGGAATAAGTCGCTCCGTGAGACATAGTCCACATCACATCGTCATCACAAAGAGACCGAATCGGCCGGGCTCGACACTCACTCGCTGTAACGTCGATTGGGTGCGTATCGACCGAATCTTTGCCCGCCTGGACCGGGAGCCGGAGCCACCGCAGCTGGAGATCCCGCGGATGAGCCGGCACCGGGTGGCCCTGCTCGGTGCAACGCTGGCGTTCTATCTCGCCATCGTTGTGGCCGTGCTGACCACGTCCTGGCTCGTGGAGCTGGACTGGAAGGTCATGCTGTTCCGGCCTTACCAGCAGTGGCCGCAGCTGCATGCTTTCCTCGACTACTTCGTGGTCCTCGGCCAGCGCGGACCCACCGCGGTCATGGTCATGGCCTGGCTCGGCTGGCGTTCATGGCGTCAGCACACGCTGCGCCCGCTGCTCGCCCTGGGCGCCGCACTGCTGCTGCTGAACATCACGGTGGGCGCGGTCAAACTCGGCCTCGGCCGCCTCGGACCGCACTACGCCACCCAGATCGGTTCCGCCGAGCTCTTCGCCGGCGGCGATATATTTCCTTCAGGACACACCGCCAATGCTGTGGTGACCTGGGGAATCCTGGCCTATCTGGCGACCACGCCGACGGCCAGGCGCTGGCTGTCGGTCGGCTCCTCCGCGCTGGCTCTCGGTGTCGGGGCGACCACCGTCTACCTCGGTACGCACTGGCTGAGTGACGTGCTGCTCGGCTGGGCCGCCGGGCTGCTGATCCTGCTGGGCCTGCCCTGGTGCGAGCCGCTGATCGGTCGTACCGAAACCGCCGTCTTCGCCCTGCGGGACCGGCTTCGCGGCCGTGGCCGCGGGACCACCACTCCCCCGGTGCCCGTCCCGGTCGGTGTCCGGTCCGCGCTGTTCCCGCCGGGAGACTCCCGCTCCGGGGGCGCCGACGAGCAGAGCCCGGCCCTCGAGCCGGTGGGTGCCGGCGGGCGCGCGACGGGCATCAGGTCCGTTTCGCATCACACGACGCCCCAGCCGCAGCGACCGCACCCGCCGCGCTCGGAGCGCACACCGAGCACCCCCGTGGTCAGCCGTCGCCCACCGCACGCCGACCGCTCCCCGAGAGGCAGCAGTCAGGCCCGGCCGGTACCCGGCGGCTCCTCCTAGGCCGGCCGGCGCACGTCCCCGGCCGCTGATCCGAGCGGGGAGGGCCGCACAAAGGCGCCGGGTGGGCACGCACAGCCCGGCCGCGACGCCAGAAGGCCCTGGCCACGGAAACTTCCGGGCCAGGGCCTTCTTCCTTCACCGCGCCGTCTTACTTCACCGCACCGTGTCAGCCCAGCCAGCAGCGGGTGACCGTGCCGTCCTTGACTTCGAAATTCAGCCGGCCCTGAAGAAACTCCATGGTGATGACCGCGCCCGGTGGCAGCGACCTGACCGTGGACCAGCCGCGCTCGCGGGCCAGTTCCTCGGCGCGGGCGCCGGTGAGTCCCAGGTAGGCGTCGGGGTCGTCGTCGGGCTGTTCGGGAATGGCCGGAATGGATGACATGGCACCCACCGTAGGCTCCCCGGGCGGGGAGAGGAAGGCCGGCCCGGAAGCCCGTCGCGGCATGCGCGGATCTGCCGCTCGTCACGCTTCTGTCACAGGACCACTACACTGTTCGGCCTCATCATTTTCACCCGATGGGGTGTTCCGTACAAGAAGAACCGCAATGGACCGCACGGTGAACAACCCGTGCGGCGACCCCGCCCAATTCCTTCTCCGAAACCCACGGAGGCAAGGCGTGAATTACGCGTCGAATAACGCCCCTGCGGAACAGCGGAGCAGTGGGCGACACCACGCGAATTCACGGGTTCCCTACACAATCCGCACCGCCCGCATGCTGGACACCATAGCGTTCCTGCGTATCCCCCCGTGCACCCGCCGTGTCCGGCCGGCCATCGCCGAGTCCGCAGCCGGGCACAGGTACGGGCCCCGATCCGGGGCCCGGCGGCTCAGCGCAGCGCCCGGGACAGCCGGTCCCTGGCCGCCCGGATGTGATCGGCGAGCGCCTGCGGTTCGATCACCTCGAATTCCAGTCCGATGAGCATCACGTGCACCACCATCGCGTCGAGGCTCGCCGCCCCGGTGCGCAGAAGACAGCTCTCCCCGTCGACCGCTTCGAGCACTCCGGCCGAAGGCGACACCCGCGCCGCCGCCTCCTCCATGGGCACCAGCAGACGGACCACGGCATGCGCCGCGTACACCCTGGTGGAGACCCCGCTGGACACATAGGCGGCCAGGTCGTCGGCCGGCGGCGGACGGGGGGTGAAGCGCGGGCCGTACGGCAGGACAGGCGTGATCCGGTCGGCCCGGAAGGTGCGCCAGTCGTCGCGCGCGATGTCCCGGGCGACCAGATACCAGCGGTGTTCGGTGCACACCAGCCGGTGCGGCTCGACCGTGCGGCGGCTGGCCGATCCGTCGTGGGCGCGATAGTCGAAGCGCAGCTGCCGGGTGTCCCGGCAGACGTTGGCGAGTTCGGTGAGAACCTCGGGTTCGACCGTGGAGGTGCCCGCGCCGCGCAGCATGGGCACGGTGAAAGCGTTCAGAGCCCCGATACGGCGGCGGAGCCGGCTCGGCAGCACCTGTTCGAGCTTGGCGAGGGCGCGCACCGAGCTCTCACCGATGCCTTCGACACCGTTTCCCGCGGCGGTTCGCAGGCCCACGGCGACCGCGACGGCCTCGTCGTCGTCGAGCAGCAGCGGCGGCAGCTCGGCCCCCGCTCCCAGCCGGTAACCGCCGCCGGTGCCGGGGCTCGCGTTGACGGGATAGCCGAGCTCGCGCAGCCGGTCGACGTCGCGTCGCACCGTGCGCGCGGTGACCCCGAGCCGGTCGGCGAGGTCGGAGCCGGACCACTCGCGATGTGCCTGCAGCAGCGAGAGCAGCCGCAGAAGTCTTGCCGAGGTGTCCACCATGCCGCCGAGTCTGCCAGCCCTTGCGGACAGTATGGGTCCGCAAGGACCGGCGGAGTCCCTGTCAGCTCTCCTGCGGATCGAGCCGCAGGCTGAGGTCGTTGTCGACGGTGTAGTAGGGCGCCGCTCTGACCGCCGGTTCGGCGCCGGCGCCGAAGTGCGAGGCCGGATAGACGAAGACGCTCTTGCGGTCGGCCATGTCGTCCAGGATTCTGCTGATTCGGATCTCCGCGCCGTCCGCGCCGTCGGGCAGCAGCCACAGGTCCCAGAGCTGTGATCCGTCGAGCCCGCCACCGGCCAGCGGGCCGTACGGCAGGAGGCAGCGGAAGGTGCCGCCCCCCTCGTCCGTCGCGGGCTCCCGGTGCAGCCGCCCCGGGGTGCCGCGCAGCCGGGCCTCGACCACCGCACCCGGCCCGATCCGGGGTCCGTACAGCTGTCCCCGCACGGTGAGCGCGGCGTCCTCGACCGTGAGCGCGCCCGCTTCGGCGTGCGGCGACCGCGACCAGCAGCGGAGTGCGAGTTTTCCGTCGGCGGTCCGGTACGGGACCCGTGCCACGACCGTTCCGGCCACGGGCCGCGGCGCCCGGTCGACGAGCGCCCGCAGATCCCGCAGGCCGGGTTCCAGGCGCCGCAGGCCGGAATCACCGCAGTCGGCGAACGCGTCCCAGCGGCCCTCGCGCAGCTCGGCGCCGGCGCTCAGTACGGAACGCAGCCGTCCCCCGTCCACCGCGGTGAAGTCGAGCGTGACCCGGTCACCGGTGCCGCGCCGCTTCAGTACCAGTGCGGTGGCTTCGGCTCCGGTGAGCTCGAAGGTGAGGGCGCCGGCGGCGTCGGCCGTGCAGTCGGCGCACAGTTGCGGTTCCCCGCCTGCCGTGCTCATGCAGCCCTCCCCGTGCGTACCGCGCCGGCGATCCGGCTGCCCAGCGCATAGGACGTACCGAGGAGCGTGCCACCGGCGCGTCCGAGACCGTCCCGCAGGACTGAGTGCCGTCGTGCGCCCCCACGCCCTGCGGCCAGTTCGGTGAAAAGGGCTTCATGACGCGCGGCTATCAGGGCGGGGTCGAAGCGGGCCGCGTTCCTTCGCGCCGCCTGTCCCATACTGCGCCGCAGTTCGTCGTTCTCGACGAGTCCGAGGAGTGCGGCGGCGACCGCCCCGGCGTCACCGACCGGCACAAGCCGGCCGTCGACACCGTCCCTGATGATCTCGCGGGGCCCGTGCGGGCAGTCGGTGGAGACAACGGTCAGTCCTGAACGCATCGCCTCCACGAGGGACATACCGAAGGACTCCAGGCGTGAAGTGACCGCGGCGATCGACCCCTTCACCCACTCGGGCTCCATGGGATTGGCCGGGCCCATCAGCAACACGTTGTTGTAGAGGCCGAGTTCGTTGATGAGGGCGCGCAGTGCGCCCTTCTCGTCGCCGCTGGCGTCGCCGCTGCCGTAGATGCGCAGCCGCCAGTCCGGGCGTACCGCCACCACCTGCGCGAAGGCGCGTAAAAGCAGGTCGAACCGCTTGGTCTCGGTGAGCCGTCCTGCGGCGATGACCCACTTGGCAGTGGAGTCGGATGCCGGGAGCCTGGGCTCGGGAACGCTGTTGGGAATGGCCTCGATACGCACCCCGGGGAGCCGCAGGCGGCTGCGGTACGCCTCCGCGTCCGCCTCGGAAACCGTGGTGACCGCGTCCAGCAGCCCGTACCGGTGGCCGATCTCACGGCGCAGCCGGCCGCTGTGACTGTCCAGTGTCAGATGTTCCTGGCCGATCCTCAGCGGGCCGCGCCGCACCTGGCGGGCGATGTGCACATTGAGCCCGGGCCGGGTGCCGATGACGACGTCGGCTTCCGGATCCTTCAGATACCGGGCGATCCGGGTGTCGGTGAGGCGGCTGTACTGCCGGTGCCGGTTGTCGCCGCGGGGGAAGACCCCCGCGGGCATGGCGTGTTCCGGATGGCCGCCGTCGTAGTCCTGGCTGTTCTTCCGCAGATCCACCAGGTGACGCATCCGTACGCCGACGGGCGCGCCCAGCGTCGGCCGGTCCAGATGACGGAAGACCGACACGATCTCGACGTCGTGCTGCTGGGCGAGGGTCTCGGCCAGGGTGAATGTGGTCCGGATCGTGCCGCCTATGCCATAGGCGTTGTGAAGTATGAATGAAATCTTCATGTCGCCGTCGCATCCCCCGTGCTTCTTATGTGACTGCTGTGAGTGACTGTACCCGGGGTGACCTCTGCGGCGGAGCTTGGGCGGTCACCGTCGCGCGGTGTGCCCCGAACCCCGCACGACGAGCCGGGTGCCGATGGCGATCCGGTCCGGATCGGGCCCGATCGCATCGGAGTTGGCCTCGTAGAGCGCTTGCCAGCCGCCCTTGACGTGATGCCTGCGGGCGATCGAGCTGAGGGTCTCGCCCGCGACGACGCGGTGCGTCCTGCTGCTGAAGCGGTACTGCCTGGAACACGCGGGCCAGGCGTGCCAGCCCTGGTCGTCGCGCACCTTCTCGGCCACGGCGATCTGCTCCCTGCGGGTGGCCAGGTCGGCGCGCGGGGCGTAGGCGAGGCCGCCGTACGCCCTCCAGGTGGACTGCCGGAACTGCAGCCCGCCGTAGAAGGAATTGCCGGTGTTGGCATCCCAGCGGCCGCCGCTCTCGCACTCGGCGATGCACGCCCAGGCTCCTTGCCCTCTGTCGCAGCTGCGGCCGGTGACGGCGGCGGGGACGGCGGAGCCGTTGACGGTTTCGGGGGGCGGCTGTGATGCCGCCCGGGCGCCGGAGGGCGCCAGGGAGATCAGCAGGGCCATCAGGGCCGCGGTCCTGATACGGGGAGTCGGCATCGGGCCACGCTAGGCAGGGTCGTACCACCCGATGATCACGCCGCGCGGTGGACGGATGGAACGCCACCCGGTCGGACGCGCCCGAGCCGTGGCCTGTCGGCGCGCCTGCCGCATGACAGACCGGCGGCTGGTATCCGATTCCGTTCGCCGATACGCGTGACTCCGGCCCCCGGTATCCCGTTGTTCTCTCGATAGCCGGGAACTGCCCGGCGCACGAACCGAGTTCGAGGAGCCACCCGTGCCGCGCATGCTCGACGTCAGCCAGGACGTACGTGCCGAGATCGGCGACGAAGAAGCTGACCTGCTGCTCGCCGGCGACAACGCCCCTGGCAGCTACGACTGCACCTCCTGCCGGACCCCCGGCGACTCCGAGCAGGAACGCACCAGCACCGTGCTCTTCGTCGGTGACGAAACCGCCGTGCTCGCCTTCGCCCACGCCACCTGCATCCCCTCGCAGGTCGTCAGGGTGTCCGAGACACAGCTCCAGGGCGCCGTACGGAACATCACCGCGGACGGAGCGGCCGGTACCGCTCAGGTGCCCCCGATCGCCGCCGGTCCCGAGCAGGCGGTGCTGGGCATCACCAGCGGCCTGGTGCTGATCGAGGGCGAACTCCGTCCCGCGCTCGTCGTCGAACCGACCGCGCCCGTCGTCCGGCCGGGTTCCACGGGGACCACCGACGAGTTCCTCCTGCTCCTCTCCGAGCAGGGCTTCCGGCGGATCGGCGACCTGAACCAGGTGCCCGGAGCGCTGCCCGGCTGGTCCGTTCTGCTCGCCATGGGCCAGCTGCACGCCATCCTGCAGCCCGGTACGGGCGGCGGCAGCCCCATCTCCTGGTGGCAGGCACACCAGCCGCTTCATGTCACCGATGACTGGCGGGCTGCGGCGAACAAGTCGCACACCGTTCTCGTCTACGCGGCGCCGGTGGGATCGATCGGCCAGCAGGGCCGCGAGGACCTGCTCCGGGACGCCCTGGACCGGGCCGCGATGCAGGGTGCGCTGGTCGCTGCGGCCCTGCCGCTCGCCGGCACCTGATCACTTCTGTGCCGATACCCCCCTGCCATATGCGGTTTCGGGGGTTATCGGCATGTTCGCGTAGAAGAAACCATTACCCTCCTTACCGCATCCCCCGAGCGGTCCGGTCGTTTGCACCTATGTGCACCCTTACGAGCCGAGCCGCCAGCAGTATCCGAATCCGATCCCCGGCATGCGTCTGTCGCAGGACCCGACCAGCAGCCGATCCGCCACGCCGATCTACGACGCGCTCTGCTCCGAATACCGCAGATCCTTCCGGACGCTGCCCGGCGACCGGAGCAACGAGGAGAACAACGGATTCACGCCCTTCGGTATCGGCCCGCACGGCAGCGGCCTGCACGGCACCGGCCCGCAGAGCGGTCAGCACGGCAGTGGTCAGCACAGCAGCGGCCACCGGCCGCCGGAGAACCTCGGGTTCTGGCAGCGGCAGCCCACCGGGAACCATGTCCCGGCAGCGCTGCCGCCCGGCCCCCGCAGGGGCACCTGAGTTACTTCTTGCGTCCGCGCTTCTCGCGCACCCGCACCGAGATGTGGATCGGTGTGCCGTCGAAGCCGAACTCCTCACGCAGCCGGCGCTCGATGAAGCGCCGGTATCCGGCCTCCAGGAAGCCCGAAGCGAAGAGCACGAACCGGGGCGGCATCGTCCCGGCCTGGGTCCCGAAGAGGATGCGCGGCTGCTTGCCACCCCGGACCGGGTGCGGGTGCGAGGCGACGATCTCACCGAGGAAGGCGTTGAGCCTTCCGGTCGGGACCCGGGTCTCCCAGCCCGCGATGGCGGTCTGGATCGCCGGGACCAGCTTCTCCATGTGGCGTCCGGTGAGCGCGGAGACGTTGACCCGCGGCGCCCAGGCGACCTGGCCCAGCTCGGTCTCGATCTCGCGCTCGAGGTAGTACCTGCGCTCCTCGTCGAGGTTGTCCCACTTGTTGAACGCCAGGACCATGGCCCGGCCGGCCTCGACGGCCATGGTGACGATGCGCTGGTCCTGCACACTGATGGACTCCGTCGCGTCGATCAGGACGACGGCGACCTCGGCCTTCTCCACGGCGGCGGCGGTACGCAGCGACGCGTAGTAGTCGGCACCCTCCTGGAGGTGCACACGACGGCGGATACCCGCGGTGTCGATGAACTTCCAGACGATGCCGCCCAGCTTGATCAGCTCGTCGACCGGGTCGCGGGTGGTGCCCGCCATCTCGTTGACGACGACCCGGTCCTCGTTCGCGACCTTGTTCAGCAGCGATGACTTGCCGACGTTCGGCCGGCCGATGAGCGCGATCCTGCGCGGGCCCCCGACCGTGCTCCCGAAGGTCTGGGCGGGCGCCTCGGGCAGCGCCTCGAGTACCGCGTCCAGCATGTCGCCGGTGCCGCGCCCGTGCAGCGAGGAGACAGGGTGCGGCTCGCCGAGACCCAGCGACCAGAGGGCGGTGGCGTCCGCCTCGCCGCTCTGGCCGTCGACCTTGTTGGCGCAGAGCACGACGGGCTTGCCCGCCCGGCGCAGCAGCTTGACGACGGCCTCGTCGGTGTCTGTGGCACCGACCGTCGAGTCCACGACGAAGACCACCGCGTCGGAGGCCTCGATCGCGTACTCGGCCTGGGCGGCGACCGAGGCGTCGAGGCCCAGCACGTCCTGCTCCCAGCCGCCGGTGTCGACGACCTTGAACCGCCGTCCGGCCCACTCCGCCTCATAGGTGACCCGGTCGCGGGTGACACCCGGCTTGTCCTGCACCACAGCCTCGCGACGGCCGATGATGCGGTTCACCAGTGTCGACTTGCCGACATTCGGGCGGCCGACGACGGCGAGGACGGGCAGGGGGCCGTGCGAGGCCTCTTCGATGGCGCCCTCGACGTCTTCGACGTCGAAGCCCTCTTCCGCGGCGAGCTCCATGAACTCCGCGTACTCGGCATCGCCAAGTGCTCCGTGGTCGTGCTGGTCGTTCATGAAGTCCGTTCCTCGTTCATCATCGATGGACCACGGTTGCGCGGTCCACTACTCAAGTCTCGCTCAGCGCCCGGTGAGGCGCTTCGCCCTTTCCAGATGGGCGGTCAGCCGTTCCTGGATACGTACGGTGGCGTCGTCCAGCGCCTTGCGGGTACGCCGTCCGCTGCCGTCACCCGCGTCGAAGGCGTCTCCGAAGACGACATCGATGCGGCTGCGCAGCGGTGGCAGGGCAGCCCGCGCCGCGGGTGCCATGCGGCCCAGCCGCCCGCCGCTGGACTCGGTGCTCCCCAGCACCGCGACGGGCACGATCGGTGCTCCGCCGCGCACCGCGAAGTACGCGAGCCCCGCCCGGAGCGAGGCAAAATCGCCCTCACCCCTGGTGCCCTCGGGGAATATCCCGAGTACGCCACCGGCGGCCAGCACGCCGAGCGCGTCGGTGACCGCTGACCTGTCGGCGATGGCACGGTCCACCTTCACCTGTCCGATTCCTCGCAGGAACGGGTCGAGCGGGCCGGTGAACGCCTCCTTCTTGATCAGGAAGTGCACCGGCCGGGGCGCGGTTCCCATCACCATGGGCCCGTCGATGTTGTGCGAGTGGTTGACGGCCAGGATGACCGGACCGCTCGCCGGGACCCGCCAGGCACCGAGCACGCGGGGCTTCCAGAGGCCGTACATCAGCCCGATGCCGATGCGCCGGCCGACCGCGGCACCCCGCAGCGTGGGTGCGGTCACTTGGCGGCCTGCTTCTCCTCGACGAGGGTGACGACGCACTCGATGACCTGCTGGAGGGTCAGTTCCGTGGTGTCCACCTCGACCGCGTCGTCCGCCTTGGCGAGCGGGGAGGTCTTCCGGCTGGAGTCGGCCGCGTCCCTCTTGACCAGCGCGTCCCTGGTGGCGGCCACATCGGTGGCCTCCTTGCCCTTGAGCTCACCGCTGCGGCGGGCCGCACGGGCTTCGGGTGAGGCGGTGAGAAAGATCTTCAGGTCGGCGTCCGGCAGGACGGTGGTACCTATGTCCCGCCCCTCGACCACGATGCCACGGTCCGCGGCGGCGGCGATGCTGCGCTGCAGCTCGGTGATCCTGGCCCGTACCTCGGGGACAGCGCTGACCGCACTGACCTTGGAGGTGACCTCCTGGGTGCGGATGGGCCCGGATGCGTCGACACCGTCGACGGTGATGGTCGGGGCGGACGGGTCGGTGCCCGAATCGATGGCGGGCTTGCCGGACGCCGTAGCGACGGCCTCCGCGTCCTGCACATCGATCCCGTTGCTGATCATCCACCAGGTGATCGCCCGGTACTGGGCGCCGGTGTCCAGGTAGCTCAGGCCGAGCTTGGCTGCCACCGCCTTCGACGTGCTGGACTTGCCCGTGCCGGAGGGGCCGTCGATGGCGACAATCACTGCGGCCGGGGCGGTCCGGGCGGCGGTTTCCACGGTGACGGACACCTTCCTGCTTCACGGGGCTGTATGGGCGGGACGCCGATGCGCCCCGCTCAAGGTTACCGGCCGGGCCGACCACCCGGTTACGCCGTCCGGCGCAGCCCTCCGCCACCACCGCTCCGCCCCCGTCACTGCCGCAGCGACCAGCCCCGCTCCCGCAGCGAAGCCGCGAGCACCGGAGCCGTGCTCGGCTCGACCATCAGCTGGACCAGGCCGGCCTGCTGACCTGTCGCGTGCTCGATGCGCACGTCCTCGATGTTGACCCCGGCCCGTCCGGCGTCCGCGAAGATCCGGGCCAGTTCACCCGGCCGGTCGCCGATCAGGACGGCCACGACCTCGTACACGGCCGGCGCCGCACCGTGCTTGCCGGGCACTCGCACCCGGCCCGCGTTGCCGCGCCTGAGTACGTCCTCGATGCCGCCCGCGCCGGTGCGCCGCTTCTCCTCGTCGGACGACTGCAGCGCTCGGAGCGACCGGACCGTCTCGTCCAGGTCGTCGGCGATCCCGGCCAGTACGTCCGCGACGGGCCCCGGATTCGCCGAGAGGATCTCGATCCACATCCGCGGGTCCGACGCGGCGATCCTGGTGACGTCCCTGATGCCCTGGCCGCACAGCCGTACGGCGGTCTCGTCCGCCTCCTCGAGGCGGGCGGCGACCATGGACGAGATCAGCTGCGGAGTGTGCGAGACCAGCGCCACAGCCCGGTCGTGCGCGTCTGCGTCCATCACCACCGGCACGGCCCGGCAGAGCGCCACCAGCTCGAGGGCCAGGTTGAGCGCCTCGGTCTCGGTTTCCCGGGTCGGAGTGAGGACCCAGGGCCGGCCCTCGAAGAGATCAGCGGTGGCGGCAAGCGGACCTGAGCGCTCCTTGCCCGCCATCGGGTGCGTGCCGATGTACGGCGCGAGGTCGCAGCCCATGGCCTCCAGTTCGCGCCGCGGACCGCCCTTGACACTGGCGACATCGAGGTAGGCCCGGGCGATCCCGCGCCCCATGGCGTCGGCGAGCGCGCTCGCGACATGGGCCGGCGGCACGGCGACGACTGCCAGGTCGGCCCGTCCTTCGAGCGGTTCGTCGGTGCCCGCCCCGAGCGCGGCCGCGGTCCTGGCCTGGCCCGCGTCGTGGTCGACGAGATGGACCGCGACCCCCCGTCCGGCTAGGGCGAGCGCGGCGGAGGTCCCCACCAGACCGGTTCCGATGACGACTGCGGTTCTCACTGGGCGATGTCCTTGCGCAGGGCCCCGGCCGCGCCGAGGTAGACATGGGTGATCGAGGACTTGGGCCGCTCGCTCTCGATGTGCGCGAGGATCCTGACGACCCGCGGCATGGCCCCGGCGATGTCGAGCTCCTGGGCACAGATCAGCGGGACGTCGACGATGCCGAGCTTGCGGGCCGCGGCTGCGGGAAAGGCACTGTGCAGGTCGGGGGTGGCGGTGAACCAGATGCTGATCAGGTCGTCCGACGTGAGTTCGTTGCGCTCGAGGATGTCCGTGAGCAGTGCACAGACCTGCTCCTCCAGATGTCCCGCCTCGTCCCGCTCCAGCTGGACCGCGCCCCGGACCGCTCGTACCGCCACTTCGTGCTCCTTGATCTGTGCTGCTCGCTCCGCGCTGCTCCGTTCAGAGTAGTCAGCGGAACGGACCCGTGGCCTCCGCGACCGCCCTGCGGGACGGCACGGCACCGGAGCGGCCCACCGGCCGCTCTCGCGTAGCCTCTGGCGCATGCGGCTCACCCCTGAAGCGCTGGTACGCGACCACACCGTCTACTCCTGTGTGATGGGGTCGCGTGCGTTCGGTCTCGCCACCGGCTCCAGTGACACCGACCGCCGGGGGGTCTTCCTCGCGCCGACCCCGCTGTACTGGAGCTTCGAGAAGCCGCCGGCGCATGTGGAAGGACCGGCGGACGAGCAGTTCTCCTGGGAGCTGGAGCGATTCTGCGAGCTGGCCCTGCGGGCCAATCCCAACATTCTGGAATGTCTGCACTCCCCGTTGGTGGAGCGCATCGACGCGACGGGCCACGAGCTGCTGTCGCTGCGCGAGGCGTTTCTCTCCCGGGACGTCCACCGCACGTTCACGCGCTACGCGATGGGCCAGCGCAAGAAGCTGTCGGCCGACGTGCGGCAGCACGGTGTGCCGCGCTGGAAGCACGCGATGCATCTGCTGCGTCTCATGGCCTGCTGTCGCGATCTGCTGAGGACCGGCCGGCTGGTGATCGACGCCGGTGACGAGCGGGAGCGGCTGCTCGCCGTGAAACGGGGCGAGGTGCCGTGGCCGGAGATCGAGCGGCGGATGGCGCGCCTCGGCGAGGAGTGCGACGAGGCGGCCGTCCACACCATGCTCCCGCCGGAACCCGACCGTGCGCGGGTGGAGGACTTCCTTTTCCGGGTCCGCCGGAGATCAGCGGTGCAGCCGGGTCCGTACGACGAAGTCGTGGAGCGCATCGTGGGCTGAGGCCGCGCCGGGCAGCCGGGATGCGCCTTCCGCCTCGTCCAGCACCGCGTGCAGTGCCTCGACGTCCGCCCGCACCCGGTCGCGGCCGGGGCCGCCTGCGGGGCCGTGCTCCGCCTCGGCCTTGGCCGCGATGAGTTCAGGAAGATAGGCCGGCGCGTCCACGGTTTCCAGCAGGGCGGGCAGAGCGGCCTGCACCTCACCGCTGCGCATCAGATGGATGCCGGTGAGCAGCACCCGGAAGGTGTAGAGCAGCGGCTTCAGCTCTCCGGTCCTGAGGAACAGCCGCCACTGGGTACCGGCGAACCCCCGGTAGTGGTGGGCGTGGTGACGGGTGAGTACGCCGGGGGCCAGCGCGACGAGTTCCGTGTGCGCCTGCGTGGTGTGCACCACCAGCGGTGAGAGCAGCTGCTCCAGCACATAGCCGTTGCGGCGCAGCATCAGCCGGACGAATTTCCGCAGATCGTGGGTGACCAGATCCATCTCCAGACCGTCCAGGTCCCACATCCGCGACCTGGTCTCGTCGGGCTCGCGCAGACCCACCAGGGCTTCCACCGGCAGCAGATGGACGCCCCTGATGTCGACATCGGAGTCCCGGGAGGGAAATCCGTAGAGGTGCGCGCCGGAGACCGTCGCGAAGAGCAGCGGATCGGGCTGTTCGGAGACCACTGAGGCCAGATCGTGGCTGCCTGTTCCGATGGCGAACGGTGCTGTCATGGCTCAAGCGTCCCAGAGTGTGCCGAACGCCAGCAGTTCGCTCCGGTACTCGATGCGTCCGGCCCATTCGGCCGGCCAGGCTCCGGGCCCCAGATGAGCCCCGGCGAACGCGCCGGCCAGGCAGGCGATGGAGTCCGAGTCGCCGCGGGTGCAGGCCGCCCGGCGCAGCGCGGTGACCGGCTCCTCGGGGAAGAGCAGGAAGCACAGCAGCGCGGTGGCCAGGGCCTCTTCCGCGATCCAGCCGTCCCCCGTGGCCAGACACGGGTCCGTCTCGGGGGAGGGCGCACGCAGTGCGTCCACCAGCCGGTCCAGGACAGCAAGGCAGTCGTCCCAGCCGCGAGCCGTGAAGTCCTCCGGGGTCGCGTCCTGCGAGTACGTCCAGAGGTCCCCCAGCCACCCCGCGTGGTACCGGGTGCGGTTCTCGATGGCGTACGACCGCAGCCGCCCCACCAGTCCGGTCGGCTCCGTTCCCTGTGCCAGCAGGAACACCGCCCTGGCCGTCAGATCACTGGCGGCCAGCGCCGTGGGGTGGCCATGGGTGAGGGCGGACTGGAGCTGCGCCGCTCCCGCGCGCTGATCCTCGCTCAGGCCGGGCACCAGCCCGACGGGGGCGACCCGCATATTGGCGCCGCACCCCTTGGAGCCGAGCCGGCTCGCCTGCTGCCAGGGCCGGTCGCTGTCCAGCAGTTCGCAGGCGGTCAGGCAGGTGTTTCCCGGCGCGCGGTTGTTCTCCGGGGAGTGGTACCAGCGCACGAACTCATCACGCACCGGCTGGGTCATGCGGGCGGCGTCCAGCGGCCCCCGCTCCGTCGCGGTCCGCAGACCCCGGCTCAGGGCAAGCGTCATCTGGGTGTCGTCCGTGACGATGGCGGGCCGGGGCAGGCCCATCTCCCGCCACGGACCGCACGTGGCGAGGATCGAGGGGACGTCGTTGAACTCGGTCGGGAAGCCGAGCGCGTCCCCGAGTGCGAGGCCGGTCAGCGCACCCGTCGCGGCCTGCCGCCGGTGCGCGGCGGGGCGGCTCATGGTGTTCATTCGGATCGTCCTTCCGGGCGGAGCAGAGGGGGATGCAGCGCGGTGGCGGGGCCCGCGCGGTAGAGGGCGGCCGGTTTCCCCCGGCCGCCGGTCAGCCGCGCGGCGCCCGGCACCGGCTCGACGAAGCCCGGGGTGGCGAGGACCTTGCGGCGGAAGTTGGGGCGGTCGAGCGCGGTGCTCCAGACCGTCTCGTAGACCTGCTGAAGCTCGCCGAGGGTGAACTGGGGCGGGCAGAAGGAGGTGGCGAGACAGCTGTACTCGATCTTGGCGCAGATCCGCTCGTAGGCGTCGGTCAGGATCCGGGTGTGGTCGAAGGCGAGTTCCCGCTCGGTGTCGACGGGTATCCACTGCGCGTGGGCCGCGTCGCCGCCACCCTGCGGTTCCGGCAGATCGGGGACCAGTGCGGTCCAGGCGACCGAGACGACCCGCATCCTCGGGTCGCGGTCCGGATCGCTGTAGGTGCGCAGCTGCTCCAGGTGGAGCCCGGCCGCGGTGGTATCGGAAATCCCGGTCTCCTCGGCGAGTTCACGCCTGGCCGCGTCCTCGGCGGACTCCCTCGGCAGGATGAATCCGCCCGGCAGCGCCCAGGCGCCGCGGTGGGGATCCTCGCCGCGCCGGATCAGCAGGACGTGCAGGGCCCCGTTCCTGACGGTGAAGACCGCGAGGTCGACGGTTACGGCGAACGGCTCGAAGGCGTACGGGTCGTACTCCCCCTCCGTCCGGCCGTTCACCGGCGCTCCGGCAACGGGTCCGCGAGGTCCCAGCCCCGGGCCAGCAGCGCGTCCACCGCGGCGACAGCGGTGCTGAGCCGCTGCGCGTGCGGGCCGCCGAGCATGACGAACCGCCTTCCTGTGCGCTGGAGTTCGGCCCGAAACCGTTCCGTCATCCAGGGCCGCAGATGTTCGCCGTCGCGCAGTCCGTCGTCCTCGAAGTCCACACCCTGGTGATCGGTGAGCAGCCAGAGGTGCCGGCGCCCCCGGGCGGCGATGGCGGCGACCCGGTCGTCACGGCCGCCCAGATAGCGCTCGTACCAGACGGTGGTGGCGAAGGCATCGGTGTCGCAGACCAGCAGGGGCGAACCGGTCCGGGCGGCGGCTTCCTCGGCCTCCGTCTGCCGCCGCGCGATCAGCGGGAAGTCGTCGGCCCGGAAGGAGACGTCCCGCCAGGTGGCGTCGGGCCGCACGGCACGCAGCCGGGCCAGCTTCCGCTCGCTGAACTCCCTTCCGTACTCCGGCACACAGCGGGTCCTGGCCCAGACCCCGCCACGTGCGGCGTAGTGCGCGGCGAGTGCCCTGGCCAGCGTGGTGGTGCCGGTGGACTCAGCGCCCAGCACCACCACCCGGCGGGCGAGTCCGGCACGTACCGGCGGTTCGAGGAAGTCCCAGCGGCCGGCGGGGTCCTGGCGCACCGCGGTTCCGGACACCGGGAAGGCCGTCCGGCCCGGATCCACCGGCACATGTGCGGCACCGAACCGGCGGGCCAGCTCGTCGCCGTATGTCTCGGAGGTGAACACGGCGTCCACCGGGGCGGGCACCGCACCGCGGAAGACAGCCATGTGTGCGTCCCATATGCCGGGGTCGCCGATGTCCATGGGGATGTCGTCGACTGCGCCCACCACCCTTGCGCCCGGGTGCACTTCACGCATCCAGGCCACCCGGTCCCCGAGGGGCACCGACTCGACGGACGCGGCGCAGACAAGCACGGTCAGCCGCTCGCAGCGGTCCAGTGCCGTCCTGACGAGATGGTGGTGGCCCGCGTGCGGCGGATAGAACTTGCCCAGCACCAGGCCATGGCCGTATCTGCTCATACCGTCACCCCGGCAGTACGCCCTTGCCGCCGTGCCGCGTCGCGCTGCCAGTCACGCAGTCCGACGGCGCAGAGGGCGAGAAACCCTGCGTAGAGCAGCGAGGTCAGATAGAGGTCCTTGCAGGCGTACAGCGGGATGTAGACCAGGTCCGCGGCGATCCACAGCCACCAGGACTCGATGAGTTTCCTGCACTGCCCATACGTCGCCGTCAGCGACAGCGCGGTCGTCACCGCGTCCCAGAAGGGAACGCTGGAGTCGGTGGCCCGGTCCAGGAGGGACCACAGCGCAAGAGTCCCCACCGCCCCCGCCGCGAGCAGCCGGGTCCACTCGGTACGGCCGGTACGCCGCACCGGCAGCCCGGAGCCTGGTCCACCCCCGTGGGTCCAGGCCCACCAGCCGTACCCGGCGAGGGCGATGAAGACGAACTGCAGACCTGCATCGGCGTACAGGCCGGCCTGGAGGAACAGCACGACGAAGAAGATGTTGTTGGTGATGCCGATCGGCCAGTTGGCGATGTGCTGACGGGCGACGAGCAGCACACAGAGCGCGCCGCTGCCGAAGCCGAGCACCTCGGTCCAGCTCACCGGGGTGCCCAGAACGGTCACCAGCGGTTGCTGCAGCGGTTCGAGTACATCCGCGAGACTCACGCCCGCCCCCTTAATGGTCACTATGACTATAAAGGATCGGACGGGTGACCACAAGCAAAAAACCGGCCCCCGCGCTGCGCGGGGGCCGGTCTCGGGCTGTGCGGTGAGGCCAGGGGCCTCAGGTGATGGCTTAGAGGCCGACTTCCTTCATCAGCATGCCGACCTCGGTGTTGGTGAGACGGCGTAGCCAGCCGGATTTCTGGTCACCCAGCGGAATCGGGCCGAAGCTGACCCGCACCAGCTTCTCGACCGGGAATCCGGCCTCGGCGAGCATCCGGCGGACGATGTGCTTCCGGCCCTCGTGGAGGGTCACCTCGACCAGGTAGTTCTTGCCGGTGTTCTCGACGACCCGGAAGTGGTCGGCGCGGGCGTAGCCGTCCTCCAGCTCGATGCCGTCCTTGAGCCGCTTGCCCAGATCACGCGGGAGCGGACCCTGGATCGCGGCGAGATAGGTCTTCTTGACCCCGTACCGCGGGTGGGTCAGCCGATGGGCCAGCTCACCGTGGTTGGTGAGGAGGATGATGCCCTCCGTCTCCGTGTCGAGACGGCCCACATGGAACAGCCGGGTCTCCCGGTTGTTGACGTAGTCGCCGAGATTCTGGCGGCCGTCCGGGTCCTCCATCGAGGAGACGACGCCGGCCGGCTTGTTCAGCGCGAAGAAGAGATACGACTGGGTAGCGACCGTCAGGCCGTCCACCTTGATCTCGTCCTTGGGCAGGACCCGCCGGCCCTGCTCCATGACGATCTCGCCGTTGATCTCCACCCTGGCCTGGTCGATGAGCTCCTCACAGGCACGCCGCGAGCCCATGCCGGCCCTGGCCAGCACCTTCTGCAGGCGCTCACCTTCCTCCTCGGCGCCGGGGAAGGTCTTGGGGGTCTTCACCTGCGGCTTGTTGTGCCGCTCCCGGTTGCGCTCCTCGATCTTGGCGTCGAGCTCACGCGGCCTGGAGGTCTCCCGCTGGCCGTGCGGGCCGCGGCGCGGGGGGGTGCCGCCCTTCGGGGTCTTGGGGCCGCCCTTCGCCCCTCCGCGGGCGGAAGCGCCACGGCTGCCGCCGCCGGACTTGCGGCCCTGCTCATCGGACGAAGCGGTGCCGACGTCGTAACGGCGCTCCTCGGGACGGGGCTTGCGCGGACGCTCCTCCTGCTTGTCTCCGCGCGCACCGCCGGACCTGGGACGGGGGGACTGTGACTTCCCGCCCGCACCCCGGTTGTCCCGGTTGCCGCTTCCGCTGTTCCTGCCGTTGCTTCGCATCAAAGTTCCGTCTTGTCGTCTGCGTCGGTGTCCGGACCGTCCGGTGCATCCGGATCGAACGACGGCACACCTTCTTGTGTCTCGGCCTCGATCGCATCCGCCTCCGGAAGGAAGGGCGCGAGCTCCGGGAGCTCGTCCAGGCCTCGTAGGCCCATCCGCTCCAGAAAGTAGTTCGTCGTCCCGTACAGGATCGCACCTGTTTCGGGTTCCGCGCCCGCCTCATCGATCAGACCGCGCTGCAGGAGGGTCCGCATGACCCCGTCGCAGTTCACTCCGCGGACCGCGGAGACGCGGGAACGGCTCACCGGCTGACGGTACGCGACCACCGCGAGCGTCTCCAGCGCCGCCTGCGTCAGCCGGGCCTGCTGCCCGTCCAGGACGAACGCCTCGACCGCTTCCGCGTACTCGGGACGGGTGTAGAACCGCCAGCCGCCGGCGACGAGCCGCAGGTCGAAACCGCGCCCCTGAACGGTGTACTCGTCGGACAGGGCACGCAGTGCCACCGAGATCTCCCGAGGGGGCCGGTCGAGCACCTTGGCCAGGTGTTCTTCGGTGGCCGGCTCGTCGACGACCATCAGGACCGCCTCGAGCGCGGGCTTGAGATCACTCACGCCTTTTCCTCCACCACATGATCGAGCCGGTCGAATTCGTCGGTGACGGCCGGTGTCGGACCGTCGCCACCGGTCCAGCGCACCAGCAGCTCCCCGAGGGCCTCCTCCTGGTCCAGGACGACCGCCTTCTCCCGGTAGAGCTCCAGCAGGGCCAGGAAACGGGCCACCACCGTGAGGGTGTCCTCGGCGTCCTCGGTGAGCGTGCGGAAGCTCACGTCGCCGCCCTGCCGCAGGCGTGCCATCACGATCTCGGCCTGCTCCTGTACGGAGACCAGCGGCGCATGGATGTGATCCACATAGATCTGCGGCCTCGCTCTGGGCTGCATCGCCTTCACCGCGAGTTTCGCGAAGCCCTCGGCGCCGATCCGGATGACCACTTCGGGCAGCAGCGCCGCATGGTGCGGTTCCAGGCCGACGGTCCGGGGGTACCGCCTGCCCTCGGCCTCCAGCCGGTCGCTGAAGATCTCGGCGATCTGCTTGTAGGCGCGGTACTGGAGCAGCCGCGCGAAGAGCAGGTCACGCGCTTCGAGCAGGGCGAGGTCCGCCTCGTCCTCGATCTCGGCCGCGGGCAGCAGCCGCGCGGCCTTGAGGTCGAGAAGGGTGGCGGCCACCACCAGGAATTCGGTGGCCTGGTCAAGATCCCAGTCGGCGCCCATGGACCGGATGTGCGCCATGAACTCGACAGTGACCTTCGACAGCGCGATCTCGGTGACGTCCAGCCTGTGTTTGGAGATCAGCTGGAGCAGCAGGTCGAAGGGCCCTTCGAAATTGACCAGCCGCACCCTGAACCTGCCGTCGTGCGGCTCGTCGGCGGTTTCGGGGGCGTCGCTGCCGCGTGGCGGAAGCCCCGTGGGGGGCTCGGACACGTCGGGGTTACCAGTGACAGGCCCGAACACATCGGGGCTATCGGTGACAGGCCCGGACACATCGGGACCGCCCGTGGCGGCCTCGGGCACCGGGGGGCCGGGCACGGCATCGCCGGGGTGCTCGGCGGTCAGGAGCCGGGCGGGCGCGGCCTCCGGGACCGCACCGGCTTCGACGGCGTTCGCATCGTCAGGGACCGCACCGGCCGGAGCGGTGTCCACCGCGGGCGGCGTATCCCCCTCCGGCGCCTCCGGCTCGGGCGGAGAACCGGCGGCGGACTCCGGTGCCGCTGCCTCCGCGGGAACGACGGCTCCCGGGCCGCGCCCCAGGGTCCGGCGGCGGGGCTGGGCGGATTCGTCGGTGGGCATCGGGGTCCAGAGTACGGAAGTACGGGCGCGGGAAGGCTACCGGCGCGCAGCCGCTCAGCGCCCGCGCAGCCTCCGGACAAGAATGCTGGCGTCGCCGCGTGATTCCAGGTCCGCCAGGACCACGGCGACCGCTTCCCTGACGATCCGGCCGCGGTCCACGGCGAGTCCGTGCTCCCCGCGGAGCACCAGACGGGCGTGCTCGAGGTCCATCAGTTCCTCGGCCGAGACATAGACCGTGATCTTCTCGTCGTGGCGTTCACGTCCGGTGGGGCGGCGGTTGGCGCCCCGGCCTCCGCCACGGCGGCGCTGCTGGGCCACCGGCGCAGCAGCGGAAGGGGCGGTGCGCCCGTCGGCGGGCCTGCGGGCGTTCCCCGCCGCCTCCGCCTCGCCGTTCCTGGCGCGGGACTCCTGGTTCTCCGCCCCCGCGGTGGAGTGTTCCGCCGCGGGGGGTTCGGTGCGCTCGGACGCCGAGCCGGCCGGATCGCTCTCACCCGCGGGCGCGGGCACCCGGGGCTCGCCGTTCACCGGCCGCCTCGGTGACGACGACTGCAGCGCCATCCCCCCGGTGGTACGGAACAGTTCGTCGGCCCCCGGCAGACTCACTCGGCGTGACACCGGGCGAGCACCTCCCTGGCGAGCTGGCGATAAGCGGCCGCACCGACCGAGTTGGAGGCATACGTGGTGATGGGTTCGCCGGCGACGGTGGTCTCGGGGAACCGTACGGTCCGTCCGATGACGGTGTGGTAGACGTGGTCGTCGAAGGCCTCGACGACCCGTGCGAGCACCTCACGGCTGTGCACCGTGCGGGAGTCGTACATCGTGGCGAGGATGCCGTCGAGCTCCAGCTCCGGGTTGAGCCGCTCCTGGACCTTCTCGATGGTCTCGGTCAGCAGCGCCACCCCACGGAGCGCGAAGAACTCGCACTCCAGCGGCACGATCACCTTGTGTGCGGCGGTCAGCGCGTTCACGGTCAGCAGGCCCAGCGACGGCTGGCAGTCGATCACGATGTAGTCGTAGTCCTGCATCAGCGGCTTGAGCGCCCGCTGCAGCGTGGACTCCCGGGCCACTTCGCTGACCAGTTGCACTTCCGCTGCCGAGAGGTCGATGTTGCTGGGCAGCAGATCCATGTTGGGCACTGCGGTCTTCAGCAGGACCTCGTCCGCCGCCATGCCCCGCTCCATGAGCAGGTTGTAGACGGTGAGGTCGAGCTCCATCGGATTCACGCCGAGCCCCACGGACAGCGCGCCCTGCGGGTCGAAGTCGACCAGCAGAACCCGTCGTCCGTACTCGGCGAGTGCGGCACCCAGGTTGATGGTCGACGTGGTCTTGCCCACGCCGCCCTTCTGGTTGCACATCGCGATGATCTTGGCGGGACCGTGGTCGGTCAGCGGTCCCGGGATGGGGAAGTACGGCAGCGGCCGTCCGGTCGGGCCGATCCGCTCGCGGCGCTGGCGTGCAGCGTCCGGGGCGAGCGTGGCCGCGTACTCCGGGTCGGGCTCGTACTCGGCGTCCGGGTCGTAGAAATGACCCTCGGGTACCTCGTTGTAGACGGCGAGATGGGTGGTCTTATCACCACTCCGGTCGCCGGCCCTGGCGTTCACGTGTAGGCCGTCCATACTCTGGTGGGCTGTCGTCCTGTGCTGTGGGGTTCCGGAGGTGCGGACGGCGACGGAGCCGACAGTCTCGCGCCCCGCAGGGCCATGGCTCCGAGCAGGCACTCCTGGTTGACCACCCCCGGGAGTAAATGTCGACTCATTCACAAGTCGTCTTACCTCCTTGGACGTGACCAGGAAACTTTATCGATAGGTCAGCGTGGCACCATGCCGACGATGGGCGACTCTATGGCGTGTCACCACTCCGCAGCAACACAATCCGCCGGACCCGACCCGATGTGTCGGCAACCGAACACCCCGCTGTCAAGGGCGCACCGGGACCACTCGGGACGTTTCGCGGGTGTACGAAACGGCTAAAGGGCTACGTTCGCCGCGAGTTGAACGAGGGGAACAAAGAGGACGCAAGCAGCTCCGGCCGGACCTTCACGGGCAAGGTCCGGCCGGTTGCGCAAGATTGACGGCGAGTGTTGACGCGTCAGCCGAGCAGGGTGCTCAGTTCGGTGTACGGGAGGTTGTGTGCCTCGGCCACAGACCCGTAAAC
This sequence comes from Streptomyces sp. NBC_00344, assembly GCF_036088315.1. Taxonomy (NCBI): domain Bacteria; kingdom Bacillati; phylum Actinomycetota; class Actinomycetes; order Kitasatosporales; family Streptomycetaceae; genus Streptomyces; species Streptomyces sp. NBC_00344. Next base: position 5,602,424 of record NZ_CP107996.1, on the reverse strand, counting down.
AACCTGCCCGTCATGGGTGTTGAGGCCCAGAGCGAGCGCGGAGTCGCGGCGCAGCGCCTCGACCCAGCCGCGGTTCGCGAGCTCCAGGATGTACGGAAGCGTGGCGTTCGTCAGCGCGTAGGTGGACGTGCTCGGCACCGCACCCGGCATGTTGGCCACGCAGTAGAACACCGAGTTGTGGACCTGGAAGGTCGGCTCGGCGTGCGTGGTCGGGTGGGAGTCCTCGAAGCAGCCGCCCTGATCAATCGCAATGTCGACAAGTACACTTCCGGGCTTCATCCGGGCGACCAGCGCGTTGGTGACGAGCTTCGGAGCCTTCGCACCGGGGATGAGTACGGCGCCGATGACGAGGTCCGCGCCGATGACCGCCTTCTCCAGTTCGTAGGCGTTGGAGACGATGGTCCGCACCTTGGTGCCGAAGATCCTGTCCGCCTCGCGGAGCTTGTTGATGTCCCTGTCGAGCAGGGTCACATGGAAGCCCATGCCGACGGCGATCTGAGTGGCGTTCCAGCCGGAGACCCCGCCGCCGATGACCACCGCTTCGCCGGCGGCCGTACCCGGCACCCCGCCGGGCAGCACACCGCGGCCGCCCACCGAGCGCATCAGATGGTAGGCGCCCACCTGCGGGGCGAGCCGGCCGGCCACCTCCGACATCGGGGCGAGCAGGGGCAGCTGGCGGGCCGCGGTCTCGACCGTCTCGTACGCGATGGCGGTGGTGCCGGAGCTCAGCAGGGCGTCCGTGCAGTCGCGGGAGGCCGCGAGGTGCAGGTACGTGAAGAGCGTCTGGTCCTTGCGGAGCCGGTGGTACTCCTCGGCGATGGGCTCCTTGACCTTCAGCAGCAGGTCGGCGGTGGCCCAGACCTCGTCCGCCGTGGGCAGGATCTGCGCCCCGGCCGCCACGTACTCCACGTCCGTGATCGCGGAGCCGACTCCGGCGTTCTGCTCGATGGCGACCTGGTGTCCGTGGCGCACCAGCTCGTTCACACCGGCCGGGGTGATGGCCACCCGGAACTCGTTGTTCTTGACTTCGCGGGGGATGCCGACCTTCACGTCGATCACGGTCCTTGACTCAGGTGGATAACTCGGGCAATGCCATACATACCCGAGCATGCACAGCACAGCTGGATGCACCACGGATACACGCGACGGAACCAGTCTAATGAAGGGCTTCCTGCTGTCTAGCCTTTCAAAGCATCAATCTTCCGCAGATGTGCCACGGATTTCGTAGGTAGATTTGGAATCTGCCAGCAATCTGCCTGCTGAACCCCTGTGCAGCTGGGCCGCCGCCGAGTCCCCCAGCCGGTCCAGGGTGTCGGCCAGCCGCAGGTACAGCGCGGCCTGAAGCCGCACGTCATCGGCTCGGCGCGCCCACTCGACGGCCTCGGTGCAGGTGCGCAGGGACTCCTCCGGGTGACCCGCGTACTCCTGCACCCTGGCCAGCTCGCTCAGTGCCCGCGCCTGGCCGGAGAGGTCACCGAGACGGCGGTATCCGGCCACCGCCGCCCGCCAGCTGCGCAGTGCGTCGCCGTAGCGCCCGGCATAGCTGTGGACGGTCCCGAGCCGCCCGTACAGCCGGGACTCCTCGCTCCGCTCCCCGCGCGCCTGGCGGTGCGCCAGGGCCCTGCCGTACCAGTCGGCCGCCCGGTCCCAGTCCCTCAGCTCCTGGTAGGCGCCGCCCACGGATTCCGTGGCCCGCCCGGTCGCGTACGGATCATGGGCGGACCGGCCTGCGTCCAGTGCGGCCTTGTAGCGGGCCAGCGCCTCCCGGGTACGGCCGCACTCCGCGTCCAGATCTGCCAGGTTGAGCAGCGCGGCGGCCCGTTCACGGTGCAGCCCGCGCCGTTCAGCCACACCGAGGACGAGTTGATGGAGCCCGTAGAGGACCGGCGCTGCGGCGTCCGTGCCCCGGTGTGCGGCCAGCGCCCGCACCAGCGCGGCGACCAGCCGCCTGGCCAGGGTGTCGAGCTCGCCGTCCGCGACGGCGAGCCTGGCGGACGCGAGCAGCGCGGGCAGCCGCAGCCGCAGCCATTCGGCAGCCGCCGGAGCGCTGGTGAAGCGCAGCGAACGGGGCAGTCCGGCGAGCTTCTTGCGGATCACCGAATCGTCCGGTTCGGTGATCGCCCAGCACGACTGCAGCAGCCGTACGGTCCGCTCGAGCATGCGGGCACGGGCCAGTTGCACCTCGGCCGGGCGGTCCTGCGTCTCCATCAGCTCGGTCAGCAGGGGCACCAGACAGCCGGGAACCTCGAACTGCGGGCCGTCCGTTCCGCGCAGCAGCCCGAGCGTGGTGAACTCCTCCAGGGTGGTCCGGGCCGCGGATACCGAGCAGCCGGCCAGCGCCGAAGCCGTGTGCGCGTCGACAAGACCGGCCGGTGCGAGCGCCAGCAGTCGCAGTAGCCGGGCGGCGGACTGCGGCAGCGAGCGGTACACGAAACGGAAGGCGCGGGCCAGCGGCCTGGAAGCCGCCTTGGGCTCCTCCGCCTCGTCGGGCAGGCTCCACAGCTGCTTGGTCACGTCGGCGACCGACAGCTTGGGCCTGGTGGCCAGCCAGCCGCCCACCAGGACGAGTGCGGCGGGTTGTCCGCCGCACTCCTCGGCCAGTGTCTCCGCCGTCCGGGGGTCGACGGTGATCCGCACCGCACCTGCGGCCTGCTTGAGCAACTCGACGGCCGAGCCGGTGTCCAGGCCTCCGAGCGTGCAGGGCCGGACGTCGGGGATACCGGTCAGCGGTCCGGTCGACGTGGCCACCACGAGGGAGGCGGACGCGTCGGGCAGCAACGGCTCGACCTGGCCGGCGTCAGCCGCGTCGTCGAGGAGCAGCAGGGCCCGGCGTCCGCCGATGGCCCCGCGCACCAGCTCGGTGAGCTCGTCCTCCCCGGCCCCTGCGGGCGCCGGTACCCCGAGGAGCCCGAGCAGTTCACGAGCGGTGTCGGCCGCCGGCACCCGGTCACCGCCGGGCCCGGTGAGTCTGGCCCGCAGTACACCGTCGGGGTAGTCGCCGGCCAGTTGCGCGGCGAGCTCCCGGGCGAGGGCGCTGCGACCCGAGCCCGGGCGGCCCGCGATCAGCAGCACCCGGGGCCGTGCGCCCTTGCGCCCGGCCAGCGTGTCCAGACCCGCGCGTTCGATGTCGGCCCGCAGCGCCTTCAATTCACGTCGCCTGCCGACGAACTGACCGGTTGCCGGCACGGCGTTCGAGGTAGCGACCCGGTCGGCCGAATCCACTGCCTGATCCGTCACGGGCCTCGCTCCGTCCGCCTGCGCACCAGCCCGCCGGGGGTCCGGACGGGACAGTGCCGAGCGTAGTTCAGGCAGCGGGACGGATCGGGCGGACCGCAACGGCGGAATCCGCCAACCGGTTCAACGGATCATCCGATTGACGGACCGAGTGCTCCGGCTACGCCTCGAACGGACGGGCCGGCCAGGGCGCGTCCGCCGGGCGGAGCGCATCGAGCCCGTCGCCGTTCAGTGCGGCGGTGAGTGCCAGGACACCGACGACCAGACAGGTGTTGTGCAGATCCCCCGCAAGCACACCGCGTACCAGCTCCGCCGGATCCACCCGTGCGAGTTCCATGTCGGCCTCCTCCTCGGAGACCTCGAACCGCTCACCCTCGACCTCGGAGACATCACGGGCGAGGAAGATCCGTACGGCTTCGTCGCAGCCTCCCGGCGTGGTGTAGACGTCGGTCAGCACCCGCCAGTCCTCGGCCTTGACGTGCGCCTCCTCGTAGAGCTCGCGCTGCGCGGCGTGCAACGGGTTCTCTCCGGGGATGTCGAGCAGACCGGCCGGGATCTCCCAGAGCTTGTGGCGTACCGGGTGCCGGTACTGACGCAGGACGAGGACCCGGCCCTGCTCATCGAGCGCGAGGACGGCCACCGAGCCGGGATGGACCTGGTAGTCGCGGTGGACGACCATGCCGTCGGGCATGACCACATCGTCGGTGCGGACGCTTGTCTTGTTGCCGGTGAAGGGAGTCCTGGTCGCCGTGACCTGCCACTCGGCGGGGGTGTCCTTGATGCCCATGAAAGCGTCCTCTCCAGAACGTGAACCGGGGCAGGAGCCTCAAGAGACCCCGCCCCGGTCAACCGTATCGCTGTACAGCAGCCCGCTACTCGCCCGTCTTGCGCTCCACAGCGGCCTTCACCAGGCCCGCGAAGAGCGGGTGCGGCCGGGTGGGCCGGGAACGCAGTTCCGGGTGGGCCTGGGTGGCGACCAGGTAGGGGTGCACCTCGCGCGGGTACTCGACGTACTCGACGAGCTTGTTGTCCGGGGACGTGCCCGAGAAGACCAGACCGGCCTTCTTCTCCAGCTCGGCGCGGTAGGCGTTGTTGACCTCGTAGCGGTGGCGGTGGCGCTCCTCCACGTACGGCTCGTCGGCGTAGGCCTCCCGTACGACCGAGCCCTCGGCGAGCTTCGCCGGGTAGAGGCCGAGCCGCATGGTGCCGCCCAGGTCGCCCGCGCCCTCGACGTACGCCAGCTGCTCCTCCATGGTGGAGATCACCGGATGCGCGGTGGTCGCGTCGAACTCGGTGGAGTTGGCGTCCGGGATACCGGCGACGTTCCGGGCGGCCTCGACGACGATGCACTGCAGGCCCAGGCAGAGGCCGAGCAGCGGAATCCGGTTCTCGCGGGAGTACTGGATCGCCCCGACCTTGCCGGTGACCCCGCGCTCGCCGAACCCGCCGGGGATGCAGATGGCGTCCACGTCACCGAGCTGCTTCGCGGCGCCGGCCGGTGTCTTGCAGTCGTCGGACGCGACCCACTTGACCTTGACGCGGGCCTTGTTCGCGAAGCCGCCCGCACGGATGGCCTCGGTGACCGAGAGATAGGCGTCGGGCAGATCGATGTACTTGCCGACCAGGGCGACGGTGACCTCGTGATCGGGGTTGTGCACCCGGTCCAGCAGGTCGTCCCAGGTGGTCCAGTCGACATCACGGAAGGGCAGGTCGAGCTTGCGTACCACGTAGGCGTCCAGGCCCTCGGTGTGCAGGACCTTCGGAATGTCGTAGATCGACTTGGCGTCCACACAGGCCACCACGGCGTCCTCGTCGACGTCGCACATCAGCGAGATCTTGCGCTTGATGGCGGTCGGGACATCGCGGTCGGCGCGCAGCACGATGGCGTCCGGCTGGATGCCGATGTTGCGCAGCGCGGCCACCGAGTGCTGGGTGGGCTTGGTCTTCAGCTCGCCGGACGGGCCGATGTAGGGCAGCAGTGAGATGTGCACCACGAAGACGTTGTCGCGCCCGACCTCGTGGCGGACCTGGCGGACGGTCTCCAGGAAGGGCAGCGACTCGATGTCCCCGACGGTGCCGCCGACCTCGGTGATGACCACGTCGACGTCGTCGGTGGCCATCCGGCGGATGCGGTGCTTGATCTCGTTGGTGATGTGCGGGATGACCTGCACGGTGTCGCCGAGGTACTCGCCGCGGCGCTCCTTGGCGATGACCGTCGAGTAGACCTGGCCTGTAGTGACATTGGCGGAGCCGTCCAAGTCAACGTCGAGGAAGCGCTCGTAGTGTCCGATGTCCAGATCGGTCTCGGCACCGTCGTTGGTGACGAAGACCTCACCGTGCTGGAAGGGGTTCATCGTGCCGGGGTCGACGTTCAGATACGGGTCGAGCTTCTGCATGGTGACCCGCAGGCCGCGCGCCTTGAGGAGTGCACCGAGGCTGGAGGCAGTCAGACCCTTGCCGAGGGAGGAGGCGACACCCCCGGTGACGAAAATGTGCTTGGTCGTCGTGGATTTGGGCTGCATGGCCAAGAGGGGGCTCCCGTGGTCGCGATCTGAGGTGCGTGCCGGCACGAGGCCCCGGAAAACTCCGGGGGTGCCGTCGCTGCGGTTCGGGGGTGTGATGACCACCGGTCCACGGGCCACCAGGGTATCAGCGCCGGCGGGACCCTGCCTCCGACCGCATTCAGCATCACGTTCACCGTGAGGTTACAACTCACTCACCTGACGCTCACTCGTTCGGCGCAGTCAGGTTGCCGAACCCGTCATGCGGATCACTAGGGTGCGTCGTATCCTGCTCGGACACTCGCTGCCGAGACGGCCGGAAACCGGCACCACCCCGCCCGTTCCCCGGAACAAGCGCTCGTCAACGATCCCTTGACTGCAACGCAAGCGCCCCAAGGGGCGACGTGGCCGTTCGACTGGAGATTGCACGTGGCCGGGCGCATCGAGGATTACGCACTCATCGGAGACATGCAGACCGCTGCCCTGGTCTGCCGGGACGGCACGGCCGATTGGCTGTGCCTGCCCCGCTTCGACTCACACGCCGTTTTTGCCGGACTGCTGGGAACGGAGGAAAACGGCTTCTGGCGCCTGGGACCGGCCCATGCCGCTTCGGCATGCCCACCCGACGCCGACCGGCGCCGCTACCGCGGGGACTCCCTGATTCTCGAATCGGAGTGGGACACGCCACGCGGCACCGTCCGTGTGACGGATTTCATGCCGCCCCGGGACGGCGCACCGCAGCTGATCCGGATCGTCGAGGGTGTCACCGGGCGCGTCCCGATGCGCTCCGCGCTCCGGATGCGGTTCAGCTACGGGCGGGTGACCCCGTGGGTCCACAAGATCGACGGCCGTACCGTCGCGGTCGCCGGCCCGGACTCGGTCTGGCTCGACACCTCGGCCGAGACCTTCGGCGAGGACCTCACGACCTACTCCGACTTCACCGTCGGCCCCGGCGAACGGGTCGCCTTCACGATCAGCTGGGAGCCCTCTCACAAGGAGCCGCCGGCCCTGCCCGAGCCGGAGAACGCGCTGGTGGCGACGGAGGACTTCTGGCGTGAATGGGTCGAGCAGTGCACGTATCACGGCCCTTACCGCGAGGCCGTGGTCCGCTCACTGATCACGCTCAAGGCGCTCACCTACGCGCCGACGGGCGGGATCGTGGCAGCGCCGACGACCTCGCTGCCGGAGGACATCGGAGGCTCCCGCAACTGGGACTACCGCTACACCTGGCTCCGTGACGCCGCGATCACCCTTTCCTCGCTGCTCCGCACCGGCTACCGCGAGGAGGCCCGGGCGTGGCGCGAGTGGCTGCTGCGGGCTGTCGCGGGCGATCCGGAGAACCTCCAGATCATGTACGGGATCGCCGGGGAGCGGGAACTGGGCGAGGCGGAACTCGACTGGCTGCCCGGCTACGAGAACTCGGCGCCGGTCCGGGTCGGCAACGGCGCCGCCGGCCAGCTTCAGCTGGATGTCTACGGTGAGGTGACCGAGGCCCTGCACCTCGCCCATATGACGGGGCTGGCCCGCAGCGACTACGCCTCGCTTCTCCAGCTGAAACTGATCCGCTATCTGGAGGACCACTGGAACCAGCCCGACGAGGGCATCTGGGAGGTGCGCGGCCCCCGCCGCCACTTCGTGCACTCCAAGGTGATGGCCTGGGTCGCCGTCGACCGGACCATCAAGCTCATCGAGTCCGGGGACGCGGACGGCCCGCTCGAGCGCTGGCGGGAACTGCGCGACGAGATCCACCGCGATGTCTGCGAAAAGGGCTACGACAAGGAGCGCAACACCTTCACCCAGTCCTACGGGTCGCAGGAACTCGACGCGTCCTTGCTGCTCATCCCGCAGATGGGCTTCCTGCCGCCGGACGACAAACGGGTGATCGGCACCGTCGAGGCCATCCAGCGCGAACTGTCCACGACCGACGGATTCGTACTGCGCTACCCGACGACCGGCGGAGCAGCGGGGGTCGACGGCCTGGAGGGCGACGAGGGCGCGTTCCTGGCCTGCTCCTTCTGGCTCGCCGACGACCTGGCGATGATCGGGCGGGTCGACGAGGCGCGGAAGCTCTTCGAGAAGCTGCTCTCGCTCCGCAACGACCTGGGTCTGCTCGCCGAGGAGTGGGACCCGCGGCTCCAGCGCCAGGTCGGCAATTTCCCCCAGGCGTTCAGCCATGTGCCGCTGATCGACACGGCGCTGCGGCTGACTGCATCGGGGGCGTACGGCGGCTGACCTGCGGCCGGACGCTTCCGGGCGGCGTCCGGCCCCCTGTAGCGTCCGGCCCATGGAGAACCAGGGCGGGATCACGGTACGGCGGGCGCTCGAGCTGCCGGGGCTGCGCGGCGGCCTGCCCGAGGTGGTCACCGGCGCCGACCGGCTGAACCGCACGGTGCGCTGGGTGCACGCGGGTGAGGCGCCCAACATCGCGTCGCTGCTCAAGGGGGGCGAGCTGCTGCTCACCACCGGGCTCGCGCTCGGCACCCGGCCGGCCGAGCAGCGGGCGTTCGTGCGGCAGCTCGCCGAGCGGGGCATCGCCGCTCTCGTGGTGGAACTCGGTCCGCGCTTCAGCAGACTGCCCACCACTCTGGTGGAGGCAGCCCGCTCGGCCGGGCTGCCGCTGGTCCAGCTGCACCGCGAAGTGCCCTTCGTCTCGGTGACGGAAGAGGTCCACACCGAGATCGTCAACGGGCACCTGGCGCTCCTGCAGCAGGCCGAGGAGGTTCACCGGCGGTGCACCTCGGCCCTGCTCAACGGTGGCGGGGTGCCCCAGGTGCTCTCCGTGCTCGCGGACTTCACCGCCAACCCGGTCTTTCTCGAGACCCCGGACGGACAGCTCCTGTACGCCGCGGGCCCCGACGAACCACTCCAGGTGTGGGAGGGGCTGCGCGGGCACCGGCCGGCCGGTGCCGTCCTGGTGGAGGTACCCGGTGGTGGTTCGGGCCCCGGTGCGGTCCGGGCCAGGCTGGCGCTGCTGCCGGTGTCGGCGCCGCTCGCACCGGTCCACCGGATGGCCGCCGAACGGGCGGCCGGTCTTCTCGCGGTGGTCCTGATGCAGGCGCGTCAGGAGGAGGAACTGGCCGCACGTGGCCGGGGTGACTTCCTGACCGATCTGGCCGAGGGCCGGATCTCGGCCGATGACGCTCCGGCGCAGGCCCGGGTACTGGGCTTCAGGCCGGGCAGCGGTCCGCTGCTGCCCGTGGTGATGCGGCTGGCGGCCGAGCTGTCACCCTCCGGCAACTGGGCCGTGCTGGCCCGCGCCGTCCTCGAGGAACTGAGCGCGGTCGGGGTGCCGGTCCTGTTGGGTGTACGGCCCGTGGAGGGGCGCGTGCCACTCCTCCTCGGACTCCGTACGGAATCGGAACGTGCCGCGGTGGCCGACCGGGTCGCCGTCGCGCTGCGGGCGGGGGTGGAAAGGGCCGGGCTGGAGCGTGCCGGCGCTCATCCGCCGGTCGTGGTGGTCGGGGTCCCGGGCGGCTGGGCGGCGGCGTCAGCCGGGCTGCGGCACGCGGCGGAGGCGGCGACCGCGGCGCAGGGGCTTCCCGAGCGCCCCTGGTACGACGCCCGTCGTCTCGACATCGATCTGCTGCTGTGGCGGCTGCGGGACCAGCCCGACCTGGCGGCTTTCGTGGACCGGGCGATCGGCCCACTGCGCGAGCACGACCGCACGTCGCGGCCCGCGCTGCTGCCCACCCTGCAGACGTATCTGGCGCATGCGGGCCGCAAGGCGGAAACGGCACGCGAGCTGCACCTCAACCGCCAGACGCTCTACAACCGGCTGGCGCGGATCGCCGAACTGCTGGGCACCGATCTGGACGACCCGCAGACCGTGCTGGCCCTGAGTCTGGCGCTGCGCGCACGCAGGCACACGACCTGATGGCCCCGCCCGGCATGGACGGAGGCCGGGCGCGCCGTACGACGTCTCAGCGTGACCGGTCCCGCTGGGTCAACTCGTCGTAGACGCTGAGGACCTGCGCCACCGTCTCGTCCTCGGTCGGCCAGCTCGCGGCCTGCGCGCGCCCGGCATCGGCGAGCATCAGCCGGCGTGCCGGGTCGGCGAGCAGACCGGTCACTCCGGCTGCCAGTGCCACGGGGTCCCCGTACGGCACGAGTTCGGCCGCTGTGCCCACCAGTTCGGGCATTCCGCCGACGGCAGTGGCGACCAGCGGCACGCCGAGCCGGAGGGCTTCCTGCGCCGGCAGGGAACGTGCCTCCCAGCGGCTGGGAATGACAGCGGCATCAGCGGCGGCGAGGAGTTCCGTGATGTCGTCCCGGCTGCCGATGAGCTGTACGGCAAGCGCTTCCGCCTCGATGCGGCGCTGCAGGGCCGGCCGCTCCCGGCCCTCGCCCGCGATGACGAGCAACGGCACCGGATCGAGGTGCTGCCAGAGCCGGGCCGCGTCCAGCAGTGTGCCGTAGCCACTGTGCGGTGTCAGACTTCCCACCGCGACGAGCAACGGCCTTCCTACAGCGCCCAGTTCGGCCCGGATTTTGCCATCGGTACCGCTCCGCACCACCCGCGGCGCGGCGACCGCCACCGGCGCGAGCCGCGCGTCGCGCGCCCCCCGGCTGCGGGCCCTGTCGACCAGATCCGTCGATGTACCGAGCACCACTGCCGCCGCAGTCGCCACTCTCCGCTCCACCAGCCGGACCAGATGGCGGCGCGCGCCCTCCGCCGGGGTACGGGTGTGCCAGGTGACGACGAGCGGCAGCCGCTGCCCACTGAGCGCCAGCGCGGTGCGCACGGCGGCGTTCAGCCCGTGCGCATGCACGACGTCCGCGCCCGCGCAGGCGGCGCGGAGTGCGGCGACGGCCGCCGGATCGGTGCGCCGCGGCACGGGCAGGAAGCGGGCGCCCGCACCGCTGTAGCCGTGGGCGCTTTCCAGTTCGGCGGGGGCGCACACGGTGACGTGCACGCCCCTCTCGACGAGCCCTCCGGCGATCGAACGGACATGTGCGCTGCTGCCCGCGCTGCCCCCGCCGAGTACCTGGACGGCGCGCAGAGGCGATCGGCCGTACGTCGGGAACGGGGTGCTGCTCACTGGCCGGAGCTCCTGAGTCGGCGGCGGACGGGGGCGTTGCGCCCCAGGATGCCAGTCCGCACGTGCGTTCCGGCATTGCCCTGGGGCGGGGGCACGGCGCGATCGGGTCGGCGCCGAGGGGTATCACTCACATGGGTGAGCGGATGGCGGGGCGAGCCCGTGGCTCAACCCGCGGCCGCCCGGCTCACCTTGTCACCGTACGCCGCGGCGGTGACCAGTGCCGCCGCGTGGGCTGCGAGTCCGGCCCGGCCGTTGCCCACGACGATCGCCACGCCGAGAGCCGCGCCCAGCGCATGCGCGCCGGCGTCCCCGATCATCGTCTGTTCCCCCAGGTCGTCGATGACGACGGCAGCCGCCGCCCCCAGCGGCACAGCGGCAGCCACCCCTGCGGGGCCACGCCTCAGCAGACCGGGGGCGGCGAGTCCGAGCACGCCGATGGTGGCTCGTCCCGGGCGCACATCCACCAGGTTGACGAGGTGGGCGGTGCCGGCCACCACGATCCCGGCGAGGAGCCGGTCGACCGGGCGCTCCTTGAGCAGGGTGCCCGCGGCGAGAGCTGCTGCTCCGATACCGAACAGCTTCACCGCGCCACTGGTGACCTCGCCCTCACGCAGCGCGGAAAGGTGCGCCCCGAACCCCCGGCGCGTGTCGCCCGCCCCCGCGATGTCGTCGTACCCCCCGCACACACCCGCGGCCAGTACGGCGAGCGCGGCGGCCTGGCGGGTGCGCGGGGGGAGCACGGCGGCCCCGAGCAGGGTGCCGGCGGTGGCCGCCGGACCGGCGAAGAGATCGACGGTACGGCCGGCGTAATTCTTGCGCTGCCAGGGCGAGGAACCACCCGGCGGGCGACGGCGCAGTACGCCGGCGACGGTGCGGGTCGTGCCGAGGGCGGCGAGAAATGCGGCTGTCCTGACGCCGTGTCTGCTCATCCCGCCACCCTAGGGGGCGTCCGCCGGGGCTCCTGCGCCGGGGAGAGCGCCCTTCTCACCCGTCCGCCCGCGCTGTCGCCAGCAGTTCCTCGGCATGTGCACGGGCCGTCTCCGAATCCTCCTGGCCCGCGAGCATCCGGGACAGCTCGCGCACCCGGTCCTCACCTTCGAGGACCGTGACACCGCTGCTCGTCACCGATCCGTCGTTGGTCTTCTCCACCAGGAGCTGCCGGTCGGCGAAGGCGGCGACCTGCGGAAGATGCGTGACGACGACGACCTGGGCGGTCCTGGCCAGCCTGGCCAGCCGGCGGCCGACCTCCACGGCCGCCTTGCCGCCCACCCCGGCGTCCACCTCGTCGAAGAGATACGTGGGTACGGGATCCGATCCGGCGAAGACGACCTCGACGGCGAGCATGACGCGCGAGAGTTCACCTCCCGAAGCGCCCTTGGAGATCGGCCGGGCCGCGGCCCCCGGATGGGGTGCCAGCAGGAGTTCCACCTCGTCGGCGCCGAGCGGGCCGTAGGCGACGAGCCGGCCGCCGACCTCGACGCCCTCCGGGTCCTCGGTCTGCCGGATGTCGATCGAGACCCGGGCGTGCGGCATGGCGAGCGAGGCCAGCTCATCGGTGACCGCACCGGCGAACCGGTCCGCGGCCTCGGTGCGGGCGTCGGTGAGCGCCTGTGCCAGACCTGCGAGTTCGGCCCGCAGCGCGTCCCGCTCCTCCGTCAGTTCGCCGATCCGGTCGTCGTCGCCCTCCAGCTCGGTGAGTCGCGCTGCGCTCTTTTCGGTCCAGGCGAGCACCGCGGCGATGTCCGCGCCGTACTTGCGGGTGAGCTGGGTCAGCGCGGCCCGCCGCTCCTCGACCGCGGAGAGCCGGAGCGGGTCGGCGTCGAGGTTGTCGGCGTATCCAGCGAGCTCACCCGAGACGTCGGCGAGCAGGATGCCGATCTCGCCGATGCGTTCGGCGAGCGCGGCGAGCGCGGGATCATGGGACCGCACCGTGTCCAGCGCCCGGCCGGCTCCGGCGACGAGCGTGGTCGCGTCGACGCTCTCCGGGTCCTCCGGATTGCCGGCCAGCGCGGTGTGCGCGAGCGAGGCGGAGGAGGCCAGGGCCTCGGCGTGTCCCAGCCGTTCGGCCTCTGCGGCGAGTTCGGTGTCCTCGCCGGGCAGCGGCTCGACAGCCGCGACCTCCTCGAGTCCGAAGCGCAGCAGGTCTGCCTCCTGGGCCCGCTCGCGGGCCCGGGTGGTGAGCTCGTCCAATTCCACGACAACGGCGCGCAGCCGCCGGTAGGCGGCGGAGTACTTGGCGTGCGGTACGGCCACCGCGTCCCCGGCGTACCTGTCCAGGGCCTGCCGCTGTCTGGCGGGACGCAGCAGCCCCTGCTGATCGGTCTGCCCGTGGACGGCGACGAGCTCGTCGGCGAGTTCCGCCAGGAGTCCGACCGGCACCGAACGTCCGCCGAGGTGCGCCCGTGAACGGCCTTCGGCGGAGACCGTCCGGCTGATGAGCAAGGCGCCGTCGTCCAGCTCGGCGCCGGCCTCCTCGGCCCGTAGCGTGGCGGCCGCGCCCGCGGGCATCCTGATCCGCCCCTCGACGACCGCCGACTTGGCGCCGAGCCGCACCAGGGCGGGGTCGGCGCGCCCGCCCAGCAGCAGCCCCAAGCTGGTCACGACCATGGTCTTGCCCGCGCCGGTCTCACCGGTCACCGCGGTGAAACCGGGTGACAGCTCCACCACCGCGTCGTCGATGACTCCGAGCGACCGTATCCGCATCTCCTCCAACACGGACACGACCTTACGAGGTCCGGGGCCCGGTGCGCGACGGACCCCGAACCGTCACGCTCCGCAACCGGGATCTCCGCACACCTGCGCAGCCGGAAAATCCACCGCGAGCGGCCGGTGGCGCAAGGCAAGCGGCACTGCTGGAACCGGGCCTAGTTCGGTGCCCCGCGCCATCCGGCCACCGGGAGTGCGAACTTGGCCACCAGCCGGTCGGTGAAGGACGCGTGATGCAGCCGGGCCAGCCGTACCGGCACCGCACCGCGCCGCACCTCCACCCGGGCACCGGCCGGCAACTCGACCGAACGGCGCCCGTCGCACCACAGCACCCCGTGCGGAGTGTGCGGCTGCACCTCGACGGCGAGCACCGATGTCGGTGAGGTCACCAGAGGCTTGGCGAACAGTGCGTGTGCTCCGATGGGGACCATCAGCAGCGCCTCCACCTCGGGCCACACCACGGGGCCGCCCGCCGAGAAGGCGTACGCGGTGGACCCCGTCGGAGTGGCGCAGACGACGCCGTCGCAGCCGAAACCGGTGACCGGACGCCCGTCGATCTCGAGCACGACCTCCAGCATCCGCTCGGGTTCGGTCTTCTGGACGGCGGCCTCGTTGAGCGCCCAGTCCCGGTGCACGATGCTGCCGTTGTTGTGGACGATGACATCGACGGTCATGCGTTCCTCGACCTGGTACGAGCGGGAGACCACCCGGTCCACGACCTTGTCCAGGTCATCCCGCTCGGCTTCGGCGAGGAAGCCGACCCTCCCGAGGTTGACACCGAGCATCGGCACTCCGGACGCCCGGGCGAACTCCGCGCCGCGCAGCAGGGTTCCGTCCCCGCCGAGCACCACCAGCAGTTCGCAGCCGTCGAGGCAGGCGGGTGTCGCCTCCGGGGCCAGTTCGACCGCGGAGGGCAAGGGCAGATCCACCGCCTCGGCCTCCAGCACCCGTACGCCGATACCGGACTTCAGCAGCCCGTCCACCACGCGTTCCGCACTCCGGATCGCGGCCGGCCGTCCGGTGTGCGCCAACAGGAAAACGGTGCGTTCCGCGCCCGGTTCCGCTGAAACTGGTGCTGTGTCTGTCACTGAGGCCCCTCCGCCACTGCACGGTCCACGTCCGCCGGATCGAGCGCGGGCGCATCTGCCCGCAGCCACAGAAAGTACTCGACATTTCCCGAAGGGCCGGGGAGCGGGCTCGCCGTGACCCCGCGGACGCCGAGACCGAGGGCCGCGGCCTGCCCGGCCACGGTCCTCACCGTCTCCGCCCGGAGCTCCGGGCTGCGGACAACCCCGCCGCTGCCGAGCCTGTCCTTGCCGATCTCGAACTGGGGTTTGACCATCAGCACCAGGTCGGCGTCCGGCCCGGTGCACCGGGCCAGAGCGGGCAGCACCAGTCCCAGCGCGATGAACGAAAGGTCTCCGACGACCAGGTCGACCGCCGTTCCGCCGATCCCTTCGAGCGTCAGTTCACGTACGTTCGTACGGTCCTTCACGGTGACCCGGTCGTCGCTCTGCAGCGACCAGGCGAGCTGCCCGTAACCGACGTCCACCGCGACGACCTGTGCGGCACCCGACCGCAGCAGTACGTCGGTGAAGCCACCGGTCGAGGCGCCGGCGTCCAGTGCCCGCCGTCCCTCGACCCGCAGCCCGAGCGGTGTGAAGGCCGCGAAGGCTCCCGCGAGCTTGTGCCCCCCGCGCGAGACGTAGTCGGGGTCGCTGTCGTCCTTGCGCACGACCACGGCCGCGCTGGTCTCGACCTGGGTGGCCGCCTTCGTCGCGGTGGCGCCGCCGACGGTCACCCGCCCCGCGGCGATCAGCTGGCTCGCGTGCTCCCGCGAGCGGGCGAGGCTCCTGCGGACCAGCTCGGCGTCGAGGCGGCGGCGTGCCACTCCTGCCACGTTCGGTTCAGCTCCTGCTGTTGTACGGATGGGGGCCGGGGGCCGGGGCCGGCGGCCCCGGGGGCGTGTCGAGCGCGTCCAGCGCCTCACGCAGCCCCCGGTGTACATCCTCGTACACCTCGATGTGCCCGTCGGCGGCGAGGTGGTCGGCGTCGCCCAGCCGTTCGAGCACCAGGTCGATCCCGTCGTCACCGGTGGGGGTACGCGTCAGGCCCAGGGGGGCGGGCGCGGCCGGGTCGTGCACCGCACCGGTGGCCGGCCCGGGCTGCGGGCCGGAGGGCTCCGGCGTCGAGTCGCTCATGCCCAGACGCTACCGCGAAGGGCTGCGGTACCGTCGATCACGATGGCGACGACAGAAGAGTGCCGCAGTGCCCTCGACAGGCTCTCGGACAACATGGCACAGGCGAACAGCGAGGTGCGCAGCGCGGCGGCACTCGACCGTTCGCTGAGCTGCCGCATCACCGATCTCGATATCACGTTCACCGGACGTCTGGTGGACGGCCGGATCCAGGTGCTGGACACGCTGCCGGGCCCGCCACAGGACAAGGCGGAGATCCGGCTCGCCATGAAGGGCGACGATCTGCTGGCCCTGGTGGCGGGAGAGCTGAACTTCGCCAAGGCCTGGGCCTCGGGCCGGGTGAGTCTGGAAGCGGGATTCCGCGATCTGCTGCGCCTCAGGACACTTCTGTAGCCCCGGCGGTACGCACCCGGGCCTTCCGCGCCGCGGGGATCACCAGCGGTGTACCCGTCTGGGGGTCGTCGATGATCTGGCAGCTCATGCCGAAGACCCGTTCCACGAGTTCGGCGGTGACCACCTGTCCGGGCGGGCCCTCGGCGACGATACGGCCGTCGTGCATCGCGATGAGATGGGTGGCGTAGCGAGCGGCGTGGTTCAGGTCGTGCAGTACGGCCACCAGGGTGCGCCCCTGGGTCTCGTGCAGTTCCGCACAGAGATCCAGCACGTCGATCTGGTGCTGGATGTCGAGGAAGGTCGTCGGTTCGTCGAGCAGCAGCAGGGGTGTCTGCTGGGCCAGCGCCATGGCGATCCAGACACGCTGGCGCTGTCCGCCGGAGAGTTCGTCGACAAAGCGATCAGCCAGCTCACCGACCCGGGTGGCGGCCATCGACTCCTGGACGACCTGTTCGTCCTGCGGTGACCACTGGCGCAGCAGACCCTGGTGCGGGTACCGGCCGCGTGCCACCAGATCGGCGACCGTGATCCCGTCCGGCGCGATCGAGGACTGCGGAAGCAGCCCCAGGGTCCTGGCGACCTTCTTGGCCGGCATGGATCCGATCGTGTGTCCGTCGAGGAGCACCCGCCCCTGCGAGGGCTTCAGCATGCGGGAGAGGGCACGCAGCAGAGTCGACTTGCCGCAGGCATTGGGGCCGACGATGACGGTGAAGGAATGATCGGGGATCTCCACCGAGAGGTTCTCCGCGATGATCCGCTGCTCATAGCCGAGGGTGACCGATTCGGCGGTGAGTCGCTGCATGGCCGTGCTCCTGGAAGTCATCAGATCCGTCCTGCCTTGCGTTCGGAGACCAGCAGCCACAGCAGGTAGCAGCCACCGATCACGCCGGTCACCACTCCCACCGGCAACTGCCGGTCGCCGAAGGCCCGCTGGGCGATCCAGTCGGCGACGAGCAGCAGGGTGGCCCCCATGAACGCCGAGGGGAGGAGGTTGGCGCCCGGCGAACGGGTGAGCCTGCGGGCCAGCTGGGGCGCGCTCAACGCCACGAAGGCGATCGGCCCTGCGGCGGCGGTGGCCACCGCGGTGAGCAGCACCGCGGCGAGCACCAGCAGCAGCCGGGTCCGCTCGACCCGCACTCCCAGGGCGTGGGCCGCGTCGTCTCCCATGTCCAGCATTCGCAGATTGCGGCCGTATCCGAGAACCACCGGTACCAGGACCACGCAGGTCACCAGCAGTGGCCGGAACTGGCCCCAGTCGCGTCCGTCGAGCGAACCTGTCATCCAGACCACGGCGCGGGTGGCGTCGACAAGATCGGCCTTGGTGAGGAGATAGCTGTTGCACGCGGTGAGCATCGCGGCCGCGCCGATACCCACCAGCACCAGCCGGTAGCCGTGCACCCCGCGCTTCCACGCGAGGGTGTACACCGCGACACCGGTCACCAGACCTCCCACGACGGCGCCGCCGGCCACGGCGGTGGCTCCTCCGTGGAAGAGCACGATCACCGTCAGCGCCCCGACACTCGCTCCCTGCCCGAAGCCGATCACGTCCGGACTGCCCAGCGGATTGCGGGAGATGGACTGGAAGACCGCGCCCCCGATACCGAGCGCCGCTCCGACGAACAGCCCCACAAGGGCTCTCGGCAGCCGCAGGTCGTTGACGATGAACTCCTGCCCGGCGGTGCCTCCGCCGAAGAGGGTGCGGACCACATCGCCGGGCGCGATCGGATAGTCACCGCTCCCGATGAGGACGACACCGCTCGCCAGCGCGACCACCGCCAGCAGCAGCGCGACGACCACGGCCCTGATGTCCACCCGCAGGGAGAGCCCGCCGGGGGTGCGTATCGCATGCATCACTTTCACAGCTGGGCCATCCTCCGGCGGCGTACGAGAAAGATGAAGACGGGCCCTCCGATGAGCGCGGTCACAATGCCCACCTGGAGTTCGGCGGGGCGGGCCACGACCCGGCCCACCACATCGGCGCCGAGCAGCAGGACCGGTGAGAGCACCGCGGCGTACGGCAGGGTCCAGCGCATATCAGGACCGGTGAAGGCCCGGACGATGTGCGGCACCATCAGCCCGATGAAGACGATCGGGCCGCACGCCGCGGTCGCGGCCCCGCAGAGCAGCGTGACGGCGATCATCGCCAGCACCCGGGTACGGGTCAGATGGGCGCCCAGGGCCCTCGCGGTGTCGTCGCCCATCGCCATCGCGTTCAGCGGCCTGCCGATCAGCATCGACACGGCGAGCCCCACCGCGATGAACGGCCACACCTGGGAGACGGTGGCCCCGGTGGCCGAGGCCAGCGAACCGACGGTCCAGAAGCGCAGTTTGTCCAGCGCGGCCGAGTCCAGCAGCTGTACGGCGTTGACATACCCGAACATCGCGAAGGTGACCGCCGTGCCCGCGAGCGCGAGCCGCACCGGATTCGCGCTGCGTCCACCGCTGAGCGCGTAGACGACCACCGAGACCACGGCGGCCCCGGCGAACGCGAACCACACGTAGGCGGTGAGCGATGTGATCCCGAGGAAGCTGATGGCGGAGACCACCGCAGCGGACGCCCCCGCGTTGACGCCGAGAACGCCGGGCTCGGCCAGCGGGTTGCGGGTGAGCGCCTGCATCACCGCTCCGGCGACCCCCAGCGCTGCTCCTACGAGCAGGCCGAGCACCGTGCGCGGCAGCCGCACCTCACGGATGAGAACATCGTCCGCGCTGCCCGAGCCGTGCGCCAGCCCGTGCCACACCTCGCTCAGCGGCACCGCCTTGGCGCCGATCGCGATGCTCGCGACGGCGACGAGCAGCAGCACCGCAAGGGCCAGCAGCAGCCCGGCGGCGCGCGGCAGCGAACGCTTGAGGGGCGCGGGGGCAGGATCCGCGCTCTGTCGGGGAGGACTGTCGACCAACACCCGGTTAGGTTAGCCTACCCTGGCAGACCGAACCCCGGTGGGCCTCGATGGCTTCGGAGTGCCTCAGAGGTCCAGCCGGGAAAGTGCCTTCCCGGCGTCCCGTTCGCAGGTACCGTCCCCCGCGTCCGTCCAGGCCGCGGCACAGAGGGCGCGCAGCCCGTCCAGTGGCTGACCGTCGCCCTCCAGGGCCAGCTCTCCCTCCCGGACGAACGCGGTCCAGCCGCCGCACCCGAATCCGCCGTCCCTGTCGGTCACTTCGGGCTGCCCCGTCAGCAGTCCGCGCAGATCCGCGTCCACATAGACCGGCCGGTGTTCGGGTTTCGCGGCGAGCAGCTGCGCCCCGTCCGTCACGCCGGTCAGCACCAGCAGCGAGTCCACACCTCCGTTGAAGGCACCCTCGATGTCGGTGTCAAGACGGTCCCCGACCACCAGCGGCCGCTCGGCCCCGGTCCGCAGCACGGTCTCCCTGTGCATCGGAGGCAGTGGTTTCCCTGCCACCTGCGGCTCGGCGCCGGTGGCGATCCGTACGACCTCCACGGCAGCCCCGTTACCGGGCGCGATCCCCCGGGCGCTGGGGATGGTCAGGTCGGTGTTGGAGGCGAACCACGGCACCCCGCTGTTGATCGCGTACGCGGCCTCGGCGAACCGCGCCCAGGCCAGCTCGGGTCCGCCGTAGCCCTGCGCCACGGCCGCGGGGTCGTCGTCGGCGGAATCCACCGGCTCGAGGCCACGCTCGCGCAGTGCGGCCTTCAGCCCCTCCCCGCCGATGACCAGCACCCTCGCGCCGCGCGGAACCTGATCGGCGATCAGCCGGGAGACCGCCTGCGCCGATGTGATGACGTCGGTGCCGTCCGCGGGAACTCCGAGCTCGGTCAGGTGGCGTGCCACGGCTTCCGGTGTCCGCAGCGCGTTGTTGGTGACATAGGCGAGGTGCATCCCGCCGTCCCGTGCCGTGCCGAGCGAGGCGACGGCGTGAGCGATCGCCTCACCTCCCGCGTACACCACGCCGTCCAGGTCGAGCAGAGCGGTGTCGTACGCCTCGTTCAGCGCCGTCGTACTGCTGTCGGGCCTGGTTCTGCTCTGCCGGCTCATCGCACTCCTCACCATGGGTTCCTCCCCCGATCATCCCGCATACCCGAGCCCCACTTACCATGCACCAATGAGCACAAGTGGTCAGCATGCGGACACCGGATTGCAGCTGCTCCCTTTCCGCGGGCTGCGCTACGTCCCCGAGCAGGTGGGCAGCCTCGCGGCCGTCACCTCTCCGCCGTACGACGTGGTGGTGAGGCCCGACGGGCTCCAGCACCTGGAATCGGCCGACCCGCACAACATCGTGCGGTTGATCCTGCCGCAGGCCGGTACCGCTGCCGCCCGGCATGAGCAGTCCGCGGCCACGCTGTCCCGCTGGCTCGCGGAGGGCGTTCTCGCCCACGATCCCGAACCCGCCCTGTATGTCTACGAGCAGCGCAGGGGCACGCTGCTTCAGCGCGGTCTGATCGGCGCACTGAAGCTGTCCCGCCCCGAGGACGGCGTGGTCCTCCCGCATGAGGACGTGATGCCGGACATCGTCGAGGACCGGGCGGCGCTGATGCGGGCGACTGCCGCCAACTTCGAGCCGCTGCTGCTGACCTACCGCGGCGACGGCGGTCCGGCCCCGGTGGATGCCGCAGCAGGCACGGTGGACGCGGCTTCGGCCGGCGCCGGCATGCCGGGGGCGGTTGGGGACGGCGGGGCCGCGGCCGTCATCGAGCGTGCCGTCTCACGTCCGCCGCTGCTCGCGACGACCACCGAGGACGGTTTCAGGCACCGCCTCTGGTCGCTCACCGATGCCGGGGAGATCGCCGAGGCCCAGTCCGACCTCGCCCGTCACCAGGCGCTGATCGCCGACGGGCACCACCGCTGGGCGACCTATCTCCGGCTGCACACCGAGCACCCCGGACCGGGCCCCTGGAGCCACGGCCTGGTGCTGCTCGTCGACACGGTGCGTCATCCGCTCGAGGTGCGGGCGATCCACCGGCTGCTGCACCGGCTCCCGGTGGCCGACGCGCTCGCCGCGGTGGAAGGCCTCTTCCGCGTCCGTACGATCGAGGGTCTCGCGCCTGCCCTGGCCGCCCTGGCCGCTGCCGGGGCCGACGGAAACGCCTTTCTGCTGGCGGGAGACGGGCGGTTCCATCTCATCGACCGGCCGGACGAGGGTCTGCTGGCGCGTACCGTCCCCACCAGCCGGCCGCCGGCCTGGCGCACCCTGGACGCGACGGTGCTCCATCACGCACTGCTCGACGAGGTCTGGCGGATCCCGGACACCCCTGACCACATCATGTACATCCATACCGCTGATGCGGCCGTCGAGCAGGCGGAACGCAGGGGAGCCACAGCCGTTCTGATGCATCCGGTACGTGAGGAGGTCGTGCTGGACCTCGCCAGGCTGGGGGTGACCATGCCCCGCAAGTCGACCTCGTTCGGGCCGAAACCGGCCACCGGACTGGTGCTGCGCAGCCTCGGCAACGACTGAACCGATATGCGAAGAGGGTGGCAGCCCCGGAGTGAATTCCGGGGCTGCCACCCTCTTCGCGTTGTCACCCTCGTCCGGTCACCCGGACGCGGTTTCAGTGCCGGTCGTCGCCCTGGTCGTCGGCGTCGCCGTCCGCGTCAGGGACCTCGTGCTGCCCGTGCGGCTCCTGCGGCTCGTGGTGAGCGGAGTCGTCGTGCGGCTCGTCGCCGGACTCGTCGATCGACTCGTGCTCGACATCGACGAACTCCACGCCTTCCAACTCAGCGAGCCGGTCGGAGGCATCGGTCGAACCGTCCTTGTCGGACTCGATGGTCTTGGCGAACCACTCGCGGGCCTCGTCCTGACGCCCGGCCGCCAGCAGCGCGTCGGCGTAGGCATATCGCAGCCGAGCGGTCCACGGCTGTACGGAGTTCGACGCCAGCTCCGGGCTCTGCAGCGTGACGATGGCCGCGTCGATCTGCCCCATGTCACGCCGTGCACCGGCCGCGACCAGACGCATCTCGACCTGGCCGGCCTTGTCGAGCTTCTGCACCTCGGGCTCGCCTGCCATGGCCATGGCGCGCTCGGGGCGTCCCAGTCCACGCTCGCAGTCGGCCATCACGGGCCACAGGTCGACGGTGCCGGTCATCCGGCGCGTCGCACGGAACTCTGCGAGGGCTTCCGTGTACTTCTGCGTGGCGTACGCGGCGAAGCCCGCAGCCTCGCGCACGGCGGCCACTCGCGAGGCCAGACGCAGTGCGATACGCGAGTACTCGTACGCCTCGTCCGGGTCCTCGTCGATCAGCCGGGCCACCATCACCAGGTTCTTGGCGACGTCCTCGGCGAGGGTCTTCGGCAGGCTCATCAGCTCCTGCCGCACATCCTTGTCGATCTCCTGACCAGTGACGTCGTCCGGGATCGGCAGCCGCTTGACGGGCTCACGCTCACGGTCGCGGTCGTCCCGCTGGAAGCCACCGCCGCGCTCGTCACGCTGCCCACCGCGATAGCCGCCGGCGCGGTCGTCACGCTGTCCACCGCGGTAACCACCGCGGTCGTCACGCTGCCCACCGCGGTAACCGCCGCCACCACTGCTGGGCCGACCACCGCGGTCGTCGTCCCGGCGCGGGCTGCTCGGGCGGTCGTCACGGCGGAAGCCGCCGCGGTCGTCTTCACGGCGCGGCGTGCTCGGACGGTCGTCACGGCGGAAGCCGCCGCGGTCGTCTTCACGGCGCGGCGTGCTCGGACGGTCGTCACGACCACCACGGAAGCCGCCGCCCCCGGCGCTGCTGGGGCGTCCGCCACGGTCGTCGCGGCGGGGGCCGCCTGAACGGTCGTCACGGCGCTCGAAGCCGCCACCGCTGGGACGTCCACCACGGTCGTCGCGTCGATCGTCTCGGCGGGGGCCGCCTGAACGGTCGTCACGGCGGAAGGGCGGACGGTCGTCGCGCCGGGCGAACCCGCCGCCGCTGGGACGTCCACCACGGTCGTCATCACGGCGCGGAGTGCTCGGACGGTCGTCACGACCACCACGGAACCCGCCGCCACGGCTGTCACCACGGCTGTCATCGCGACGGAAACCACCGCGGTCACTGCCACGGTCGTCACGCTGCCCACCGCGGTAACCGCCGCCACCACTGCTGCTGGGCCGGCCGCCACGGTCATCACGGCGGAAGCCACCGCGGTCGTCTTCACGACGCGGCGTGCTCGGACGATCGTCACGACCACCACGGAAGCCGCCGCCCCCGGCGCTGCTGGGGCGTCCGCCACGGTCGTCGCGTCGATCGTCTCGGCGGGGGCCGCCTGAACGGTCGTCACGGCGCTCGAAGCCGCCACCGCTGGGACGTCCACCACGGTCGTCGCGCCGGTCGTCTCGGCGGGGGCCGCCTGAACGGTCGTCACGGCGGAAGGGCGGACGGTCGTCGCGCCGGGCGAACCCGCCGCCGCTGGGACGTCCACCGCGGTCGTCATCACGGCGCGGAGTGCTCGGACGGTCGTCACGACCACCACGGAACCCGCCGCCACGGCTGTCACCACGGCTGTCATCGCGACGGAAACCACCGCGGTCACTGCCACGGTCGTCACGCTGCCCACCGCGGTAACCGCCGCCACCACTGCTGCTGGGCCGGCCGCCACGGTCATCACGGCGGAAGCCACCGCGGTCGTCTTCACGACGCGGCGTGCTCGGACGATCGTCACGGCGGAAGCCACCACGGTCGTTGTCCCGGCGCGGAGTACTCGGACGGTCGTCACGACCACCGCGGAACCCGCCCTGGTCACCGCCGTCCCGGCGACGCGGCTCGCGCTCCGGACGGTCGTCGGGGGAGTTGGTGGACATCGGTGTGACTCCTGTCTTCGGGTACCGCAGTCATTCTCACGCAGCCGGACGTCCGACGCGCTTCGGGAAATAAAAAAAGGACCTTTGGTCCCAGCATGAACGCTGGGACCAAAGGTCCTTCAAAGATTGTTCGGCGGTGTCCTACTCTCCCACAGGGTCCCCCCTGCAGTACCATCGGCGCTGAAAGGCTTAGCTTCCGGGTTCGGAATGTAACCGGGCGTTTCCCTAACGCTATGACCACCGAAACCCTATTTGGGCTCTAGCGAACAAGCACACTCTTCAATTAAGAATTAAGCAGTGAAACTTTGTTCCGCAGGCACGACTGTTCGTGGTCTGGGAACTACACAGTGGACGCGAGCAACTGAGGACAAGCCCTCGGCCTATTAGTACCAGTCAGCTCCACCCGTTACCGGGCTTCCACATCTGGCCTATCAACCCAGTCGTCTACTGGGAGCCTTAACCTCTCAAGGAGGTGGGAATACTCATCTCGAAGCAGGCTTCCCGCTTAGATGCTTTCAGCGGTTATCCTTTCCGAACGTAGCCAACCAGCCATGCCCTTGGCAGGACAACTGGCACACCAGAGGTTCGTCCGTCCCGGTCCTCTCGTACTAGGGACAGCCCTTCTCAATATTCCTACGCGCACAGAGGATAGGGACCGAACTGTCTCACGACGTTCTAAACCCAGCTCGCGTACCGCTTTAATGGGCGAACAGCCCAACCCTTGGGACCGACTCCAGCCCCAGGATGCGACGAGCCGACATCGAGGTGCCAAACCATCCCGTCGATATGGACTCTTGGGGAAGATCAGCCTGTTATCCCCGGGGTACCTTTTATCCGTTGAGCGACGGCGCTTCCACAAGCCACCGCCGGATCACTAGTCCCGACTTTCGTCCCTGCTCGACCCGTCGGTCTCACAGTCAAGCTCCCTTGTGCACTTACACTCAACACCTGATTGCCAACCAGGCTGAGGGAACCTTTGGGCGCCTCCGTTACTCTTTAGGAGGCAACCGCCCCAGTTAAACTACCCATCAGACACTGTCCCTGATCCGGATCACGGACCGAGGTTAGACATCCAGCACGACCAGAGTGGTATTTCAACGGCGACTCCACAACCACTGGCGTGGCCGCTTCAAAGTCTCCCACCTATCCTACACAAGCCGAACCGAACACCAATATCAAACTGTAGTAAAGGTCCCGGGGTCTTTCCGTCCTTCTGCGCGAAACGAGCATCTTTACTCGTAGTGCAATTTCACCGGGCCTATGGTTGAGACAGTCGAGAAGTCGTTACGCCATTCGTGCAGGTCGGAACTTACCCGACAAGGAATTTCGCTACCTTAGGATGGTTATAGTTACCACCGCCGTTTACTGGCGCTTAAGTTCTCAGCTTCGCACGCCCGAAAGCGCACTAACCGGTCCCCTTAACGTTCCAGCACCGGGCAGGCGTCAGTCCGTATACATCGCCTTACGGCTTCGCACGGACCTGTGTTTTTAGTAAACAGTCGCTTCTCGCTGGTCTCTGCGGCCACCCCCAGCTCATGGAGTAAATCCAATCACCAGTGATGGCCCCCTTCTCCCGAAGTTACGGGGGCATTTTGCCGAGTTCCTTAACCATAGTTCACCCGAACGCCTCGGTATTCTCTACCTGACCACCTGAGTCGGTTTAGGGTACGGGCCGCCATGAAACTCGCTAGAGGCTTTTCTCGACAGCATAGGATCATCCACTTCACCACAATCGGCTCGGCATCAGGTCTCAGCCTTAATGTGTGACGGATTTGCCTATCACACGGCCTACACCCTTACCCCGGGACAACCACCGCCCGGGCTGGACTACCTTCCTGCGTCACCCCATCGCTTACCTACTACCACCTTGGTTCAGCGGCTCCACCACTCCCCTCAACTCCGAAGAGATCAGGGCGGCTTCACGGCCTTAGCATTAATGGGCTCAGTATTGGGCGTTTCAAAGCGGGTACCGGAATATCAACCGGTTGTCCATCGACTACGCCTGTCGGCCTCGCCTTAGGTCCCGACTTACCCTGGGCAGATCAGCTTGACCCAGGAACCCTTAGTCAATCGGCGCACACGTTTCTCACGTGTGTATCGCTACTCATGCCTGCATTCTCACTCGTGAACCGTCCACCACTGCCTTCCGGCGCGGCTTCACCCGGCACACGACGCTCCCCTACCCATCCATACAGGCGTTGGCCCTATGTGTATGAATGACACGACTTCGGCGGTACGCTTGAGCCCCGCTACATTGTCGGCGCGGAATCACTTGACCAGTGAGCTATTACGCACTCTTTCAAGGGTGGCTGCTTCTAAGCCAACCTCCTGGTTGTCTCTGCGACTCCACATCCTTTCCCACTTAGCGTACGCTTAGGGGCCTTAGTCGATGCTCTGGGCTGTTTCCCTCTCGACCATGGAGCTTATCCCCCACAGTCTCACTGCCGTGCTCTCACTTACCGGCATTCGGAGTTTGGCTAAGGTCAGTAACCCGGTAGGGCCCATCGCCTATCCAGTGCTCTACCTCCGGCAAGAAACACACGACGCTGCACCTAAATGCATTTCGGGGAGAACCAGCTATCACGGAGTTTGATTGGCCTTTCACCCCTAACCACAGGTCATCCCCCAGGTTTTCAACCCTGGTGGGTTCGGTCCTCCACGACCTCTTACAGCCGCTTCAACCTGCCCATGGCTAGATCACTCCGCTTCGGGTCTAGAGCGTGCAACTCAAACGCCCTATTAGGACTCGCTTTCGCTACGGCTTCCCCACACGGGTTAACCTCGCTACACACCGCTAACTCGCAGGCTCATTCTTCAAAAGGCACGCAGTCACGACTGACAGCACAAGTGCTGCCAGCGACGCTCCCACGGCTTGTAGGCACACGGTTTCAGGTACTATTTCACTCCGCTCCCGCGGTACTTTTCACCATTCCCTCACGGTACTATCCGCTATCGGTCACCAGGGAATATTTAGGCTTAGCGGGTGGTCCCGCCAGATTCACACGGGATTTCTCGGGCCCCGTGCTACTTGGGAGTCACACAAGCAAGCCGTTGATGTTTCAGCTACGGGGGTCTTACCCTCTACGCCGGACCTTTCGCATGTCCTTCGCCTACACCAACGGTTTCTGACTTGCCCAACAGCCGGCAGACTGTTGAAGTGCAATCCCACAACCCCGCATGCGCAACCCCTGCCGGGTATCACACACATACGGTTTGGCCTCATCCGGTTTCGCTCGCCACTACTCCCGGAATCACGGTTGTTTTCTCTTCCTGAGGGTACTGAGATGTTTCACTTCCCCTCGTTCCCTCCACACTGCCTATGTGTTCAGCAGCGGGTGACAGCCCATGACGACTGCCGGGTTTCCCCATTCGGAAACCCCCGGATCAAAGCCTGGTTGACGGCTCCCCGGGGACTATCGTGGCCTCCCACGTCCTTCATCGGTTCCTGGTGCCAAGGCATCCACCGTGCGCCCTTAAAAACTTGGCCACAGATGCTCGCGTCCACTGTGCAGTTCTCAAACAACGACCAGCCACCCATCACCCCACCCATACAGGCGAGTTCACTGGGGCCGGCAACCGAAGACACAGGCATAGCCCGTACCTTCAGATACCCAACAGCGTGCC